>JBAXHE010000384.1:0-1500 GCA_037139055.1 Betaproteobacteria bacterium | reverse complement strand
CCAAAATAGAAAAGAACCCATGGGATCTTTCGAGTCCCGCTTATAAGGCCACCTTGAACACTGCGTCCCCAGCAACGACCACCTTGGGCCAGGTTGAGTTTTCCTTGACCGCTTCCAACATGCTGGTCGGCTCTGTGACCGTACAGAACCCGATCAACGGATCCACCCTGGTGACAAAGCGGACTAACCTGGAATAGCTGATTCCCCCTTTTCATTCGAAGGCCCCTTCGGGGGCTTTCGTGTTGTAGCGAGTCGGACAAACATGCACACACGCCCATTACTCCGGTGGTGGGGCGCCTTGGTGGCCCCAGTTGTGGTGGTGGCCCTATCCGCCCTCCTAGCGCGGTCCTATTATCTTGGGACACAGTCAGGCACGCCAGGCCTCTTCTCCCTCGCAATGCAATTCCCCATCCTCGCTAAATTTGCGAAGGTCTGGTTGCTCCGGGAAGTGTTGCCCATATATGTCATTTTGAGTCTACTCGGTTGGACGTTGACGGCTGCCATGGGCTCTGCATTTCTGGAACAGGGGTGGCGGAACGATTGGGGTGGCTGGGCGGCATTCAAGGCCACCTCTGGGGGATTAGCCCTAGTTCATGCCTGGCTGTGGTGGAAGGTCCCCACTGCCATTTGGGTGATTCCCGGCCTTCGGCAGCTCCCTATGGGGCTGGCGCTAGCCGTCGTGCCCCTAATGGGGCTGTGCTTAATTCGCTGGGCACTACCGCGCGGTCGACGCGCATGGGGAGTCACCCTACTTTCAGCCGTGGGTTGGTGGTGCCTTGCACAGGCCCCCTTCTGGTTGCAGGCCACACCGGTAATGATGCCGAATCATGGGGGGAAAGCTCCCGACGTCCTGGTGGTAGCCATTGATGGTCTTCGGCCGGATGTAGCCTACCAAGAGGGACTTGCTACCTTTCATGGAGAGCACGCCAGCCAGGCCTTTACCCCCATCCCAGCCACGCGCATGCTCTACAGCCTGCTCTGGGGTGGAGACCCCATTCGGTTCACCTCAGCCCACATCATGCCGGATGTTGAAGAGTACGAACACAAGGCGCGCTATTATACTTTGCAGGCCGCCAAGGAGGTCGGGAAAAAGGTCCGATTTTTCATCGATGATGGCGGCACCATTGGGTTGTCTCATCGTGGGGAGGACTTTGACCAGATCGGCATGCCTGCCAATGGATGGGAGAACTTCATCAACTCTAACCTCTCGGTCCACCTCCCCATCTTCGCTTCCTGGCTTGATCTACTCCGAGTCTTCCCAACCACGAACCCTTGGGCCGCGCCTGATCGGGGCCTGCGAACCGCCATTGAACGCGGTAGAGGTGGGGACTGGGTGTTTTTTCACTCCTGCCTTACCCATCAGCCCATTTTTCTGAATCGATTAGAACTCCAAGGAGTAGAAGGATTGACTCGAATGCCTGCGAGCCGAATGGAGCCGATCCCCTCTGTTTTCGCGGTCACACAGTCAATTGCTGCATCCTGGGATGAACGAGGAAATCC
>JBAXHE010000383.1:0-1501 GCA_037139055.1 Betaproteobacteria bacterium | reverse complement strand
GTGGGTGATGACCTCCTGCTTGCTGAAGATCGAGAACCGGTCACCTGTTCCGGCGCCACGGTCGGCGCCGATGTCGGTGTAGACGGTATCCCCTTCGCCGACTATTACCCGATCATGATTGGTGGCCACAATATGTCCGACTCCGTTCAGATCATCTTCAGTGATGAATCCCTCGCCGCCGGTCACCGGAAAAGTTATCTCCGGTATCGGTTCGGTTTCGACCGGAGGAGCTGGAGGAGCTGATTTAATCCCGGTTACAGCCGGCAGGGATGTTTCGATGGCGACGACTTCTATTCGATCAGGAAAGATCCTGAGTTTCTGGCCGGGGTATATGTAGTGAGGATTGCCGATGGCCGGATTGCGTGACCAGAGGTTCGGCCAGAAGAACGGATCCTTGAAAAACCGCCCTGAGACACCCCAGAGGGTGTCCCCCTTTTGCACGACATAGACTGTCGGTTCCGGGGCCGACGCGGCGAAAAGGTGAGAAGTCGCTGCGCAAAGAATGCCGAAAATCGATAGGGTTACAACAAGCTTTTTCATTGGGCGCCTCCAGATAGGGCGGGGTGGTGAAGTTTCTGCATACTTCCTGCTGCGAAAACGGGCTAAGCCGCGGAACCGATTCCTGAAATCCAGCATAACAGGTGTGTAGACGAGATTTTAGCAGGAACCGTGCCAGTGAGTTGTCGTGTTGAGAAATTATGCTGTCGAACACGGCTCGCTCTGCGTCATCTACCGGAGTTCAGGAAAGTAATACGGCCACCATGCTGTTAGTGTCAAGCAGAAAGGGTTGTCTGAGCCCGTGCGCCTTTGGGGTTTCCTTGACGTGTGGATTGTGTTACCATCCCCCGATTTCAGAAAATACCCCGAGTGCCCGGATTCGCCAAGATATTTTTTATGGCGTCCGTGCAAGTTCGATATGGCTCAGGAAGCTCCACCAACTAAAGTTCACCGCAAGTAATGTGTGCGGCGGAAACTCCCCGAACTTCTGGCGCCTGCCGGCAACCGGGAGAAGCTTGCTCTCGCAGTGCACTACGGCGCTGACGCCGTCTACCTGGGAGGCAAGGCTTTCGGTCTCCGCAATCAGGCAGACAACTTCACGGACGAGGAACTCGAAGAAGCGGTTGATTTTGCTCATGACCGGGGAGTAAAAGCCTACCTTACGGTGAACTGGTACGCCGGTGGAGCGGACCTTCCTCTGCTCCAGGGGTTTCTCGAACGGATCGCCGCAGTCCCGTTTGACGCTCTCATTGCCGCCGACCCTGGAGTTTTCGACCTTATTCGCGAAGTATCTCCGGAGCGTCAGATCCATCTCTCGACTCAGGCTAACACCACCAACTGGCGAAGCGCTGCGTTCTGGAGTCGTCAGGGGGTCAGTCGGATCAATCTGGCGCGAGAGATGACTCTCGACGAGATTTGCGAGGTCAAGCAATTGGTGCCGGTTGAGGTTGAGGTTTTTGCCCACGGGGCACTCTGCATCTCCTATTCAGGGCGGTGTCTCCTC
>JBAXHE010000382.1:0-1502 GCA_037139055.1 Betaproteobacteria bacterium | reverse complement strand
GGTGGTATCCTCTCCCAGTTCCTCATCACAGGTGAACAGCCCCAGATCGCTGTAGCTCCGAGCAGTATCGGAATGGTAGTTGCCGGTGCCGAAGTGGAGATAGCGCCGCAAACCGCTGTAATCCTGGCGCACCACCATGATTACCTTGCAGTGGGTCTTGAGTCCCACCACGCCATAGGTTACATGGATTCCGGAATCTTCAAGCCGTTCCGCCAGTCGAATGTTGGCCGCCTCATCAAACCGGGCCTTCAGTTCCACCACCACCGCCACCTGTTTTCCGCTGTCAGCAGCTTCTATGAGGAGGTCGACGATCCGGCTCTCGCTGGAGGTCCGGTAGAGGGTCATCTTGATGGCCCGCACCTTGGGGTCGGTCGCGGCCTCAAGAATGAACCGCTCCACGGAGCTGGTGAACGATTCGTAAGGGTGCTGGAGGAGAATCGCCCCAGCGTCCCGAATAATATGAAAGATGTTCCGCGGCGTCTGAAGGAGCGGCTGATCCACGGGATGATGGTGCGGATCTCTAAGATGCGGGTAATCAAGACGAGAGATCTCAAAGAGGTCGCGCATGGCCATAATCCCGGAGACCTCAAAGACATCGGCAGCCTCATCCAGTTCCAGTTCCGCCGCCAGTTGCCCCCGGTGGAGTCGGGACATCCCCTCCATGACCTCAACCCTGACGATGGGGGCAAACTTCCGATCCCGCAATTCTGATTCGATCATGACGACGAGATCGTCCGCCTCTTCCTCGTCCCGTTCCGCATTTGCATTGCGGGTCACCCGGAACAGCTCGCAGGAGACGATCACCATCTCCGGGAAGATCATGTCCAGGTTGTGCCCGATAACCTGATCCAGGGGGACGAAGGTATCCTGATTCCCCACCCGGATGAACCGAGGTATACCGGCGCCCACCGGCACCTTAACCCGGGCCAGGGAGATCTCGCGATCCCGCGGATACCTGAGGGTCACGAGGAGGTTGAGGGAAAGATTGGAGACAAAGGGGAAGGGATGGGCCGGGTCCACCGCCTGGGGGGTGATGAGAGGGAAAATGTTCCGGTAATATTGCTCCCGGAGCTGCTTTCGCTCCTTGGAGGAGAGCTGATCAAAAGAAACGATCCGAATCCCCTGCTCGGCAAGAAGACGAAGGAACTGGGGAAGAAGGCCCTGCTTGCGAGCCTCCAGTTCCCTGACTACGGCGTAGCACTGGTCAATCTGTTGGCGAGGGGTGCGCCCATCCACGGTGAGAGTGCTGATGCCTGCCCCTACCTGTTGCTTGAGTCCGCCAATTCGCTTCATGAAGAACTCGTCCAGATTGGCGCTGACAATGGCGGCAAACTTGATTCGCTCCAGGAGTGGGGTCCTCTCATCCTCGGCCTCGTGGAGCACCCGCCGGTTGAACTCCAGCCAGGTCAGTTCCCGATTGAGGTAGAGGGTGGGGTCATTCAGGTTGAACGCTGCCAGTGAGGCGGGAGACGACGAGGCCGGGCCGGCGGTCGGTGAATTTT
>JBAXHE010000381.1:0-1505 GCA_037139055.1 Betaproteobacteria bacterium | reverse complement strand
CTCCGACCTCGTGGACGCCTGGGACGAATTCATAGAAAACCTCATCCCTTCACGCATTGCTCACTTGTTCCTCTTCGATGGTGAACAAATCGCAGCACTGGCCGACCCCGAGAAAAGTCGGGACATCCTTCGTACCGGGATTTATGGCCTGTTAGGTGCGGACCTTCTGGAGCGCCTGGAGAAGGACCTTTCGGCTCTGGCGCGACGCCATCGCCTTGAGGCGGCTCCAGAAGAGCAGGTAAATGAGCTGAAGCGGGCGGAGGCGAATCACCTCGATGCCATGACGGCGGTCCGTGATCTAGAGGAGGCCATCAAAACCCTTCAAGCAGCTCAGTTGACGGCTCTTAATGACCGGGATCAGACCCAGGCTGAAATCCACAACCAGGGCGGGCATCTAATCGAACGGCGTGAAGTGCTAGAGCAGGAGGAGAAAACCCTACTGGCGCAAATTGCGGAGCTGGAGGAGGAGATTCGCAAGTTGCAGGGCGGGCTGCTACCACTGGTACCCCTCGAAGGTCTGCTCGAGGAGATCGCAATTCAGGCCGAGAAGGAAATCTCCCTTCGTGGAGGCAAGGAATGGTTGAGCAAGCTGGAAATTCGAGACCAATCGCTTCTGTCTGATTTAAAGAATGCGTAGGTTTTGCCCAGCATATGTTCGCTGGTGGAGGCAAGGCTTTGCCGGGACAGAAACGACGTGTAATCGAACCTTGGTGCCACCGAGATGCTCTACGATTTTTCTCAAGAGGGCTATGCCCAGCTTCAGCATCTGCTTCACGGCGGACTTTCGGCCACGTCGGGCCAAAATGATTTGATTCAAGCACGTCTAGTAACCAACAGGGACAATCTGGAAGTGGTACAGCGGAAACTGGCTCGAATTCCTGATCCTGAGGCCGTCTACCACTTGCTTGAAAAGCGAACTAAAGTAGACCAGCTGTTGCACCGAGTTGAAGAGGACATAAGATCTACTGAGTTTTCACTTAGCGTGGCCGTCAGCAATCTTAGGCGAATTGAAAAGGAACGAGACCGTCAGCATAGCCAGCTTGAATCCATCCGTATCGGGACCGCCTTGCTGGATAGAAATCTGACCCATATCGAACGGGCGAGGACCACCGTAAATAAATTCAAGGAAAGTTTGGTCGCCAGAGACATACTGCGGATCGAAGAGGAGATTTTAAAAAGTGCTCGCATTCTGTACTCGAAGAAAAAACTTGTATCCAGGGTAAGTATCGACCCTGCGACATTTCAAATCACTATCTACGACTCGTTGGGGGATGCCTTCAGTGCTCATCAGCTCTCTGCGGGAGAGAGACAGATCCTTGCCATTTCAATCCTATGGGGACTTTCCACAGCAAGTGGGAAAACTCTCCCGATCATTATCGATACACCCCTAGGCAGGTTGGATCACCGTCACCGTGAGAACCTGGTGAGTTCCTATTTCCATGAAGCCAGCCACCAGGTGGTGTTGCTCTCTACCGAAGAGGAGATCACTCCAGAGTTCTACCGTA
>JBAXHE010000380.1:0-1507 GCA_037139055.1 Betaproteobacteria bacterium | reverse complement strand
GCTACGTCCACTCCGCGCATGGCAGCCGGCCGGACGACTCCGGCTGGCTGCGTGACGATGCGCGCTAGTCGGCCGACGTGCTCCCCCACCTCGCCGCCGAAAACGACTACGCCGACCGCTACTTCACACCGCTCCGCGCCGTGGTCGCCGGACTGACGGCGGAACTGCGCAGCCGGCTCGTCGAGGACGATTCCTCGGTGCCGGTCCTGGAGCGCGGCTACTGGTACTACGTCCGCTACGAGCCCGGCCGCGAATACCCGATCCACGCCCGCCGCGCCGGCAGCCTCGAGGCGCCCGAGGAGATCCTGCTCGACGTCAATGAACTCGCCCGGGGCCACGAGCACTACGCGCTTGGCAGTCTCGAGGTCAGCGACGACAACACGCTGATCGCCTATACCGAGGACACCGTCGGCCGGCTCGAGTACACGCTGAAGGTCCGGGCGATCGCCGGCGGCGCCGACCGGGGTGTCGCCGTCTTTCCGGTCGAGGACGACATCGCCTGGGCGGCCGACAACAGCACCATCCTGTACGTCAGGAAGGACCGCGAGACGCTGCTCGGCAACGAGGTCCGCGCCGTCGAGATCGGCTCCGGCCGCGACCGGCTGCTGTACGCCGAGGCCGACCCGAGTTTTTTCCTCGGCGTCTATCGCGGCCGGTCGGGACGCTTTCTGTACGTCGTATCGCAGAGCACGGTGGCCACCGAGTACCGCTATGCGGCCGCTGCCGACCCGGCGCTCGGCCTGCAGGTCGTGCGTCGCCGCGAACGCGACCACGAGTACCACGTCGATGACCGCCAGCACGGCGGCAGCGATTCGTTCCTGGTGCTGTCGAACCAGGCGGCGCCCAACTTCCGCCTGCTCGAGGCGCCGCTCGCCACGCTCGGCGACCTGACGACCTGGAGCGAACGGCTCGCCGAGCGTGCCGACGTCCTCCTGACCGGGGTCGACACGTTCGCCGGCTTCGTCGCGGTGTCGGAACGGGTGCCCGCCGGGCCGCGCCTGCGGCTCCTGGTCGACGGCGACGGCGGGCTTACCGGCGAGCGCGTCCTCGCCGCGCGCGACGCGGTCGGCGTGGTCGTGCTCGACGACAACCCGGAGTACCGGACGACGACGCTGCGCTACGTCGAGTCCTCGCCGCAGCGGCCCGACACGACGATGGAACTCGATATCGCCACGGGGGCAGCCCGTGTCCTCAAGATCGAGCAGGTCCCCGGTATCGAGCCGCCGACCTGCGAGGTCGAGCTGCTCTACGCCCCGGCCCGCGACGGCGCGCGCATCCCGGTGACCGTGATGCGGCGGGCGGCCGCGGCGCCGGCCGCACCGGCGCCGCTGTATCAGACGGCCTACGGCGCCTACGGCATTTCCTCGGACGCGACCTTCTCGGTGGCGAGGCTGTCGCTGCTCGAGCGCGGTTTCGTCTGCGCCATCGCCCACGTGCGTGGCGGCCAGGAGCAGGGCAGGGCCTGGTACGACGCCGGCCGGCTCGGGCACAAGCGCAACAGCTTCAA
>JBAXHE010000379.1:0-1514 GCA_037139055.1 Betaproteobacteria bacterium | reverse complement strand
AGCGCGCCCAGTGCCTGCTCAAGCAGGGCCTCAAGCCCGGGGCCGTGAAGGCCTTCCAGGAGCTGGTGAGCGGCTTCACCGGCAGCGCCGAAGCCCGCACCGCCCAGCAAGAGCTCAGCGACCTGGGGCTGTAGGGCTCGGCAGTCCTCCGCTTCCATCTTCTTTCCTTTACTCGGTGTACCCCAACGCATGAAGAATTGCTGAGGGTTCGGGTGCGGTGAGGGGGGTCTGGCCCGGGGTGTCTAGGAGGTCGCGGAGGCGCTGGTCGCGCTTGCCTAGGGGCAGGGCGGGCAGGTCTGCTCGGGGCACCCAGCGCAGGCCTTCGGGGGCGGGGAACGAGTGATCTAGGCGGAGGTAGATCGGGCTGACGGCCTCCCGGCGGTGGGTGTAGACCTGGGTCCAGCCGGGCCATGCCACCTGTCCTGTCGGGGCTGGCGCCATCGCTGGCAGGTCCTCTGCGGGTAGGGCTGGCCAGCGCCAGAGGCCCGCCAGGAGGCCCCGGGAGGCGGGTTCCCGCAGGAGGGAACGGCCCTCCGTTTCCAGGGCCACCAGCCACAGGTCGACCTTTTGGACGGGGGTCCGCTTGGCTGGCGGGGGAATGCTGGCGGTACAGCCCTCCTGGAAGGCCCGACAGGCATCGGCGAGGGGACAAGCCGCGCAGGCCGGATTCGGCAGGCAGAGGGTGGCGCCCAGCTCCATGAGGGCCTGGGTGAGGCGGGAGGGGCCGTGCTCCACCAGAGCCGGAGTCAGCCAGTCCCGCAGGTTGGCTGCTTCGAGCCGGGGATCCCCCTCGATCCGCACCAGGCGGGCCAGCACGCGGAAGGCGTTCCCATCCAAGGCCGGCGTGGGCCACTGGAAGGCGATGGCCCCCACCGCAGCGGCGGTGTAGGGCCCCAGCCCCGGGAGCCCCGCCAGGCCCGCCAGGTCGTCGGGCCAGCCCTCCGCGGCCACCGAGGCCGCAGCGGTCTGCAGGAAGCGAGCGCGGCGGTAGTAGCCCAGCCCCTCCCAGGTTTTGTGCACGGTGTCCTCGCTCGCAGCGGCAAGGGCGGCAGGGGTGGGGAAGCGATCCATCCAGCGCACGAAGTAGGGGGTCACGGTGGCCACCTGGGTTTGCTGCAGCATCAGCTCCGAGACCAGTACCGCATAGGGATCGGTGTGGGGTGCATCCAGGTTCTGAGCCCGCCAGGGCAGGTCCCGCCGCACCCGGTCGAACCAGGGAGCCAGCGGAGCCAGCAGAGCAGCGGCGGAGGGCCAGGGCATGGGCTTAAAGCTATCAGCTGTCAGCTATCGGCTATCGGCTAAAGCCCAACTCCCGGCGGTCAGGGTGTCCCCATCAGTCTTGGCTATCAGCCAGCTGCTTTGCGCCTAGGAACTGTCCCAAGCGCCCCAAGTTGCACCCATCTGCTTTGGCTAATAGCTGACAGCTGATAGCCAACAGCTAAAAGAAAAAGAGCGCCCGGAGGCGCTCTCTTTTCTTTGGTGCCCGCGAGCAGACTCGAACTGCTACGGCTTGT
>JBAXHE010000378.1:0-1515 GCA_037139055.1 Betaproteobacteria bacterium | reverse complement strand
CGACGTTGCAAAGCTGATCACGAATCTTAACGGAGCAAAGCTTATATGTTCCGGTGACACACGGCAACTCCAACCCGTTTCAGGTGGCGCGCCAGTTTCGGCGATCATGCGATTAAATTCTAGCTCCCGCATTTCAGAAATTCGCCGGCAGTCAGTTGATTGGCAACGCGCCGCTTCGATGGCCATGTCGTCGGGCAACATCAGCGAGGGGCTGGATGCCTATGACCTGCGCGGGAACGTCACCTGGGGCAGCACCAGGGAGGAAACCATTGCTGCGCTGGTAGCCGACGTCCGGACCGATCTCCTTGGGTCCCCCGGCAAAGTCCACGAAAACCTGAAGCACCTGCCCCCACGGATCGTGATCACAACCCGGAACGCCGATATCCGCGATCTAAATTCCGCTCTTCGTCCAATTTACCGTGAGTGTGGAATCATCACTGGTCCAGATTTCGTTGTCAATGCCATCGGACGCGGCTCCAATCAGTTGGAAGCACCACTGCATATCGCAGTTGGAGACCGACTCGTTTTCGGGGAAACAATCAAATTATCTGATGATATGATTGCTTCACATCCCGACGGAAACTCACCCCAAACTCAGATATCAAATTCTGATTTCGGAACAATATTATCAATAACTTCATCGGATGACCCCACAAACCCCATTGTTCAGATCAAAATGGACAAGGGGGTTATCATCGAAGCGCACTGGAACAACTTGACGACAAAATCAGATAAACAAACCAAAAGAAATCACGCACCAAAAATCCAGCATGCATTTTCATGCACGGCCCATGCCTCCCAGGGCTCCACGGTCAGCAGAGCCTTCGTGTTCGACGGGCATGGAGGCATGTCGTCAGAATCTGCTCTCGTGTCACTGACACGGCATCGAACCGATGCCAAAATCTACATCGATACCTCCCCAGTACGCGAGGACCTCGAAGCCCGATCAGCCGACGTAGCGATTAAGCTGTCTCACAGAGGGAAACTCGACGCACCCGATCAAGGAGATTGTCTGTCAGGGAATCAAACATCTATTTTACTGGCGGATATTAAAAAGTCAATACGCGCTATATATAACAGAAGCAGTATGAAAACGAACATCAGTACATTTGCAAATGATATCAACGACTGGCTTGCTGGCGAGGAATCGCTGGGATCAGTAATGGCGATTTCATCTGAAAGCCAGATTACAAACCCTTGGTACTACCAAAATGAAGGCCTCGTTTCTCTAACCGCTGCAATGAGAGCAGAGGCTGAACTCGCTCATAAAAAATGGCAAGAATCGAACCCTGATCTCCACACCTTAGATATTGTTGAATATGTTAGGCCGTTCAGCGCATGCACGCCGACAACATTCCAGAATCTAAGCCGCCAGAGCGCACCCGAGCCGCCTGGCATCCCTATTGCCGCCTGCCCCCGACAGAGCCCCTCAAACCCACTCGTCTCGCGCGTAATATGCGCCAGCGAATAAATTCACCAGTCGCACACCCTGTTCCTGACCTTCAGAGTACCCCG
>JBAXHE010000377.1:0-1517 GCA_037139055.1 Betaproteobacteria bacterium | reverse complement strand
GTGAGGTATAGCCCCATCCTTGCAATGTCTCTGCGCGAAACAGTTGCATCTGCAGTTTTCTTGCGGTAGTGCAATATCATAACAATTTCACCATTTTGTTGCTATACTTCTTGCACGCGCAATGTCCCCCGGTATCCTGCGTAATTTTGCTAACTCTCAAGAGTTGCGTTCGCAAAATTCTTACCCCGATTAAGGGCGAAAAGGTTATAACCTTGGTGGACGCAAAGCTCGTAAGTTTCTTATTGGACTTCTCTTTGGAGGAAGTTGACTTCTCCTTCCCATTAAGCAGTCAAACTTTTTAGCTCGCGCCAAGAAGTGATATCTCGCGCAGTTGGACTAAACTGCCGATAATCTACTTCTTTTGGCATTACCTACCCCCAAGAATAAGGGTCTTCGAGTACTGATATGATCAGCATCGGTGTTTTGGGCGTGTGATTCCTCGCGCTTTCATCGTGAAGAGAACCTTCTGGCGAAGAAAGAGCCATGGGTGTCACCCCATTATCACATGAGAAGAGTTTCTTGAATAGAGCGCAGTCCTTTAGTCCATTGCGCGGAAGTATGAGAGGAATTCATAACTTCGTTGCTTTCCTTGACATCGTCAAGAGGAAAGAAGTCATAGACATAGGCGAGATAGCTTAACATAGGCCGGGCCCGGCTTTTGTTGACTATTGTTCTCGCGGTTTGCCCATGGACTGACTGCTAGCTTCGCCGTCGCGATACTCTATTCAACTCAAGAGATTTCTTGTATCTCAGTGTACGCAGGTTTGATTGGACATGCAAGCAACTCCGAAATTGTAGCCAATTTCTGTTGGTGGAGTCACCTCTCGCGGTCCAATATTCAGCGAATATTGGTACTGTCGCGCGAGTTGCCAGGATTCTGAGTGTCATACTCGCGGAGCCACTACATCCTTGCCACAGGAGTCACCTGATGGATGTTCGAGCGTGGACGCATAGCTTTCAGCAACTTCTTTCCTTCACAGCAGGTGAAATTGCGATCAAATCTTGATATTGTCGAACAGTTTCGGTTGGATATCGGTATGTGACACGCAGTTGATACTGCCATACTTTGTTGTTTCCCACAACATCCAACAATGCCTGGTTCTGGCGCAGCAAGCGCGAGGCATTCAGTTAAACACAGCAAGCTGCCACGAATAATTTGAATCGCGGTGATAATACACATCATGATATATATGTTTAGAAGTAGCTTGTTAGCTGTGTGTTTGTTAAACAACACTGGACTTCGCATATTTCGCATTTTGATGAGCATGCCTCCGATGTCAAGACGCCTCTTGGGCTCGATGAACTGGCAGCGCAGCCTCCATCCAGTGTGCAACCAGTCCATCATATCCATAATGTACAAAGGGTCAGCGGGGGTCGAAACATTAGGTATGCAAAGCTGTATGAGAGGGTGGTCCAAAAACAGATTCCCAGCGGCTTCATCGGCCTCTTTGCCTTCCCGCCTGATGGAGGCCAACATGGGCTCCGTAATTTTGATACGACACTCACTCGCAACTACA
>JBAXHE010000376.1:0-1526 GCA_037139055.1 Betaproteobacteria bacterium | reverse complement strand
AAATGAATCGCCATCACGTGTTACCAAACGCTTAACGGCAATTTCCTGATAACTGGCATACTGCCCAGACAGTCGCCCCAGGCTATTATCAAAGGTGAGTTCGACCGAGGCCTGACCCACTGATTTTCGCGTCGATGAGCCATTGAAAATGACATCTGTCATTGACTCACCCCGCAAATTTTTTGCAGAGCTTTCCCCCATAACCCATCGGACGGCGTCAATGATATTGGATTTTCCACACCCATTTGGTCCGACAATACCCATCAACTGGCTGGGGAAAGGAACAACCGTCGGCTCGACAAATGATTTAAAACCAGCTAATTTTAATTGTTTCAGAGAAGAACAGACTTTTGATTTACAAGCGCTATTAGCACCCGAAAAGGATGAACTAGAGAACGAGGTATTACAGGATAACAATCTGTTAACCATTAAACACACGCCCGAATTTATCACGAATAAAAACCCGAACTCGCCGACTAATCGGCTATTAACGTCGCTCTTTTGCAAAGACAGACTGGCGCTGCTGTTAAAGTATGGACTGGCTTATGTACAGGAAGCTAAAGGTCTTGAAAAGCATATCATGCGTTATCCGCAATTATTTGCTACCAAAGCCATCGAACGCACGATTGATAGTGGCATAAAAAAAGGCATCATTTGGCATACGCAAGGCTCCGGTAAAACAGCTTTATCGTTTTACAATGTGCATTATCTAACGGATTATTTTCAACAAAAAGCCGTCGTCCCGCAGTTTTATTTTATCGTTGATCGAATAGATTTAATGGATCAAGCCAAGCGCGAGTTTTATAGTCGTGGCTTAATCGTACACAGCATCAGTTCTAAAGAAGAGTTGCTTAAAAACTTTCGCTTAAAACAAGCCATACACAACTTGTCCGGCAAGCGGGAAATTACTGTCGTTAATATACAAAAGTTTAAAGATGATGACGAGGTACTTAAAGCCAATGATTATGACATCAGCTGTCAACGGATTTACTTTTTGGACGAGGTGCATCGCAGTTACAACCCGACCGGCAGTTTTCTGGCCAATCTGATTAATTCCGACAGAAATGCCATTATTATCGGCTTAACCGGCACACCCCTCATCGCCAATGACAGACGCTCGCGTGATACTTTTGGTGATTATATCCACAAATATTATTACAACGCCTCCATTGCCGATGGCTATACCTTAAAACTAATACGCGAAGGGATAGAAACCAAATACCAATTGGAACTACAACAAGCCTTAAAAGAAATAGAAATTTTAAAAGGCAACACCGATAAACGCGTTATTTATGCGCATGAAAAGTTTGTAGAGCCGTTACTGGATTATATTATTGATGACTTTGTACAAACCCGAAACCGACTGGGTGATCATACCTTGGGCGGTATGGTAGTTTGTGATAGCTCAAACCAAGCCAGAAAGTTATTTGAGTTTTTTATCAGTAAATATCGTCCCGAGCAAAAGACCCTGCAAGACATACAGCGACATGCCTGCGTTGCCGAGCCTTCTGCCCATTATGGCAACT
>JBAXHE010000375.1:0-1526 GCA_037139055.1 Betaproteobacteria bacterium | reverse complement strand
GTAAGTTAAAAATAACTTTTCAAAAAACTATGCAAAGAAAATAAATTATATTTGAATGAGAGATTTCTTTTAAATCTTTAATTTCTCTAATAGAAGTAATATCAATTCCTGAATTAGAATTCATTGTATTCATTACCTTTAAAACAACTAAAGATGTTTTTCCATTATTTTGTAATTTATATTTTATAAATAATTCCATATCCCCTGTTCAATTATTTTAATAATTTCAGATTTTCGCTTTCCTGGCCTCGCCTGATCTCGATCCAGTCGCAAGCATCCACCGCGCCATCAAGGACACAGTTCCCCTCGATATCAACGTCACGGTCAAGTTCGTTACTTACCATAGGAAGAATAGACGTTTTGACGTGGTTATCTTTGAGGATGACACGATCATCGTTAAATCGCAGTTCGGTGAGTTCTCTCATGAATGCTCCTGGCCTAGCAAGGAAGGGATGCGGGTTTAGCCTTGGACCAAAAGTCCAGCATTGCCTTTTGTACACGTTTATCATGCTCGGCTGAATTGCCCTGAAGGTTTTCGATCATCTGCTGAAAGTAGCGCTCAACCTGAGGCTGGGCCCGAGCGGCGGTCCAGGGTTGACCTGAATCCTTAAATATCCCAAGCAGAGTGGAGACCATATCCTTGGTACCCAATGGGGAATTGCTCCCGCTATGTACATAGATCTGCTCTAATACCTGCCCACTGGTGTCATCAGCAGCCAGGAATACCACCGGAAGGTTAACGCTCGCCGAAGCATCGGGTGTCGGATCCGTAAGCATAGAATTCATATTGTTGCTCAAGGCCCGTTCTGAGCGCAGAAACCCCATAGCATTAATCAGCAATTGATTGGTTCGACAGCGGATACTTGCACCCATAATGGAGGTAAGTGCACTGCTGTTTTCACCCCCGAAGATCGTGGGGATTGAAGTGCTCAACGCGAATGGCTTGTCGGATTCCAGGGAAAGGGTCCTCTGGGCCTGAATCAAATCTTGATCAAGGGCTCCAACGCGATTGTTGGTTTCCTGATCCAAATCCTGGAAGACCCGTGAATATCTCTCTGTAATTCGGTGGTAGTCCTGAGACATTTGATCCTGAATCCGCAATACTGCAACCTTCAGGTCGGCCAGTTTAAGTAGAAGCGAATCAATCTGGCTTTTCCCTGCCGCCATTTGTTGAGTAATGTCAGAGCGAATGAGTGAAAAGAATCCGTCGGTAACACTTTTTGATATGTTTTCGGCGGTCCGGATCTTTTCATTTATATGTAGGGCCTCTGTTGTTACCACTGCCCCTGTTAGCGCATCTATGTGGTGCTTAACCGTGGAAACGCTATGGTCAAAGGGGGAGGTATCAACCAAGATGTCGACGTTGTATGGTTCTTGCCAATGAAGGGTGACAGACGTACTGCCACCACGTTCGGAAGCAGGGTAGTTGACTGATCCAGAAACAGAGCCAGTGATAACACCGGAATATGATCGCCTATAACTCATACCTGGGACCTCCGGGCAACAAGCCACCCAGAGGCTACAAA
>JBAXHE010000374.1:0-1530 GCA_037139055.1 Betaproteobacteria bacterium | reverse complement strand
GCGCCTCCGTCTGCACGGTGCTCAAGTCCCCTAACTGAGGGCCTGAAACGAAATAGGCAGGACCGCCGCCCGCCGCTCATCCCGGCGGGCGGTGCTGCGCCTGGGCACCCCCCAGACCGTGATCCGAATCCGGCCGGGCTGTGGGAGAATCCCGTGGTCAACTGAACGACCCTGGAGGTGAGCTTGGAACGGAATACGATCTATGCCCTGGTGGGTGGTCTGGCTGCCGGCTTCATTGCCGGCTACATGGCCTCCAGCTATTCCACGGGCGACACCCTTCCCTCGGTGTCCCAGTCAGCACCTGCGGCCCCCGTGGCCCTGGCACCCTCCCTGGGGGGCGGGATGCCCGCCGGCGGCGGCATGCCCACTGCTGGCCCCACCCTGCCCAGCGCCGAGGTGCAGGCCCGCATCTCCCGGGCCGAGGCCGCCGTCCTGGCAGATCCCAAGAACCACGATGCCTGGCTCTCCCTGGGCAACGACTACTTCGACATCCACCAGGCCCAGAAGTCTGTGGATGCCTACAGCAAGGCCCTGGCCCTCAAGCCCGGCGACCCCAACGTCCTCACGGACCAGGGCGTGATGTACCGGGAGCTGGGCAAGTTCGACAAGGCCCTGGCCAACTTCCAGAAGGCCAACCAGCTGCAGCCCACCCACGTACAGAGCCTCTTCAACCTCGGGGTGGTCTACTCCGCAGACCTGCACAAGCCCGACGAGGCCGCCAAGGCCTGGAACAAGGTCATCGCCCTGGCCCCCGCCAGCGAGCAGGCCGGGCAGGCCCGGCAGATGCTGAGCCAGATGAAGAAGTAGGCCCGTACGAGGGGGCGGCACCATGGTTGAGCTGAGCCTGCTGTCCGCCCCCCTCTGGGTCCTGGGGACGGGCACCGGCGTGGGCAAGACCCACGTTGCGGGGCTCATCGCCAGAGCCTGGGCCGCCAGCGGCCCGGTCACCTACCGCAAGCCCTTCCAGACCGGCGTGGACCGCCCGGATCACCCCGACGCCGATACCACGGCCGTGGCCGGCCCTGGCATCACGGTCGAGACTCATGTGCTGCTCCAGGCCCCGCTTTCCCCCCTGGCCGCCGCCCGGCAGGAGGGGCGCACCCTCGACCTGGCCGCTACCGCCGCCTGGTGCCTCCGGCCCACCCCGGGTCGCGTGTTGCTAGAGGGTGTGGGGGGCCTCCTGGTGCCGCTGGCCCCCCAGGTGCACTTCCTGGCCTGGGCCACGGACCTGAAGCTCCCCTGTGTCCTGGTGGCCCTGGGCGGGCTCGGCACCGTCAACCACACCCTCCTCAGCGCCGAGGCCCTCATGCTCCGGGGCTGGCGGGTGGAAGCCGTCCTGCTGAACCCCGGTGCAGACGGCACCGACAGGGCGACCGCAGAAGCGAATGCGGTGCTGCTCCGGGAGTTCCTGCCAGTGCCGGTCCACGTGCTCCCCTAAACAACGGCCTTGGGAAACAGGATTGAAGGCCATCGACACCTGCTTTTTATCCCCCTCATCCCCTTCATCCCTGTTCCTTGGTCTTTTTTTAT
>JBAXHE010000373.1:0-1533 GCA_037139055.1 Betaproteobacteria bacterium | reverse complement strand
GCGGGCAGTGACTACCGGCAGGCCATCTACGCCCAAGGGTTTTCCGGGGCGCAGGCGACCCTTGCCATGCCCGGGTTGACGGCTTTCTGTGCCTCCGCCCTGCGCCACCTGGACCACAGCATCCAGGCCAACCGTCGGGAGGATGGCCTCTATCACGCCTACAACCTGATGAAGGTGACGCCGGAGGGCATCGAGGTCCGCACCCTGTACGAGATGCTGGAGGGGCAGGTGGCTGTCCTCAGCTCCGGCGCCCTGGGTGCCGAGGAAGCCCTGGGCCTGCTGGACGCCCTGCGCAGCAGCAGCCTCTACCGCCCGGACCAGGCGAGCTACCTGCTCTATCCCGATCGGCCCCTCCCGGCCTTCCTGGAGAAGAACATCATCCCCGAGGGGGCGGTCTCCCGCTCGGAGCTGCTCCGCACCCTGCTGGAGGCCGGCGACGGGCGCATCGTGGCCCGGGATGCCGAGGGCCAGGTCCACTTCAACGCCGCCTTCCGCAACGCGGACAAGCTGGCCTCGGCCCTGGCTGAGCTGGAAGCGGGACCCTTCGGGGCCCTCGCCCTGGCCGAAGGTCCCCAGCTGCTGGAGCTCTTCGAGGAGGTCTTCGACCACCAGTCCTTCACCGGGCGCAGCGGGACCTTCTACAAGTACGAGGGGCTCGGCTGCATCTACTGGCACATGGTCTCCAAGCTGCTCCTGGCCGTGGATGAGCTCCTGCGAGACGCCGCCGGTGGCGACGCCACCCGCTTCGCCCGCCTGCGGGACCACTACCGGGAGATCAAGGAGGGCCTGGGCGTCCACAAGACCCCCGCAGCCTACGGCGCTATCCCCACGGACCCCTACTCCCACACGCCGGGCTTTGCCGGGGTGCAGCAGCCGGGCATGACCGGCCAGGTGAAGGAGGACTTCCTCAGCCGCTTCAGCGAGATGGGGGTTCAGGTGAGCGGGGGGCAGGTCCGCTTCCTCCCCTGGATGGTGAACCCAGCGGAGTTCCTTCGGCAGCCCGGCCGCTTCGCCTACGTGGACGCTGCCGGCGAGGAGCACACCCTGGATCTGGAGAAGGACTCCCTGGCCTTCACCCTCTGTCAGGTGCCCATCCTGGCCCACCGGGTGGGGGGGCCCCGGGTTCTGGTGCGCCGGAGCGACGGCACCACCCAGACCTTCCCAGACCTCGCCCTGGATGCCGCCACCAGTGCGGCGCTCTTCGAACGCACGGGGGCGGTCCGCCGGATCGACCTGTTCCTGGGCCTGTAGGCGGGACATGATTGAATAAGTCATAAAAACAAAGGTTGTTGAATTCTTGACGGCCATGCCATCCGCCCAAATTGTCCAGGTTTTAAGCCCACTGGGGGACCAGCCGATACCGTCTCTGGTGGGCTTGTTGCCCGCCTTATCCAGGGGGGGCTGTGCCAGTGGGTCTGATGGCGCAGGCGGAGGAGCACCGGTGGCGGCTGGGACTGGGTGGCGTCCTGGTGGTGGGGCTCTATCTCTCCTCCCGGTTCAGCTACCTGCTGTTCCACACCTTGGCTGAGGTCT
>JBAXHE010000372.1:0-1539 GCA_037139055.1 Betaproteobacteria bacterium | reverse complement strand
TCCCAAACTGCCTGCTCGTAGAGGGCCTGGCCAAAGGTGCTGTGAAAGAATGCAGTGTCCTGAAGCGCCGGCGAGGTGCTGAGTTGCTCCAACTCCTTCACCGCGGCCTGATAAACCTTGCCGGGATGCTGGCCCCGGTCTATCAGCGCCTTGGCTTCGATCAACCGGGTAAAAGTGTGGTGGATATCCGGAGCCACCTGATCGCGCCATGTTCTGGCATGTGTGAGGGCTACTTCGGGGTCGCGTCCGAATCGTTGTTCTGCCTCAGCCACTACCCACCAGAGATGGTGCAAGGTCTGCTTGTTGTTGAGCCAGTCGGTCTCCTGTGACCAAGCCTGACGGGAGGCCATCGATTCTATTCGGGTAGCAGTCTCTCGAACCAGAGGCGCGGGGTTTCCACCGCTGGAGAGCATGAGGAACCCCAACTGGAGTGTCGTGTTGGGGAGAAAAATCCGGATACGCTCCGAATCCGGGCGGATCAGAAGTCCCTGCTCCAGGAGTCTGCGGGCCTCCAGGATGGGCTCGATTCGACGATCGGTCCGGGCGGCCCGGGAAATGGCTTCCCCGGAGATCAGGTGGGCGTGTTGCAAGTAGGCTTCTTCGTCACTGGGGGCTATGAGTTCCGCCTGCCGAAGGAAGCCTAGACTTTTCTGGACGCTGGCATGGATTTGCTCACTGGAGTTCGTGGATTCCAGGGCAACGACCGAGTCTGCTTCATTGTTGGAGCGCGAAATCCATGCCTCGTTGAGCCAGGGCGCCTGCTCAAGAACCCGCTCATAGTGCTTCTCTGCATCAGTGAACTGCCTCTTCGCATGGGCTACTAATCCAGCACCATATTCTGGGTGGTCGACACTTGCTCCAGCAGCCTGAGTCATCCACTGGAGGGCTGGGAGTACTAGGTCCGACTGTAACTTCTGTTTGGATTCAGGGGATGCCCCGCGGATCCGCGCTTGGATTTCCAGGTCCTCGAATTGCTTCAGCATCGCCAACCCCAGTCCGTAGGCCACTTCAGGAGCCTGGAAGCCGCTTTGCCAAGCAGTACCCAGATCCCTTATTGCCTCGGGGTATTCTTTCAAGGCCAAATGGCCGCGGCCTATCGCGTAATAGCCCGGCCCGAGTGCGATGGAACGGAACTGAGCCATCTCCTTCTGAATGGCCTCCATCCGAGTCCGCAGCCTCTTCTCGGCAGGCCGAATATCGTGAATGGGCAACATGCGCTCGATGCGTAGCAGATGCTCGGCATCCCGTATTTCCATTCCGAAACGCTGTGCAGCCGACTCCCGAATCTTTGCCGTGGAACGGATGTGGTTGTTCCACCCCAGCAACCCCAAACTGACGAGCAAGCCAACGGCGATGGTTCCAGCCAGAGCCGGTTTCCGATTGACCCACCTCTGTAGCCGTCCCAAGGGCCCCACCGGTCGAGCAAGAATTGGCTCGCCCGCTAGCCATCGCCGGAGGTCTTCTTCCACTTCAAAGGCTGTTGAGTAGCGCCTACTGGGGTCATGTTCCAGGCACTTGAGTGTGATGGTTTCGAGATCC
>JBAXHE010000371.1:0-1548 GCA_037139055.1 Betaproteobacteria bacterium | reverse complement strand
GGTCATCATGAACACCAGCACTTCTTCAACGGATAGCACGTCAACCATCCGGTTCACCAATGCTGCCCAGTCAAATTTAATCCGGTACTGTACTGTAAAAGGCTCCTCCATGGCGTTAATCAGTGCGGTCATTTTTTTCGGAGAGAGTTCTGCAACCCAAGGAAACGACCACAATATCATCGACCACAACAATATCACCAGTGCCACTTCGCCATGGGTTCCGGTTGCCGACTTCTGGAGCAACCTGGCTATCCGTTGCCTGGCTTATGATCCGGCAAATCCGCAGATATTTTACCTGGGTACCGGCGAGGCAGAAACGGCCATGCAGACCTACCGCGAAAGTTCCGGGTTGGGAACAGGCATCATGCGGAGCACCGATGGCGGGCAAACCTGGGCTTTTATACAGGGAACCGGGCAATTTGCCTACGTTACGAAGATTGTGATCCGCATCGAAAGCGGGGTAAGCGTCATTTACGCCGGTGTTGCTTCCGGGCTATACAAGGGGCAGCAACACCAGAGCCAGCCGTCCGACGGGCTGTTCCGCTCGGTCAACAACGGGGCGACATGGCAGCAGGTTCTGCCCAATATCGCCGGTTCCACAGTTCCCTATTGTGTTTCCGACATTGCACTTGGTGCCGATAACAGGATCTATGTGGGAACCCGCCCCAACCTCAACGGGGAGGGAGCCGCCGTGCTGCTTTACTCGACCAACGGAACAACCTGGACTGTCAATTCCCAGTACCAGGCTGCCATAATCAACAGCGGTGCAAACACAATCCCCGGGCGGGTCGTACTTGCCGCCGCACCATCCGATCCCAATGTCGTGTATGCCCTGATCGCGGATGGATTTGTCAACTCGGCCAACGGGTTTAACTATTTCTATTGCGACTACATCCTGCGGTCGGCCGACAAGGGGGTTACCTGGGTGGAAAAAACCCTTCCGAGCGACCTTACCTCCGGCACCAGCTTTGCAACCATTGCCTGGCATGCGCTCGACATTGCCATCGACCCGAACAATGCCGACAGGCTATACATCGGCGGGCTTGACGTACACCATTCGACCGATGGCGGGAACACCTGGAACAGGGTAACCGACTGGTCGCTGATGTATGGCGGAGGCGGCCCGATGTATATCCATGCAGACCAGCACATCATTGTTTATAAACCCGGATCCTCCGATGAAATTCTCTTCGGGAGCGACGGCGGCGTGTTTTATACTGCAAACGGGACAAGCGGAAGTCCCGTGTTTGAGCAGCACAACAAGGGCTATTCAACCCTGCAGTTTTATACCTGTGCCATCAACCCCACGGCCGGAACCCAGGAATTCCTCGGCGGGTTGCAGGACAACGGATCGCTGCTTTACACCGGAACACCCCTTACCATCTACGACATGGTAAGCGGTGGCGACGGGGCCTGCTGCTTTTACGATGAAACAAACCCCAACCTTTCAATCTCATCCTATTACTACAACAACTACTATATTTACCTGTACGGCAATTTTGTCAATATAACAGGTAACTGGTCGAGCGGAACCTTTGTCAGCCCGGC
>JBAXHE010000370.1:0-1548 GCA_037139055.1 Betaproteobacteria bacterium | reverse complement strand
GTCGTAAATCTCTCGAAGCATACAGTCCAGTTCATTGGTATTACGCAACGGCAAACTGATTGCCAAACTGAGCTGGTTGGTGGCTTCGAGACGGGCAATCGGAACCAGATCCCGTGCCTTGTTTGGAACATGCCCGCGCAACTCCTGACGATTTGCGGCTTGGGCCAGCGAAACTGCCAGCACTGATATCAGCAACACCATGATGGTGGCTGCATTTTTCATGGTTAATCTCTTTGCATTCATTTTTACATTCATTTCAGGGCGCTTTTTCTTCGTTTGATTCAATCGCGTCGCTTGCATTTTGAGACGTAATATGCCACAGCGAACGTTAAGAATGGATTAAAACGACCAATTTTTCATAGTCATTTTGAAGAATCCCGAGACGGAGTTCATTCCGCTCGGGAATCACATTTCTTTTAGGACGGATTCAATTCCGTTTCGTGACTGTTCACGTCAAAAGGGAGAAGTCAGCGGCTCGCTAACGCTCGCCGAGGTAGAGGCACAGGCAAGGATGCCTATGCTACAGTTACTCCGTTTCTTCATCGGTGCTGATTACTCTCCCGACGGCGGTCCGCCATGACCGCCACAACCGTTCGGGTGAGGCGGACGGATTTGGTCCTGCGTCAATTGACAGTCTCCGTTCTTATCGAGCTGTTTCAAAGTCACGGATGCATTGGTCAGTTCATCGCTGTCAATTACTCCATCCCCGTTAACGTCCAACGCGGCGACGAGGGGTGAAACGGGCGGGCGAGACTGTTGCCCATTGGACGGCGGACTCCCCGCTCCAACCGGACGTGGAGGCTGGTATTCGTCCTGCGTCAACTTGCCGTCACCGTTTGTATCAAGTGTCATCAAGAGCGCGGGCGCTTTCGTTATTTCCTCGGCATCGATGATGCCGTTGGTATTGACGTCCAGCGCGATAAAAATGGGATCATGCCGTGGCCCACCGTTCCGAGGCGGCGGTACACCTCCTTGATCAGGAGGATTGCCCATCTCTTGCGCGGCTGCGCCCCAGGTTGACAGGCCCAAGACAAGGGCCAAAACAAATGCTGATTTTTTCATGATATGTATCTTTCTTGGATCGCTCTCTGGCCGTTCGCCCGCGAGAGTTTTCAGCGCGGTGGAAACGCCCGGCACAAACGATCTTGTTCTTCATAACGTCGATAACCTATTACACTCCACCTTAAGAGAGCATGAAGACTGTGAACCCACTTTCTTAATGTTCTCTTAACAAATTTATGCCACCATCCAAGGCGATGCGAGTGCTTGTCGTTGATGATGAACCGGACCTGCTGGCCAGCCTGTTGCAGGCCCTGCGCGAAGATGGCTACGCCGCTGATGGCGCGGCCGACGGCGAGGAAGGATTGTACAAAGCCCAAAACTACGACTACGATGCCATTCTGCTGGACGTCATGCTGCCTGGCATCGACGGTTGGGAATTGCTCCAGCGCCTGCGCAAGACCAAAAAAACGGCCGTGTTGATGCTCACGGCCCGGGATGCGGTTCGCGACCGGGTGCGCGGGCTCAATGGCGGGGCGGACGACTATC
>JBAXHE010000369.1:0-1553 GCA_037139055.1 Betaproteobacteria bacterium | reverse complement strand
GGAACTTTCGGGGCAAAACCGTTTACCACCAGGGTCGCAATCGACCGATGCGGTGAGGACCAGGAACTCCGAGATGCCTTGGAGGCCGTCTGTCCCGCTCGAGATGGCGTGTTTAGCCCCGGTGCTGTGGGGAAACGATTTTCTGCCTTGCGCCGCCGGCCTGCGAAGGGGTTCCTCTTGGAGCAGTGCCCGGATGATGATCGCGGTGGTGGACGGCGATGGTGCATCCAGAGCAGCGAGAGTATGCAACTCCGATCCAGGGGGACTACTACCTAACCTCCGTATGCTCAGTCTTCGACGTCGTCCATATCCTTTTGAATTTCGTTAGCAATCAAAACCGCAGCATCTCGCAGTTTCTCCTGCTCAAGGTGGGCATAGACCCGTTCCGTAGTAGCGACACTGGCGTGGCCTGCAACTCCTGAAATCGCGGCGAGGCTCTGACCTTTCTCCCCCCCGTAGGTGATGCTCAAGGCAGTACGGCGTAGATCGTGAATATGAACATCTTCAATATTTACAGCATCACTCTGCTTTTTTTTGTTCGCCAATACGAGCGCCTGCTCTTCTTGGCTTACACGTGCCAGTAGGCGTTCCCATACTTTTTGCAGGCCTACGAAGTGCCCGAGTTCTTTCCCCTTCTTTGGATTCCTGGGGCTAGGGAAAACCCAAGGACTGCCCATTCTCTTAGGCTGGGCCCTAATGATTTTCCCGAGTTGAGATGTGATTGCCACGAACTTGTCGCCCGTACGACGGTTCGATTTGTGATCTGTCTTGCAGATCCATCCGGTTAGAGGCAGAACCTCCTCCTGGTTATCTTCGCTGAAGGCCGGAGGGTCCCAGGTGATCTCCTCCCAACGCAGAGTAAGCACCTCTTCCTTCCTCATGGCCGAGAGTAGGAGGGCACGGAAGGCCCCAGCGGCGGCTGGTTCGATGGACTGTTCTGCTTCTAGTTTCCGAAGAGTCCGTTCGAGCGCCCTCCGCTCTGGCTTACTCAGAATCCGCTTGCGGATCTTCCCCTTCCCTCGTACGTGTTTGGGGAGGCGATGGGTCGGATTGTCGACCCGCCAGTCCTCCTCTATGGCAAGGTTGAAGATTTTTGAGAGCAACCGGAGGGCCGCATCGGCCTGGGATGGTGTTTCGCACATCTCCTTAGAGGTATGCCAAGCCTTTACCTCCTTCTTGCTGACCTCAGCAACTAGGCGGTCGCACCAATATTCCTTTATCCGGCGGTCGATTAGCGCGATTGCCCACTTCTCCGTGCTCGCTTTAAGATTTATCCGTTTGGCAGCATAGGTTCGGTAGAGCTCTATCGCATCCTGCATTGTCGGGGCGGACTTGGCCTTTTTTGTTGCCGCGGCTTCCCGCTTGCGGGCCTGTTCCGATTCGTGACGGGGGTCCTTGCCCTCCTTTTTTTGGCGTAGGGATCTGGCTGCAGCCTCCCGTAGTTCTTCTAGGCTTAGGTCTGGATAGCTGCCTAAGGGGAGCCACTGCATCGGCCCACCCTTCGTCGTCCGATAGGTATAGAAGCAGGGGGCCGACGATTGCTTGCCTGGATT
>JBAXHE010000368.1:0-1554 GCA_037139055.1 Betaproteobacteria bacterium | reverse complement strand
CTTTGGGCCCTGTGGGTCCTCTTATTACACATCGCCGTGGTGGGACTATTCCCGATTTGAGCGGACGCCGACATGAGCGGACGTTGCGCTTGCCCCCAACATGAATTTCGGGTATGCTCTACCCGTTCTATTCTTGGCTACAATTGGGAGCATCCATGAAAATTATCAACTCCATCACAGTGGGTAAACCGTTCGTCTCTCTTGAATTCTTCCCTCCCAAGGAACAGGGGGATTGGCCGGCCTTCTTCCGGACGGTGGGCCGACTCACTGCGGCAGATCCGCTCTTTGCGTCGGTAACCTACGGCGCCGGTGGCAGTTCTTACCGGGATACGCTGGAAATCGTCTCCCGTCTGAAGAAGGAATGTGGATTGGAGACCATGGCCCACCTGACGTGCATTGGTTCAGATTGCGACGAGGTCGAGCGGTTTCTCGACGCTCTGACCAGTGAAGGCGTCACCAATGTCCTGGCTCTGCGTGGCGACCTTCCCAAGGAAGTCACGCCGAACACCTACCCCTGCCGAACACTGCTTCATGCCTCTGACCTGGTAACGCTCATTCGGTCCAGCCATCCTGACATGGGGATTGGTGTCGCCGGATATCCTGAAACTCACCAAGAGGCAGTGAGTCCGGAAGCCGATCTCGATGCGCTCCGGATCAAACTGGACCAGGGGGCCGACTTTGTCGTGACACAGCTCTTTTTCGACAACGCCCACTATTTCAACTTCGTTCGACGCGCCCGCGCCCTCGGCATTGATAAGCCGATCATTCCCGGTATCCTGCCGGTGGTTAGCCTCAAGGTGATCAACCGGATTATATCCCTCTGCGGCGCCAACATCCCCGCAGCCTATATGAACGCTCTGGAAGAGGCCGATCGCTCCGGCGGCGCAGCGGCGGTGCAAAAAGTCGGAGTTGCTTATGCCCGGCGTCAGGCTGAGGAACTCCTGGCCGCCGGCGCTCCCGGCGTCCACCTCTACACCCTTAATCGTGCCGACGCAGTACTGGAGATCGTGACCGGCCTGCTGCCGGCGTAAGCACATACCCCTCCTGAAGGAGTTTCCCGTGTCCCAAACCATACAGCAAGCCCTTTCCCAACGCATTCTCGTCATCGATGGCGCCATGGGCACTCAGCTCCAGGAACGCAACCTTACTGACGCCGATTTCGGCGGTCCGCAGTACGAGGGGTGCAATGAACACCTGGTCCTCACCCGACCCGATGTCATCGCGGACGTTCATCGCGCCTATCTGGAAGCGGGGGCCGACATCATCGAAACCGACACCTTCGGCGCGACCGATATCGTGCTGGCGGAATATGGGCTTGAAGACCAGGTTTTCGAGATCAACCGCCGGGCTGCGGAAATCGCCCGGGCCGCCTGCGACGCGGCCGCCACTCCGGAGAAACCGCGCTGGGTTGCCGGCTCCATGGGGCCGACGACCCGAACTATCTCGGTCACCGGCGGCGTCACCTTTGACCAACTGGTTACCGCCTTCCACGGGCAGACACGGGGGCTTCTGGCTGGCGGGGTTGACCTGTTATTACTGGAAACGGCCGTTGAC
>JBAXHE010000367.1:0-1555 GCA_037139055.1 Betaproteobacteria bacterium | reverse complement strand
GTGGATGTTCAAGAGAAGAAGGAAGAGGTCATGGCTAAAAAGACGCCGGCGGTAGAGCCTCAAAAGCCTTTTCCCATTGTTGGCATTGGAGCTTCTGCGGGGGGATTGGCGGCATTCGAGGCCTTTTTTTCAGGCATGCCCGCCGACGTCGATTCGGGCATGGCCTTTGTGCTCGTGCAGCATCTGGACCCCAACCACAAGAGCATCCTCTGCGAACTCATCCGCCGCTACACCCGCATGCAGGTCTTCGAGGTTGAGGATGGAATGACTGTCCAGGTCAACTGTGCCTACATCATCCCGCCCAATCACAACATGGCTTTTTTCAATGGCACGCTCCAATTGCTCGAACCCATCGAAGCGCGTGGTCTGCGTATGCCGATTGATTTCTTCTTCCGCTCACTGGCTCAGGATCAGCGCGAGCGGGCCATCGCCATCGTGCTTTCGGGCACCGGCAGCGACGGCACCTTGGGGGTGCGGTCCATCAAAGGCGAGGGCGGCATGGTCATGGCGCAAACTCCCGACTCCTGCGAATACGACGGGATGCCGCGCAGCGCCATCGCCACCGGGTTGGTGGACTACGAGCTTGCGCCAGCTCAAATGCCCGCACAGATCATCGCCTACTCTGCTCGAGCCTTGGGCAGTGAACTCCGGTCCGTCACTATCTTGGAACCTAAGTCCGAGAGCGCGATGAAGAAAATCTTCGTCTTGTTGCGCAACCAGACCAGTCACGACTTTTCCAATTACAAACCAAGCACCATTCATCGCCGCATTGAACGGCGCATGGCCGTTCACCAGATTGGAACCGTCAGCGATTATATCAAGTTTCTGCAACAGACTCCGACGGAGGTGGTTGCCCTCTTTCGCGACTTGTTGATCGGCGTGACCAATTTCTTCCGCGACCCGGAGGTCTTCAAGGCGCTTGAGGAACAGATCGTCCCGAAAGTCTTTATCGGCAAGCGCTCGGATGCCACGATCCGCGTCTGGGCAGCAGGCTGCTCCACGGGCGAGGAAGCTTATTCCCTGGCCGTCCCGAAAGTCTTTATCGGCAAGCGCTCGGATGCCACGATCCGCGTCTGGTCAGCGGCCTGTTCCACCGGCGAGGAGGCTTATTCCTTGGCCATTCTGCTTGCCGAGCGCCAAGAGGCGATGAAACAGAGTTTCAAGGTGCAGGTTTTCGCCACCGACATAGACAGTCAGGCGATTGCCACGGCCCGTGCCGGCCTTTATCCGGCCAGCATCGCCGCAGACGTCTCAGCACAACGGATGGCGCGTTTTTTTATAGCCGAGCCTGACGGCAGCGCCTACCGAATCCACAAAGGCATTCGCGACATGGTGGTTTTTTCCGAGCATAACGTGATCAAAGATCCGCCCTTCTCCAAACTTGATCTCATTAGTTGTCGCAACCTCCTGATCTATATGGGCGGCGATTTGCAGAAGAAGCTCATTCCCATGTTCCATTACGCGCTGAATCCGCGCGGCATGCTTTTGCTGGGCACTTCCGAGACCATGGGCGAGGCCGGCGATTTGTTTGCCGTGCTGGACCGCAAGTTGAAGA
>JBAXHE010000366.1:0-1562 GCA_037139055.1 Betaproteobacteria bacterium | reverse complement strand
TGTTTCAGTCTGTGCCGCTTCAGGTGGTCATGTGTATACTACGGACAATAACAAATCGGGTTATTCCTGGTTTGTGCCCGGTGGTACTATTACCGCAGGATTAGGATCCTCCTCCGTCACGGTGACCTGGAATACCCCGGGCACGCATGGTGTAACGGTAACATATACCGATGCAAACGGCTGTACGGGTACATCTCCTATATATAATGTAACGGTAAACGCACTTCCGCAGCCATTGATTTCAGGGTTGGCATCACCCTGCGAATCCGTTCCCGGCAATATATACTCCACGGCGGCAGGCATGTCGAATTATAACTGGAGCATATCTGCGGGTGGAACCATCAGTTCAGGGCAAGGCACCAATTCCATCCTGGTAAAATGGAACACCCAGGGAGTAAATACCCTTTCGGTGACATATACCGATGTAAATGCCTGTGCAGCCCCGGTTCCTGGTCTGCTGGCCATTGATGTACATCCTTACCCGGTAGCCAATGCCGGAACGGATGATTATATCTGCAGCGACGTGCCTGTATACACCTTCAATGGCAGCAGCGGGCAGTATTATAACCTGGCCAATGTGCATTGGGATTTTTATGGTGTAGGATACCCGAGTGGAGGAAGCCTGAATGATGCCACCTTGCTTCATCCGACCTTTACACCCGCCGGTTCCGACCTGACCCAGGTAAACAGGGTGGTCATGTTTGTAATGACCCTGGAGGGAACAGGCAGTTGTGCCGGCATGTACGATAAGGATACCGTATTGCTGCGCATCGACCCTATTCCGGTTGCCAATGCGGGACCCAACGGGGAAACATGCGGCCGGCAGCCCTACCAGCTCAATGCATCGACGGCCCTGTACCAGAGTTCCATCGTATGGAGTACAAGTGGTAACGGGACTTTCAACGATAAGTTCATTCCAAATCCTTCCTATACTCCGGGAACTACGGATGTAGGGAATATTATCCAGCTTACCATGAGCCTGGAAGGGTGCAAAAACCTTCCCAATTCCAGTTCCATGTGGCTCACGGTGCATCCATACCCGGGTGCCAACATCAGCAGCTCGGAAGCCATATGCGAAGGCACATCAGCCACAGTCAATATTCACCTGAGCGGAACCCCCCCCTGGAACATAACGTATACCGACGGGCTCATTCCCGTTTCGGTGACCAACATCCTGGCTTCCCCTTACTCGTTCACTATCTTCCCTACCTCAAATGTTGTTTACTGGCTCAGCGCTGCGGATGATAATTTCTGTACAGCACCGGCTGATTCGCTCAAAGGCTTTGCCGAAATCACGGTTCATTCCCTTCCGCGCATTTATAATGTTACCGGCAGCAACAACGGCTTTTTCTGCGCGAGCGACAGCGGCGTGGTGATAGGCCTCGACAATTCCGAACTGGGGATGACTTACCAGATGCTGCGCAACAACCTGAATATAGGCTTGACATTGCCAGGTACCGGCTTGCCACTGCGTTTCGGTTTATTTACTACCGTCGGGCAATACTCCATCCTGGCCAACAACCCTGCCGCCAACTGCTTCCGCATGATGCACGACACCATCA
>JBAXHE010000365.1:0-1586 GCA_037139055.1 Betaproteobacteria bacterium | reverse complement strand
TGACATGCTCGGCTTCAAGCCGTTTGGCTTCCAGATCGACCGGTGCCAAGTGGTCACCGGCGCGGCCCTGCATGGGCGCCTCGCCTTTGAGCACCTTGTGTTCCAGCGCTTTCGGGAATCCATCCGGCGGAAAGCCCAGTTCGCCCTTGAACAGGGAAATGACCGAATCCGGAAAGGCCACTTCACGCTCCGGATTGCTCACATCGGCTGGCTTCAAATCGTTGGCCACCATAAAGAGCGCCATGTCGCCCACCACCTTGGAGGTGGGTGTGACCTTGACGATGTCTCCAAACAGCACGTTAACATCGGCATAGGCCTTGGAAACCTCAGGCCAGCGGTGGGCCAAGCCCATGGCGCGGGCTTGTTCGCGCAAGTTGGTGTATTGGCCGCCGGGCATTTCGTGGTTGTAGACGTCCGACGTTCCTGAACGCATATCGGCCTCAAACGGCACATAGGCGCGGCGTACGCCCTCCCAGTAATGTGAGAGCGCCTGCATGGCATGCAAATCGACACCGGGATCGCGGACCGAGCCGCTGAGGGCAGCAGCAATGGAGCCCAAATTCGGCTGCGAGGTCAGGCCACTCATGGAATCCAGCGCGCCATCCACCGCATCGCAACCGGCCTCAATCGCCGCCAGCACCGAGGCCGCCGATATGCCGCTGGTGTCGTGCGTGTGGAAGTGGATGGGCAAACCTACTTCCTGCTTCAGCACTCGTACCAATTCGGCGGCAGCGCGTGGCTTGCAGACGCCGGACATGTCCTTGATACCCAGTATGTGGGCACCGGCTTTCTCCAGTTGCTTTGCCAAACCGACGTAGTACTTCAGGTCGTACTTGCCGCGCTTGGGATCAAAAAGATCGCCGGTGTAGCAGAGTGCGCCTTCGCACAAGGCGCCGGTCTCCAGCACCGCGTCCATGGCGACGCGCATGTTGTCGACCCAGTTAAGCGAGTCAAACACGCGGAACACATCGACGCCGTTCTTGGCCGCCTGCTGCACAAAATAGCGCACCACGTTGTCCGAATAGTTGGTGTAACCCACCGCGTTGGAGGCGCGCAGCAGCATCTGGAACAGAATGTTGGGTGTGGCTTCGCGCAGGCGTGCCAGACGTTCCCAGGGGTCTTCCTTCAAGAAGCGCAGGGCCACGTCGAAGGTGGCGCCGCCCCAGCATTCCATGGAGAACAATCCGGGCAGCATGCGCGCGTAGTGCGGTGCGATCTGCTCCATATCGTGGCTGCGCATGCGCGTGGCAAACAGCGACTGGTGCGCGTCGCGCATGGTCGTGTCGGTGAGCAGCACCTGCGGCTGGTCCTTCATCCATTGCGCAAAGCCCTTCGCTCCCAATTCTTTGAACTTGTCGCGACTGCCTTTGGGGATGGGTGCCGCCAAATCGCAAATTGGCTTGATGGGCGTGGCCAGAGGCAGCGCGGGCAGCGTGCGGCCCTTCATCTCCGGGTTGCCGTTGATGGCCACATCGCCCAGAAACTTCAAGAGGCGCGTGGCGCGGTCGCGCCGCTTGACGAAGTTAAACAGCTCGGGCGTGGTGTCGATAAAGCGCGTGGTGCATTCGCCGCTGCGGAACAGCGGG
>JBAXHE010000364.1:0-1587 GCA_037139055.1 Betaproteobacteria bacterium | reverse complement strand
AGGAGCTGATCTACGCCGATGGCCTGCGCCTGGATCAGCCCCCGGTGCCCATCGGTGTCACCTGCCGCCTCTGCGAGCGCACCGACTGCGAGCAGCGAGCCTTCCCGCCCCTGCAACAGGCCTTCAAGGTCGAAGAAAACCTCCGCCGGACCAGCTTCTATGCCCGGATCGAGAGCGACTCCTGATCGGAATTTACTGGGTGGTTGAAAATCCACCATTCAATGGTAGATTTTCATCATGCACCCTCGCAACCTCCTCCCTGCCCTGGAAGGGGCCCTGACCGACACCCCGGTGGTCTTCCTTGCCGGGGCCCGTCAAACAGGGAAAAGCACACTGGTCCAAGGGCTTGGAAGAGGATCTGACTATCGGACCTTTGACGACCTGAACACCCTCGCTGCTGCCCAAGCTGACCCAGTGGGCTTTATCCACAGCCTGGGTCACACCGCGATTCTCGACGAGATCCAGCGAATCCCTGAGCTTTTGCTGCCAATTAAGGCCAGCGTGGATCGAGACCGGCGGCCAGGACGCTTCATCCTCACGGGGTCAGCCAACGTGCTTGCCCTGCCAAAAGTAGCCGAGAGCTTGGCGGGGCGTATGGAGGTCCTGACCCTCTGGCCCCTGGCCCAGGCCGAGCGAGCGGCGGCACAGCCTGGCTTTGTGGATGCCTGCTTCCAGGGCCACCCCGAACACCTCAAGGTTCCTGCCATGGAGCGCAACGACCTCCTGGAGAGGATTGCGGTAGGGGGCTACCCAGAGGCCGTTGCCCGCACCTCCTCCGGGGCCAGGACACGCTGGTTTAACGCCTATCTCCAGACCCTCCTCCAACGGGATGTCCGCGACCTCTCAGCGATCGAAGGACTGGCCCTGCTGCCGCGACTGCTCAGCCTGGTCGCAGCCCGGACAGGCAGTCCCATGAACGTGGCGGACCTCGGCCGCACCCTCGGCCTGAGCCAAGTCACGCTGCGGCGCTACCTGATCCTTTTCGAGACCCTCTTTCTCCTGGTACAGCTGCCGCCCTGGTTCGAGAACCTCGGCAAACGGCTGGCCAAGACTCCCAAGGTCTACTTCAACGACCCGGGTCTGCTGCTGCACCTCCTGGGAGCCGATCCCGAAGGGTTACATCACTCACCAGCCCTCGGGCCCATCGTCGAGTCCTTTGCGGTCATGGAGCTGATCAAGACGGCACCCTGGTCCAGAGCGCAGCCCAGCCTATTCCACTTGCGGACGAGCGCAGGCACCGAGGTGGACATCGTCCTCGAGGACCGGAGCCGCCGTATGGTTGGCGTAGAGGTGAAAGCATCTCAGACCGTGGGAGCCGCCGACTTCAACGGTCTGCGCATGATGAAGACCCTGGTGGGAGACCGCTTTTGCTGCGGAGTCGTGCTCTACAGTGGCAAGGAAGTCCTACCCTTCGGCCCTGGGCTCTGGGCGCTGCCCCTGCAGGCACTCTGGGGCGAGGCCTGAGGCGTTAGCCCTTCCCCCAGCGCCCGATGGGCTCCTCGACCCAGCGATGCAGGGCGGCGGCGGCAACCAGGGCGAGGCCCAGGGCCAGGCTGAAGCCCAGGCGCCCGACAAAGTGCGGCTCCA
>JBAXHE010000363.1:0-1588 GCA_037139055.1 Betaproteobacteria bacterium | reverse complement strand
CCTGATTGAGTCGGACAACATGTTCTTCGAGACCCGTGCCCCCCTGCGAAAGGGGATCCGGGATCTCCTAGACCATGGGATTTGGGTTGCCGCGGTCGCTGGGAACCATGACTGGCGGGTGTTTCCTGAACTCCTCCGGGACATTCGGTCCGAGGGTACTGGCGCTGGTCAGGCTGAATTCAGGCTCCTCGGATCCAACGAGAATGGAAACCCCCATGGAACCTGGACCGTGGGGACCATCCCACTGCGCAAAGGCCCGCTTACCTTGGTGGGCTGGTCCTTTCCTAACAAATCCCACCCTGCGGACCCTTTGACCAGTTTCCCGGTGACTCTTGACAGGCAGGGACGCACGCTGGGGATTCTCCACACGGATTTCGACCGCAACGGCGTCTACGCCCCCGTCCGTCCGGCGGATCTTGAGGCAAAGCCCGTTGATGCCTGGATCCTTGGCCATATCCACAAACCCACCGCAGGTGACGGCAAGATGTATTTCTATTGCGGTTCCCCCTTGCCCTTGCGCTCCACCGAAATGGGGGCCCATGGGTGTTGGATCTTGGAGTATGAAGGTAATACCCTTTCGGCGCCCATCCTCGTCCCGAGTCCGGTCCGCATCGATCGCTTGGAGGTGTCTTTGGATGGGACCGATGAGGATGTGGTCAGCATCCATTCCCGAATCTCCCAAGCGGTCCAGACCTATGTTCAGGAGCTCCTCAGGCAGAATCCAGGCCTCCGAACCCTATTCATTGACCTCCGGACGACGGGCACCAGTGAACTACCGGTACATATCTCTCCCCAGGAGTTCGAGCTGGAATATGGAGGCGTGGAGATCCGGCTTCTAGGGCCGGTGGATGACCAATGCCTACCAAGAATCCCCCTGGCTGACTGGGCGGCTGAGTCCAGCTCCCGTGGCCGTCTGGCCCGTATGCTCGCCTCCGTCAGGGACGGATCCCCCGACCCGGAGGCCGTCCGCTTAATGACAGTGATCCGCCAGCAGGAGGCAAGCTCCCGGTTCCTTCCAAGTTTTAATCGCCTTGAGAAATCTGTCTGGGAATCTTCCGTGGGAAGCGAGGCCTGGGCCCGAGAACTCCTCACCTCGTCCCTCACCGCCATCCTCGCCAAGATCAGAGCCCAGGAGGCCAAGCTATGACCTCCGAAACGCCCAAGCCCTCCCTCCTTTTCCGGAGCATCTCAATTGTCTCCATGCCCGGCTTCGAACTTGCCCATGGGTTCCGTATCGATGGCCTACAGCCTGGCCTCACGGTATTCCACGGGCCAAACGGCGTTGGGAAGTCCTCTCTTGGGCGTGCCATGGAGTGGCTCATCTGGCCAGAACCCACCCCTCCGTTCTCAATGCATCTGGTGGCCGAGGTGCAGATCGGAGAGGATGTCCAGACCCGGACGCGACTGGGCACCAAACTTCAGGCCTCCTTGAGGGGGGAGTGGGTGGACCCAGTCCTCCCCGGTGTCGGCGAAGAGGTTCAGCCGCGCTATCGGATACGCCTCCGGGAACTCCAACAAGAGCATGACCCCAACCAATCTTTCGGAACCCAGTTCCGGAAGGAACTCCTAGGCGGCGTGGATCTCGGGA
>JBAXHE010000362.1:0-1599 GCA_037139055.1 Betaproteobacteria bacterium | reverse complement strand
CTGTAAAAGCATGGATCAATGCGGGGTATTTATGCAATTTCGCCTCGGTGAACATAACAATCTCCTCATTTTATTTGGATGAGGTTACAGGGTATGCCAATTTTGCTTATTGTGCATGAACTCTATTCAAATACTAATACGTATATCATCGTTAAATACTCTTTGACAAAATAAGACCAGCAGTCATATTATCCTCCGATGAGTGTATTTTATAGGGCAAAGCTATCAGTAAAGCTTAAAATAATTTCCACGCATATTACAATAATAACCAATTAAATTCATATTAACTCAGGAGATATTAGCATGCCAAAATACATTATAGAACGTGAAATTCCGGGTGCAGGCTCTTTAACAGCGCAAGATTTACAAGGTATATCGCAAAAATCATGCGGTATTTTAAGTGACATGGGGCCAAAAATTCAGTGGGTTGAAAGCTACGTAACAGACGACAAAATTTATTGCGTATATATAGCGCCTGATGAAGCTACTGTTAGAGCACATGCGGAACAGGGTGGATTTCCAGCTAATCGTATTTCTCAAATTAAAGGTGTGATTGATCCAACCACTGCAGAAGCATAGCCTGTATAAGGACTATAAATGATCGGATATATTGAAAGTTATGACTCAACCGCTCAAACTGGGGTCATAACAAGCGAAGAAAAAAGTTATACGTTTCATTTAGATGACTGGGTTGCGCAAGTACTTCCAGATGTGGGTGATGATGTAAACTTTGAAGTAGAAGAGGCAATTGCACGCAAGATTAATTTGGTGGCGGCTTATTTGGGACCTCCTAAAGCGGTTAAATATAAATATGTTGCCTCTGCTTTAGCATTGTTTTTTGGCTTTGCAGGATTACATAGATTCTATCTAGGCTTCTATTGGTTAGGCCTTGGTCAGTTAGCTTTAACAGCAGCAACGGTAGGCTATGGTGCTCTGTGGGGATTTATAGAATTTGTTCTATTGCTGTCTGGGCATATCAATAAGGATGCTAAAGGTAGACCCCTAAAATAGTTTTAAATTGATATGCAGATTAAATAGGGATCAATAAAAAGCTCTTGTTAAATAACAAGAGCTTTTTCTGACGCTGAAAGAGTTATCGCTTATTTTGGATAAACATTAACGGCAGTCAAGCCTTTTGGTCCAGATTCGATGTCAAAAGTCACGGTTTGGCCTTCAGTTAAAGTTTTAAAGCCTTCTCCCTGAATAACTGAGTGATGAACGAAAACATCTTCGCCGCCATCAGAAGGTGCTATAAAACCAAAACCTTTAGTGTTGTTAAACCACTTTACAGTGCCTGTTGCCATTTTGAAAAACTCCTAAAATAAATACTTACGGTTAACACAGAACTACAACATTGATAACCGGGACATCCTCGTTCAATATCTTTACTCTGCTAGTGTAAATTGTACTTCTATTTTCGATAGGATGCTATTTATTGAAAGGTTTTATATAATCCATCAAGAACTAATGAGTTGGGACTTACCATCCCAATGACTTTTTTATTTTCTAGAACAGGGGCTCTAACCAGGTTATAGTTGGCGAAAAGGCGTGAGCAATAGCGGATATCCATATCGGGATGAACGGAGATGACGGGCTTAC
>JBAXHE010000361.1:0-1609 GCA_037139055.1 Betaproteobacteria bacterium | reverse complement strand
GTTGTGAGTTCGATGATGCGAATCCCTTCGGCCAGGACCGCCTCAATTTCACCCTGGTCGGCCGGCATCTCCTTTACGGTGCGGCGATAGACAATTGTGACACTCCCCTGTTCCCCGACCAGCCTGAAGGCAGTCCGTGCGGCATCCATGGCTGTGTTGCCTCCACCGATGATCACGATATGGTTTCCCAGTCCGTGATTCCGGTTTTGCCTGAAATTGAACAGGAAATCCAGCGGATCGATCACCCCCTGCAACCCTGCTCCTTCGATTGAAAGTTTCACCGACTGCTGGGCGCCGGAGGCAAGGAATACCGAGGTATGGGAATCGAGGAGATGTTCAAATTCGATTTTGTCTACCGGGTGATTATCATGCAGTTGCACACCCGATGCCAGGATTCGGCGAATATCGGTTTCTGTATCATTGTCGGTAAGACGGAAAGACGGAATCGCTGAAGCAACCATCCCTCCCGCCATTCTTTTCTGTTCGAAGAGATCGACCCCGAACCCGGCCTGGCGCAGGAACCACGCACACGACAACCCGGCAGGACCGGCACCGATCACCGCTACCCGTTTCCCGTTTTCCTCGGGGGGGGCTGATTGGGGTGAGTTGCCCTGCCCGGCCACAAACCGTTTGACCTCGCGGATTCGCAAAGCCTCGTCGTAGTTTATCCTGGTGCATCTTTGCTGGCATGGATGGTCGCAAACCATCCCGGTAACAGAGGGAAAGGGGTTTGTCCTGAAGATAGTTTCAAATGCAGCGGTGAAATCGCCTTCGGCAGTGTAACGCATATACCCCGGGATATCCTGGTTTGTCGGGCATGTATCGGTACAGGGCGCATGGATACAATCAAACCAGCCCAGAGGCCTTGAGGTTTTTATGGTTGGATCAGATAATTGTCTTTTATGGTATGCGGGGTTTTCAGCAACCCAGTCGGCATAGTTTTTCAGGTTGCTTAGCGCAGCCATGGCCGGATGGCCGGCAACCTTGCTTATGTAGCAATCGATATCGCCTGCCTCCTTTGAAATAAATTCGGTGCGAAGGTTTTCGATATACTGGTGCAACCTCCCGTAACCGCCGGGTTTCAGCAGGTCGCTGCAAACCGTTACCGGCTTCATCCCGCATGAGATGACATCGGCAATGTTGAAGCAATCGGCTCCGGCTGAAAATGAAATGTCAAGCATGCCGTTCAAATCTTGCTGCAGCTTCGCGGCCAGCCTGATGCTGACGGGATGAAGGGCCCGGCCGCTCATGTACATCATGCTTTCGGCAGGGCCGAATATTGTTTTGTTGTTTACACTTTCAAGGGTGTTGGTGAGCTTCACTCCAAACTGCAACCCGTTTTCAGCCGAGGCCTTTGAAAGGGAATCCAGGATCAGCAGGGCATCGGGATATTTCAGGTCATGTTCGAATGCAATATCAGGGACTTCGGTTGTGAAACCCAGTTTTGTGTTGAGCAAACCTCGCAACTCCTTAGCGCCCAGCAGGGTGGGATTCAGCTTTATCGTGGTGTGCAATCTCTTTTCCCTGACCAGGTAGAGGCCGATTTTTTCAATCTCCCCAGGAGGACAGCCATGCATGGTGCTCAGGGTAACATGATCTGAAATGAGAG
>JBAXHE010000360.1:0-1614 GCA_037139055.1 Betaproteobacteria bacterium | reverse complement strand
AACCACGTTGATAAACTGCGCCAATCTAAGCTAACAAATCAGGTGTCGTAATCCCTGTCAAGGGCAGGTGTGGATTGTGTGTGCTGTCCCAAGCATGGATTGCAATATGGACAATTCCAGCAGATCGAATGAAAGCCACCAAAGAGCATCGTGTTCCATTGTCCAAGACTGCAATCAATCTCTTAAAGAATTTACCGCGCTTCAAAGACAACAATCTTGTATTTCCAGCACCGCGAGGTGGGCAAATGTCAGATATGACCTTGACAGCCGTCATGCGACGTATGGAAGTCGATGCAGTGCCTCATGGTTTTCGTTCCAGTTTCAGAGACTGGGCAGGTGAGCGTACAAACTACCCGCGTGAGATGGCAGAACATGCACTGGCCCACGTTGTAGGCGACCAAACTGAAATAGCTTACCGTCGGGGCGATGCACTGGAAAAACGTCGGGCAATGATGGAAGACTGGGCAGCTTTTTGCAATCAAGCCTCTCCAGCACCTACTGAAAAACAACAAGTGTCAGCGACATCTCTTGAAAAAGAAACAGCACCAATGAATTACGGGATAGCACAGGTTCGCATCATTGACGATGCCACTGTCCTTGTGGGTAGTCACTGCCTGACGCTCCATTACCCATTCCAAAGCTGGCTTGCCATTCACAATGTAGTCGTAGGCTTCCAACGGGATGCTACTTATGGTGATTTTGTGGTTATAGACCACGCGGGTTTTATCGGCTTTGCTTGCAAACTTCATCTGTGTCACTCGGTAATCAGCATCAGTGAATGTGTCCAACAACAGATGGCCTTCTTCAATAGTCACTGGATACGGTTCAACGGTTTCATAGTTGATGTGCAGGTCTGCCAGCCTTCTACCTGCCATGCTGAATGCCTTGAAGTCAGCAAACGTTTTTACCGCAGGAATACGGGGAAGTTCTTTGCTCAGGTTGTCAGCGTAACGCTGCCTGTAGTCCTCTGAATGCAACAGGCCATAGATGTAGTAGAACACAAGTCCTCTTTGGTGACGTGTTCGCCTGGATAACCTCGGATGCTGCTGCTTGCTCGAATTAAGCCGAGTTCCATTGCTGACGTTCAATTTTTACTGTCGGCTTTTTGATCTTACCCCGCTGGAAGCCATCGATCCAAAATGGCCGAGACATAGGCTTTGTCCAGTACATGACCTGCATTTAGAACAATGCGAGTGCTTATTCCAAGTTTTTTTGCCAACCGCTCAACGCTTTGCGGATTGCTTTGCCAATCTTGATCTCCGACGTGAATTTCACACTGTTTCGGAGTCGGATAATTTCCTCCATCAGCAAGTTCCATCAATTTTCCCGCCTGTGGTGGTATAAAGCCCATCTTGATCTCTTCGCTTGAAAATTCACCAATAATTGGTGAGAGCAGTAAAACCTTTCCGATGAAAGGCTTCATCAATCGCTGAGCATTTAGGAACAAGTACGCGCCAAATGAGTTGGCAACGACACGTACCTCCTCATGCCAGTAGCCTGTCTGTAGGTCATCTGCAATGATTTCAATCTGTTCCGTGAAACGGAGCTTCCTGAAATCTCCAATCGTCTCCCTTCCTGCAACGTCAAAGCCACGACTGAGCAACTCCTCCCCCA
>JBAXHE010000359.1:0-1615 GCA_037139055.1 Betaproteobacteria bacterium | reverse complement strand
GGAGACCGACCCTGGGATCTAGCACTTCTGGGGGTCGAGGCCATGAAAACCACATCGAAGCCAAGCACTGCAAGACGAGATGAGGTTGACGCTGGCACAGCGAAGGGCGCTCCTTCGGTTCGCTGGGCGCTCTCCAGCCTCTGCCTTTCCATGTTGATGCCCTCGCTGGATACCAGCATCGCCCATGCGGGCCTACCGACGCTGGCGCAAGCGTTCAGTGCCTCCTTCCAAGCGGTTCAGTGGATCGTTCTGGCCTATCTCCTCACCATCACCACCCTAATTGTTAGTGTCGGCAGGCTCGGTGACATCCTCGGCCGACGACGGCTCTTGCTGTTCGGGATCGGCCTGTTCACAGTGGCCTCCCTGCTGTGTGGTCTCGCACCCACGCTCTGGATGCTGATTGCCGCCCGGGCAGCGCAGGGACTTGGAGCGGCCATCATGATGGCCCTCACCGTGGCCCTTGTTGGTGCAACCGTGCCGAAGGACAGAACCGGCAGCGCCATGGGACTGCTTGGCACGATGTCCGCCATCGGAACCACCCTTGGCCCATCGCTGGGCGGCGTCATGATCGTCGGGCTGGGTTGGCGGTCCATCTTCCTTGTCAACATGCCGCTCGGCATCCTGAACTTCCTGCTCGCCCATCACCACCTTCCCGCTGATCGCCGGGAGCCCAACGCCAGTCGAGTGAGCTTCGACAAACTCGGGACGGTGCTGCTGGCCCTGACGCTCGCGGCCTATGCCCTTGCCATGACGCTTGGGCGCGGCAGGTTCGGCCCGCTCAACGCGGCCCTGCTACTGGCTGCCGTCCTCGGCATCGGCCTCTTCCTGCTTGCTGAGGCGAGAGGCTCGTCGCCTTTGATTCCATTGGCGATGTTCCGCAATCCAGTGCTGAGTGGAAGCCTCGCCATGAGCATGCTCGTCTCGACGGTGATGATGGCGACGCTGGTGGTCGGGCCGTTCTATCTCTCTCGATCCCTTGGCCTCCAAGCAGCCCTGGTCGGGTTGGCCTTGTCGGTGGGTCCTCTGGTGGCCGCCCTGACGGGTGTGCCGGCTGGCCGCATTGTGGATCGGTTCGGCGCTCAGCCCATGACCCTCGTCGGGCTCAGCGGAATCGCCCTGGGATCCTTTATCCTCGCCACGCTCCCGGCGAGCCTCGGCATCCCCGGCTACCTCCTTCCCATCGCCATGGTCACGTCCAGCTATGCCCTTTTCCAGACCGCCAACAACACCGCCGTCATGACGGACGTCCGCCCGGATCAGCGGGGCGTGAACTCCGGCCTGCTCAGCCTGTCGCGCAACCTTGGGCTCATCACCGGCGCCTCCGCCATGGGCGCAGTGTTCGCGCTCGCCTCGGCGACGACCAGCATCATGACCGCCCGTCCTGAGGCGGTTGCGGCTGGCATGCGGACCACCTTCGCCGTCGGTGGCGCCTTGATCCTCGTCGCGCTCGCCATCGCGTCGGTAAGCCAGGCTCTTTCTCGACGAGCCCTTCCATCGGGCGTTCTGCCCTAAATTCGGGATCTTCCGGGATTTCAGGGAAAGAAGTCTTACCGCAGAGAGCACAGAGAACGCAGAGGAAAACAGGCAAGGGGTGGCTGAAAAGAAAGGAAGGAAC
>JBAXHE010000358.1:0-1616 GCA_037139055.1 Betaproteobacteria bacterium | reverse complement strand
AGACTGATAATCTGCACCAGTGGCTAAACATCAACGTCACAAATTTGGAACCTCACTAGTAGCCAATATCTACGTGCTAAAACAACAATTTGAAACAAAAAGTCTATAATGGTGCCCAGGAGAGGACTCGAACCTCCACGGGATTGCTCCCACACGTACCTGAAACGTGCGCGTATACCAATTCCGCCACCTGGGCAAATTTATATGCTTTTTCGGTAAAAATTTTTTGGCAACCAGCTTCTTGTAGGGCCATCGTTTGTAAATCAAGATTTTGTTTTTGAGTTGAAACCCTTGCATAACCAACTAACACCTAAATTCTCCTGATTCTCCTATAACTCATCTTAAGTATAGGTTTTCGAAGGAAATATTTCAAGAGATATTTTTGAGAGACGATTTTAGCTTAAACAAGGGCTTCTTCATGCCATCCGCAAGATCTCCAACAAACGGTCGTTTATGAGAGACGAATAAATGAATCTTAAAACTTACATGGTCAGTCATTGCTAGAACAACCTATAAAATTTATTTTAAAAGTAATAAATAGAATTTTCCTAAAAATTCCATAATATCTTTACTTGATTTTATTAATTTTTTATAAATATCTTTAGATTTTATTGAAAGTGCTTCATGTAATTTATTTAGTATTTCTTGTTCTTCCCAGTTAAGAGAGGGACTACTTATTATATTTGCCACCGACTCAACTTTCATATAACAGTCAACCAGGTCTAAAACTTTAGAATCACATTCTTTGTATTCTGTATGCCAAAATGTGTCACATTTTAACGATAACAATATTATTGTGTGAAGTGAAGAAGAAATGTTTTTTAAACAATTTTGTAACTGCATTCCATCTATTTGGCCTCTTATTTTAATATATTCAATTACACCAGAATTTTCTTTACTATTATTTATTAGATCAGCTACTTTTTTGTGGCTATCAATAGATATTTCAATAAAACCTAACATTTGCAATGCTATTGTCATTTGTTTGTTATATTCTATAATACTCGTGCATAATTGGTCTATGAGATCAATTTTTTTATTTGTATTTATCTGATTTTTCCATGTTTTTAACCCGCTATAACTTATAATAACGAGAAAGAAGGTAGAAAAAGAACTTAGCAATGTACAAAAATTGCTTATAACTGTTTGGTTAAAAATAGTATAGATTAATTTTTTCATATGATCTCTATATTTATGGTTTATTTATAAAGGCTTCTCCATTAGCAGTTCAAAAGCACTATCTTCATTGCTAGCATTATCATTGGTGTAGGGCTAAGTTGTTGAAAACTGAACGACTTTTGTTTTGTAAATGAGAATTGTTCACTAAATTAGCAAATTAATATAATTCAAGCAATAATTGTTAATACTGCAAATATCAACTGCTAATTCTGTCTTGGTAGTTTAAATATCAATAGAAACAAAAGACCCTTATTTGATGTTTATTGAAAACGAACCTTTTCGTTATTGGTGCTTTTTAGTTAAAAGTTAAGCAAAAATGTTGTAAAACATCGATTAAGGCTATAAAAACATGGGTTTTGTTAAAGTTTTATTAAATTTTTGCACAAGGTGGTTTAGGCAACTATTCCAAACGGTGACAAAAGGCAGCTTCCCTAATA
>JBAXHE010000357.1:0-1616 GCA_037139055.1 Betaproteobacteria bacterium | reverse complement strand
CGAACTACCGGGTGACCACCCCCACTGCCCCTGCAACGGTGAGCATTGCGACGACCTTCAGCGCCAAGAGTGGCGCAGCCACCTTCACTCCGTCTGCCCTGACTTGCTCGGCGACCAGCTGCCACGGCGGGAAGACCACCCCGAGCTGGACCACCGGCACGATCAACTCATTGACCCAGTGCACCGCATGCCATGGCGTTGCCAGCACGGCGGCGGGCTCTGCCCAGTTCAATGACGCCTTTGGGCGGCACAGTCTTGGCACGCACAACGCTACGGTGGCTGCCAACGCCATCTCCTGCACCACCTGCCACAACATGGGCAATGGCACCCCAGGGGCCCTGGCCCACTTCAAGTACCTCAACACTCCGGCGGTGGATGGCGTGTCTTCCGGGACTCCCTCGGACCAGATGCCGAGCTGGACCATTGCCTTCGACAGCTCGACCACTGGGGCCAAGCTCTACACCACCACGACGCTGACCCAGGGCAACGGCAGCTGTGCCCTGACCTGCCACTCCCATGTCCATACGGATGCCGTGAACACCTGGACTGGCGCTGGCATCCCCCATCCGATCCCCTTCGGGCAGGGCCAGACCGACACCCAGGGCAACGGTCACTTCACCGCCACCGCGGCACAGTTCACCGCCGACTGCGGCCTCTGCCACGCCTACACAGGGACCTCGCCCACGGCGTCGGCCCCCCTCTGCTCGACTTGCCACAAGGTCGCCAACCCAACCCTGGTGGCCACCGGGACTGGCACCTGCCTGTCCTGCCACGCCGGGGCCTCTGGCCTTACGGCTGGACCCACCGGGACAGGCTTCCCCAGCATTGCGGGAGCCCACGCGAAGCACATGGGGTTGGCTACCGCCCTGACCTGCGACTCCTGCCACGCCGGCGCCGGAACCGGGACCACGTCCCACTACACCAATGCAAACTACCGCCTCGGGACCCCCACGGGCCCCGCCACGGTGAACATTGATGCGACCTTCAAGTCCAAGACCGGCGGTGCCCAGGCATTCTCGCCATCCCTCCTGACCTGCTCGAACATCAGCTGCCACGGTGGCCAGGCTACCCCCAGCTGGCAGACCGGGACGATTCTCTCTGCCAGTCAGTGCACCTCCTGCCACGCCGTCTCGGCTGCGGCAGGAACGGTCACGCAGCACAACGACGCCTTTGGTCGCCATAGCTTGGGCTCGCACGATGCCACGGTGACTGCCAACGGCATCGCCTGCACAACCTGCCACGCCATGAGCAATGGCACCCCGGGTGCACTGGCCCACTTCAAGTACTTGAACACCCCGGCTGTGGACGGTGTGTCGACAGGCGTCCCGGCGGACCAGATGCCCAGTGGGACGATTGTCTTCGACGTCACCGACCCCTTGTTGATCGGGGCGCGGACCTACACCATTTCCACCAACCAGGGGGATGGCGGCTGCGCCATGACCTGCCACACCCATGTCCATACGACTGCCGTGAATACCTGGACCGCCGCTGGCACCCCGCACCCCATTCCTTTTGGGGCCGGGCAGGCGGATACCCAGGGCAATGGCCACTTCACGGTGACCGCCACCCAGTTCACAGCAGACTGCGATCTGTGCCATGTCCACTCGGGCACCTCC
>JBAXHE010000356.1:0-1628 GCA_037139055.1 Betaproteobacteria bacterium | reverse complement strand
CCACGGGCATCAGTTCCAACAACAGAATATGTGGCTGCAGTAAGTCCTGAGATATCCGATGTGGTTTCGCCAGTACTCCATAAATAGGAATAGGGTAATGTACCTCCGGTAATATGTACGCTGGTGATGCTTCCATCACTTCCACCGTAGCATGTAACCGGGGTGATAACGTTGTCGAATTTGAATTCATCCGGCTGGGTTACCGAGTAAGGTCCAAAGACATGTGTACATGAATTTGCATCCGTTACAGTAACTGAATAATTGATTGGTTTGCATCCGGTATGAATAGGATCTGTCTGAGCATCGCTCCATAAATAGAGATAATCCGGTGGTCCTCCTGGGAATGGTGTTCCTCCTGAGATTCCCGGATCGATGATTCCGTCATCCTTGTCATGACATGTGACATCGGTTATTACCGGGGAGTCGGACATGGCAGTAGGCTGGGAAAGGGTAACCGAAGTAGTGGCGGTGCAGTTGTGCGAATCGGTAACCGTAACGTAATATGTTCCGTATCCTAATCCAACAGCTGTTGCACTGCTCTGGCCGTTTGACCATAAATAGGTATAGCCGGCTGTTCCGTCGTTTCCTGATGCTGTTGCATCACCGGTAGAAGTACCGTTACAACGAACATCGGTTTTTCCTGTGATGGAAGCCCAAAGAGCGGCTGCAGGCTGGGTGATGAGAACTGATGTTGTTGTTGTGCAGCTATTGGCATCAGTGACCGTCACTACGTAAGTACCACTAGTTAACCCGGTAGCAGTTGCGACGTTCTGGCCATTATCCCAAGCATAGGTGTATCCAGGGGTTCCATGATCACCAGCGGCTGTTGCAGCACCATTCGAACCTCCGTAGCAAAGCACGTCGGTTTGTGCGGCGATTGAAGCCGTAAGGGCGGCAGTTGGTTGACCAACAATTACAGAAGTAGCAGTGGTGCAACTGTTTGCATCGGTGACTGTGACGAAGTATGTGCCGGCGGTTAATCCGGTAGCAGTAGCATTCGTCTGGCCATTGTCCCATGAATAGGTGTAACCCGGTGTTCCGTCGGCACCTGCAGCAGTTGCAGAGCCAGTGGATCCGCCGTAGCAAAGCACATCAGATTCGCCGGTAATAGAAGCAGAAAGCGCGATGGCTGGCTGGGTCAAGGTTGCTGAGGTAGTTGTTGTACAACTATGTGAGTCAGTAACTGTAACAGTATAGGTTGTGGCTGATAAGCCGGTAGCTGTAGCATCGGTTTGGCCATTTGACCATAAGTAGGTATATCCGGCAGTTCCGTTTGACCCATCAGCAGTTGCTGCGCCGGTTGCTCCGCTGTGACAAAGCACATTGGTTGTTCCGGTGATGGCAGCTGCAAGGGCAGCACCAGGTTCTGTAATTGTAACCGATGTGGTTGCAGTACAGCTGTGTGTGTCGGTAACGGTAACAGAATATGTGCCTGAAGGTACTCCGTTAACAGTTGCACCGGACTGGCCATTTGACCATAAATAGGTGTAACCTGCGGTTCCGTTGGCACCGGCAGCAGTTGCTGAACCGGTTGAATTGCCGAAGCAGAGTACATCGGTCTGTCCGGAAATGGAAGCTGCGAGTGCAGCACCCGGCTGAGTGATGATAACTGATGTTGTTGTTGTGCA
>JBAXHE010000355.1:0-1629 GCA_037139055.1 Betaproteobacteria bacterium | reverse complement strand
AACGGCACTTCGCAATCATTTATTAATAGCCGAACAGAAAGTAAATAATCCAGTCACAGAGACTCCACAGGCAGCAGTAAGTACATCTCCATCTTTAAATCCACAAATAGATACTCAGATAAACACACAGACTCCTATACAGTCACTTTCTCCATCTGATAAAGAAAAATACAAGGAAGAATCATCAGGGAAAATATTGGGGAAGATTGGTATAGGAGCTTTGATCTTGGGTGTCGCTTTCTTCCTAAAATATGCTTTTGATAACAATTGGATAGGACCCACAGGTAGAGTTCTCGTCGGTCTTTTGATAGGGGCTATCTTGATAAGTCTCGGTCAACATTTCCGTAAAAAGTATGATATGTTTGCAGAGGTTATGTTTGGTGGAGGTATAGCTATTCTATATTTATCTTTCTACGCAGCACATTATTTTTATAATTTGATTGATCCTGTGACCACTGGTCTCTTTATGCTTCTAGTTACAGCTTTGACTTTCATTTTCAGCTTTATCAATCAAGACAGCAAGTTGGCAGTATTGGCTACAGTTGGTGGATTTCTGACTCCATATATCATCGGGGCGACGGGGAACAATATGGTAGAAGTCTTTTTCTATTTAATTATTTTAAATATTGGCGTTCTATCTATAACATTATTCAAGAAATGGCCTGAGTTGGTAGCACTTGCATTGGTAGGGACTGGTATCAATTTTATGACTTGGTTTGGTAATTATTATAACGAGTCAGTTTTGGGTTCAACTATTTTCTTTCTAATTCTAACCTTCCTAATCTTTTTATCTGCAAGTCTATATAGGATTATCATAGAGAAGGTTAAGTCAGCAGAGTCTGACTACTTTGTTCTACTTGCGAATGCTTTTGGCTTCTTTGGTCTATTTTACAATCTGATGAAGCCAAACCATGAGCCGATGCTAGGCTTCTACACTCTTATCTTAGCTTTGGTATATATAGCAGTAGCCTATGTTGCGAACAAGCAGAATCGTGAGGATACTGCTTTAAATATTTTCCTGCCAGGCTTGGCTGTAGCCTTCCTCTCACTAGCTGTTCCTATACAATTCTCAGGGGCGTATATCGCTATACTTTGGTTTGTCGAAGCTTGTGTTCTTTATTTGATTGCATTGTCTATCAGTAACAGAGGTTTCCAAGTTATGGGAGCAGGAGTTTATGCTTTAGGAGTTATGAACTTTATAGGATGGAATGCTTTTGGGAATCTTCCAAATGACTTTTCTCCTATTTTCAACAAAGCATTCGGTATATTAGTCATAGCTATTATTTCTGCTTATGTTATCTCATATATCTATTACAAGTATGGCAGTATAACTGCAGAGATTCAGAAGCAAGGTGTCATGATTTTTATCATCGTAGCGAATATTATCACTCTGTATGCTTTTAGTACTCAGATTATTTATTACTACAATGTTCAGAATCAAATCTTAGCTCGTGATTATGCTAATTCACAAAAATTCGAATCAGTAGGGAATAATAATTCATACTATGTCCAGAATACCAACAATAATTATCAAGCTGTAAATACTCTACGAGAAGCAGAAACGACCAACAAGAATAAATCAAATACAACTCTATCTATCTTCTGGGCTATCTATGCGATAATCCTTAC
>JBAXHE010000354.1:0-1629 GCA_037139055.1 Betaproteobacteria bacterium | reverse complement strand
TGATCGGGTTGACAATCGTGCAGGATAACAAGTTTGTTTTTGCCAATGTACGCACATCCGAAATATTCGGTTACCCCAACGAGATTTTTTCATCCTTTTCGGTCCAGGATCTTGTCAACCTTATTCACCCGGAAGACCAGGGAAAAATGGCCTTATTACTCCAGACCGGTTTGAACGGTGAGACAGAGGCAAAACGGCGTGTCAGGATCTTTACCCAGGATAACAAGATAAGGCACCTGGAGGCCTCATTCAGAATAGTCCAGTTTAAAGGGAAGCCGGCCATACACCAGACATTCCTCGACATTACCGATTTTTATAATACCTGAAAACCGTCATTGTATGTCAAAACAAATACAGGCAGCAAAAACGGAAAAAAAAAGCCCGCCTGCCGTGAATGTTGCAAAGCGCAGGATCTGGATCTGGTTTTCGCTTGCTATAGCTCTCCTATCGGCTGTACTTTACCTGAATACACTCCGGAACAGTTACGCCCTTGATGATAAAGGGATCATCACCGAAAATAAAATCACCTCCAGGGGATTTGCCGGTATCCCTGCCCTGCTCACCACCTCCTACTGGGAGGGGATAGGATTAAACGTAAGAAGTTACAGGCCGCTATCCCCGGTCACATTTGCCGTGGAAATTGGTCTCTGGGGAAAAAATCCGATGGTCAGCCATTTTTTCAACATGGTCATATACCTGGTTACCGGCCTGATACTGCTGTTTTTCCTGAAGAGGTTATATGGGAAAATTGATCCGGCAATCCCTCCGGTCATCTCTTTTATTACCGCCGCTTTGTTCCTGGCGCACCCGGTCCATACAGAAGTTGTGGCCAATATCAAGGGAAGGGACTCTATGCTTGAGCTGACCTTCCTGCTGCTTTCAGCTCTTTTCCTGTTCAGGTACTTGGCAACAAAAAAATCAGGTGACCTTGTCCTGTCCGTGGTCTCTTTTTTTCCTGCCCTGCTAAGCAAAGAAAGCGCCATTACATACCTTGTCATGGTCCCGGTAATGCTGGTTTTATTTGATAACCGTTCAACCGGTAAAAAAGCTGAAACCACCCTTTTTTACCTGGTCCCTGTTGTTATGTTTTTGATACTATATTTTTGTTACTCGAATGTCCAGGGATTCAAACAGCTGCATATGATGGATAATGCGCTGATTGTCGCCGCCCCTGCCGGCCAGGTCTGGGCTACCAAATTCCTGATCCTGGGAAAGTACCTGGCATTGCTTGTTTATCCTCACCCGCTGGTGTATGATTATTCATACAACCAGATCCCGCTCACCGGTTTTTCAGATCCCGCAGTATGGCTGTCGGTTTTAATTTACCTTTTTGCGACCCTCTTTTTGGTGTACCTCCTGGTTAAAAAGCTTTCGGGCGGCAAAATAACCCAGGCCGGCCAGGTTGTGGCCTTTTCAGTTTCCTGGTTTTTCATGGGCTTTGTAGCCTCCTCGAATATTTTCATCCTGATAGGTTCAACCATGGGCGAGCGTTTTATGTATTCCCCGTCGCTTGGCTTCGTCCTGATGCTGGTCTATTTTTCCTACCGCGCCGTAAAGTCGGTGAACAGTAAAAAGCAGTTCGGGCTCCCCGCCGCCGATCTCTTCTATTTTTGCAGCGCGCTCCTGCTT
>JBAXHE010000353.1:0-1629 GCA_037139055.1 Betaproteobacteria bacterium | reverse complement strand
ATCAACTGAAGGGGACGCTTCAGCTTGGCTTTGCTGACTGCGATATGTCGCTCTATGACCTTGCGAAAGCTGAAGAATCCTTCCTTACTGCCGCTCGCTATGGCAAAACCGATTATCCTCACGACGCAGGTCGCGCATTTCTCTCTGCTGGCTGGGCCGCCTACTGTCAGGGAAAGATGAAAGAGGCCCTTGCCCATACCGAGCAGGCAATGGCTCTGCATCCGGAAATGGGTGAAGTATTCTTTCAGGCATCCAAGGTACAAATGGCTCTTGGTGAGGTGGAGAGTGCGCTTCCGATGCTCGCTAAAGCGATAGACATCGACCGCTTCTATGCGCTCAAAGCTGCTGGCGATGGTGATTTTCAGCAGCATGATGACAGGTTGAGAGGCTTTCTTGAAGCATTGCGCAAAGAAAAATACAGGCAGTGTGTGCCAAAAGTGAAATCTGCTCTTGAAAGAATCAAGGGATTTGAGCTTGCACCCGTCATTGCAGGCCGTGATGAGCTGAAACAGTTGCAGGCATTTTTGGAAGAAGGCGCCAACTGGCCGCTTATGGATATGCTGAACGTGGTACAAAATCTCGACACCTATCTCCATACCTTCGATACTTTGCTTGATACTTTTATCGGCACCTTTATCGATACATCCGAACGGCTTCCGATTGTTGTGAGAATCGAAAAATATACGGAACAAGAGGCCTATTATGAAGATGTGATGATTAAAGGTGGTTTCTTTAAAAAGGCCGTGACCGAGAAACAAAAGAAAACTCGGATGGTTACAAAAACCAGAACGGTCACAAAAGGCTCACCCGGCTCGGAGATTACACACTTTGAGTTTTGCCCCATTTTCCCTGGCACGTTCAGGTCGAGATGGACTCATAGCAAGATGGATCCAGATTTCTATCTGGGCAAGTACCCGGTTACTCAGCAGCAGTGGGAGGCGGTCATGGAAGACAACCCGAGTCGTTTCAAGGGTGGCAGTTTGCCGGTTGAAACCGTTTCTTTTGATGATGTTCAGACCTTCCTACAAAAACTCAATCAGCTCTCCGGCAAAAAGCTTTACCGCTTGCCGACTGAGGAAGAATGGGAATATGCCTGCCGGGCAGGATCCACTTCGGAATATTACTTTTCAGACATAGTGGCACACGCCTCACGCTCTTTTTCTGCTACCAGTTTGGCAAAGGCTTCAAGTTCTTCAGTAACGATTACCCAAAACCCATTTTGCTCAGGGTCAACTCGGTCTTTATCGCACGATGCTCTAAGCATCTCAATGATTTCATCTTGTGTCATCATCTATCCTTTCCAAATTTATGATTGTTCCAAATATCAGGTCTACATTTCTTTTCGACCTTCATAAGATGTTGATACCGACCAGAGCAATCCTCACAAATAGTGCAAGACTCATTTGCTACCCGCGCACAGTCTTTCCATTCTTCATAAAGTTTCATGGTAGGAAAGCACATGGGCTTTATGTATGTAGGTAATTCAATCATCCAAGTTTCCGCTTCATCATGTCTTTAGCAGCTGTGACGGCTGTTAGCCATTCTTTATCGTTACCAGCGGCTTTATAGGCATCCTTAAACGCGTCTTGTAAACCTTCAACAGACTTAGCGTCTTGGATAGCGGTCAAG
>JBAXHE010000352.1:0-1632 GCA_037139055.1 Betaproteobacteria bacterium | reverse complement strand
GAGCGCTGCGTTCGCAATGCAGAGGTCGTCAGTTCGATCCTGATCAGGTCCACCACTAAGCCCCCTGAAGTTAGGGGGTTTGGTTTTTTTGCGACGCTCACGGGTGCCCGAAACGGCTCGACGGGGGCCAGCCGGGACTCAGGCGTTATGGGTCCGGGTTGGTCAAGGGTTGGCGGCTACCACCAAGCTCAAATTCTGCGTGGCCGACTTGGTGCCACTCATCGCTTGGACCACACCACTGTAGGTTCCGGCGGTGGTGGGCGTTCCGGAGAGGACGCCGGCAGCAGAAAGCATCAGTCCCGGGGGTAGGGTGCCGCTGAGGAGGGAATAGGTCGGGCGGGGAGCCCCGGTGGCTGAGTAGGCATGGTGATAGGGCACGGCGAGCTTTGCTGCGGCAGGCACACTGCTGACAAAACAGACCGTGTTCATGAACAGCGTTGCGATGTTGTGCCCGGGAAGCTGCAAGCGCTGATCGTCACGGTTGAGCAGCACGAAAACAGTCAGTCGGAGGGTCGGATAGCGATAGTGACCACTCAAGAATCCCAGCCACCGCCCGGTGTGTTGAACCCTCCTGTAGCTTCCTGCGGTGTCGATGATGAGGCCGCAGGCGTAGTTGCCCAAGGAGGGCTTCTCCATGAGCGTGATCAAAGCCTGACTCTGGCTCCCCAGCTGGTTGGCGTAGAAGTTCTCATCCCAAAGCAGCAGATCGTTGACCGTGGTGATCACCCCAGTCATTCCAAAGGCTGGAGAGGTGGTGGCTGCTGTGGACCAGAGGTTCAGACTCTCATCGTAGCCATGGGGTTGCCCTGCCACCGCCAAGGCCGGATCGTCATGGACAACGGAATGTGACATGCCAAGTTTGTCGAAAATCTCCGTTTGGACGAACCTTCGAAAGGACTGTCCAGAAACCTTTTCCACGATCAACGCCAGCAGTGCGTAGTTCATGTTGGTGTATTTGTAAACGCTGCCGGCTGGGCGTTCGGTGACCACGACACCATAGGCCCCCTCATCCTTGAGGGTTTGGTACATCTGGGCTGTGGTGGCGGTCTGGTTTCCAGTGCCGACATCGTAGATGGAACTGTTCATGTTTAGGAGGTTCTGGAGCTTGATGCCGTCGAACACCGGATCAAGGTCCGGGAAGTGGGTTCGCAGCTCATCGGTGGTCTTGAGCCAGCCGCGTTCCTGGCACAGCAAGACAGCCATGGCGGTGAATTGCTTGGACGTGGAAGCCAGATAGTAGGGCGCCCCGACATCGCTGGGTACCCCTTCAGCGACTTGGGCCATGCCATAGGCCTTCTGATAGATGAGCTTGCCATCGAGGGCTACGGCGACCATCCCACCTGGCTTGCCCGAATTGACACCGTTGGCGAACGAATAAATGGTATCGATGCCACTGGTGATTGAGGCGGGGAGCACTGGAGAGGGCGTCAACGGTGCCACTGTCACGGTGACTTGGGCCGATGCGGTGCCGCCAGCACCTGTTGCGGTGAGCGTGTAGGCGGTGGTGGCGATGGGCACCACGAGAGTGGCAGTGCCGCTCACCGCACCCACGCTGGGATCGATTCTGAGGGTCGTGGCACCGGAGACCGACCACCCAAGGGTGGAGGAACCGCCCAAGTTGATTTGGCTGGG
>JBAXHE010000351.1:0-1639 GCA_037139055.1 Betaproteobacteria bacterium | reverse complement strand
GAGGTCTCGGATACTGCTTTGAAAAACCGGCGCAAAAAAAACAGCCCTGACATCCAGCGCTCGCTGTTCGGCGAGATCCTGGACTGGATGCTGGCGCCCCTGCTTTTCGTCTGGCCGATCAGCATCGCCATCACGCATTATTTTGCCACCACGGTCGCCAACTATCCTTACGACCAGACGCTTCGCGAACAAGTCACCACCATTTCTCGTCAGGTCAAATTTGTTGGCGGAAAGCCTCAGATTTCTTTGCCTGGGTCTGCACGAGCCCTGCTTCGCGCTGACGAGTTAGATAGCGTTTATTATCATGTGGTCGGCACCAATAGTGAATTGATCGCCGGAGACCCAGAACTACCTTTCCTGAAAACCAGCGAATTCCCGGACAAACTCGAGCCGGGCGAAGTGCTGTACCGCGACGACGATTACAAGGGGCAGGACTTACGCATCGCCTTCATGTTTATCGGAGAACCGGAAGCTCCGCGTGAACGCTGGGTTCTGGTCGAGGTCGGCGAAACGCTGGAAAAGCGCTCGCAACTGTCGAACAAAATCATTGCCAGCGTCATTCTGCCCCAGTTTGTAATCATCCCACTGGCGGTCATTCTCGTCTGGTTTGGTCTATCCCAGGGACTGCGCCCGCTGACCCGCTTGCGCGAGCGCATCGAATCACGTCGAGAGGCCGACCTCTCACCCATTTCCGCAGGACGCGTCCCGGAAGAACTGCAACCCCTCACCGACGCCTTCAACTCCATGCTGGCCCGCATGCAGCACAATATGGATGTGCAACGGCGCTTCATCTCCGATGCCGCGCATCAGATGCGCACCCCGCTCACCGGCCTGAAAATGCAGGCGCAGCTGGCCATGCGCGAGACCGATCCGATACAACTGCGCTATGCTCTGGAGAATATTTCGGGCAGCGTCGATCGAGCCTCGCATCTGGTCAATCAATTGCTGGCCCTGGCGCGCGCCGAGGCCAGCGAGCACTCCGAACAGGCCTTGCTTCCGGTTGACCTTGACCAGCTGCTGCGTGAGGTTGTCGAAACTTGGGTGATGCGCGCACTCGATAGGCAGATCGACCTTGGCTATGAATCGGCAGGACCGACCCACATCCTGGGCAACGCCTTTCTGCTACGAGAAATGATCAATAACCTGCTCGACAATGCCCTGCGCTACACCCCGGATGAAGGACGCATTACCGCTCGCGTTGTCGCTCAAGGCGATTTTGTGCTGCTCGAAATCGAAGACAACGGAATCGGCATATCGGACGCCGAAGCCCACAAAGTATTCGATCGTTTTTACCGGGTCGACGGAACCGGTGTCGAAGGCAGCGGCCTCGGCTTGGCCATCGTTCGAGAAATCGCCGAGTTACATCGAGCCGCCGCGAGTCTGCGCCCCCATGCACCGGATGCGCAAGGGCATCGCGCCCCAGGCTCGACAGCCCGCGTGGTCTTTCCGGTTCATCGATTCCCTCCTCCGAGCCTAGTCATTCCCGATCATATCCAAACCGGTTTTGCCTGAGCAGGAATGAAATATCACCTTTATGCGTGCATTGCTTTTGACGAAGCCCGATCAACTCGCTATAATGCGCGACTTCTTGGCCAGTTAGCTCAGTTGGTAGAGCAGCGGATTGAAAATCCGCGTGTCC
>JBAXHE010000350.1:0-1644 GCA_037139055.1 Betaproteobacteria bacterium | reverse complement strand
ACCTCGACGTCATCAAGACCGCCGACTGGATCCTCGACCTGGGCCCCGAAGGCGGTGGCGAGGGCGGCCGCCTCATCGCCGTGGGCACCCCCGAAGAGATCGCCCGCAAGAAGACCAGCATCACCGGCCGGTACCTGGCGCCTTATCTCAAATAGGCCTCAGGCCGTCGTGTCGATCCGCTGACCCAGGCCTGCCGACTGGTCCAGGAGCTTCACCATGGCCGCCCCTTCCTGGGCCTGGATGTCGAGGGACTTGCGGAGCACGCCCATGGCCACGCCGGCCTGGATCAGCTGTTGGCTCTGGGCAATGGCACCGGCGGGAGAGACGTTCACAGGGACCTCGGTGGGTCCTTATCGGTCTTTTGGCTTGGGAGGATGAGCGGCCCGAAGCAGGGCGGCAGCATCCTGGACGGGGACCCGGGTCTCAGTGGCGGCGCGATTCTCGGCGGCGATGGCCTCGAAGACCTCGCGCCGGTGGACCTGGACACTGCGGGGCGCTTTGATGCCCAGACGGACCCCATCTTTGGTAACGCCGAGGACAATGACCTCGACCTCGCCGCCAATGATGATGGACTGCTCCAGCTTCCGGGTGATGACCAGCATGCTCGAAGGCTAGCAGACCAGATCAGTCCTGGGGGAGGATCGGATAGCGCAGGGGAAACTTCTCTGAGCCAAACACGATCTGGTAGCCCATCCGGGTCTTCCCGTTCAGGACCAGGGGACCGGCCAGGTTGGTGGTCATCTGCCGGGGGTCCTCCGGCACCACCACCAGGGTCAGGATCAGGGCGTCCTCGGGGGACTCCAGACCCAGGGCCTGGGCTTCCTCGGCACTGAGGGGCACATCGTAGTCCGGCTTGACCACCGCAGGGTTGATGCAGGTGAACGAGACCTCTGGATTCTCCTCAGACTGCAGGAACTTCAGCGGGTAGCCGTCGTGGGGCTCGAGGAGGCGGAAGAGGGTCAGCTGGGGAAAGCCCAGGAGGCCCTTGGGGAAGGTGATGAGGAGGCCGTCGTCGTTCGGGAGTGCGAGTGGAGGGTTCATGGGTTCCCTGGGTTGTTCCAGATCAACCCATCGGACGAATCCGCATCTTCCTGAGTTTCATGAGCCCCCTCGCGGAACACTTCCCAGAGGGCTTCCCCCCGCTTGCGGCGGAAGCGGGGGTTGGGAATGGTGCGCTCCAGTGCTTCCTGAGTGGTGGGCGGGTGGGCCAGGCGGGCCGTGATCCAGCGGTTGCCCATCTCCATCACAGCCGCCACGTCGCCCTCGTTGCCCCAGGCCCAGCGCAGGTTGGTGAGCTTGATGGCTCGCTCCCGGGCCAGGTCACCGAGGTACTTGATCTTGTCCACCACGGGGTCGTGCTTGGGGGGCGTGTAGGCCCGCACCCGGCGGAGCAGGTGGCGCATCTCCTTGGGTAGCGCCGCCAGCCGGGGGCCCGCTTCGGGGTCGTCAGCCTTGGCCTCGGCTTCGTCGGCCAGGATGCGCAGGAGTGGGAGCAACAGGGCGGCGTCTCGGCTGGCGTAGCTGATCTGGGCGTCCCGCAGGGGGCGCAGCATCCAGTTGGAGTCCTGCTCTTCTTTGGGGATGTCGATGCCGAGCTTGAGGCGGGCCATGGTCTTGAGGCCGGGCTGGGGATAGCCCAGGGCC
>JBAXHE010000349.1:0-1645 GCA_037139055.1 Betaproteobacteria bacterium | reverse complement strand
GGCACAAGGCCCCGGGCCTGTTCCAGTCTGCCTACGGCCGGAAGGCCGAAGCCTCAGGCGGGAGCATGGAGATGGTCTCTACCTACAAGACCTACCTCTCCTCCCGCTGCCTGTGTGGCAAGCGGAAGAAGAAGCTGCGCGATGAGCGCAAGCACACCTGCGGCTGCGAGTTCATCCCCGAGGGGATGCATGCAGACCGCGATGAATTCTCGGCCTTCCTGGCATTCCATTGCCAGGGGGGAACGCTGGACGAAGGATCTGCCAGGCAATCCTGGCTTTCCTGGGGGGCCGACTGCCTCCTTCGGTTGTCGTCCGGCAACACTGAAACTGCGAACGGGGCGGCTTTGCCGACCCTGCGGGTCCGAGAGCCCCGCCGGAGCAGTTCGACCGACCACGAGGCTGGACAACGGCGTGAGGCTGTCCCGGTGCTACGCACCGACACGGACGGAGAGCGCCGGGATCGTAAGGTCCCAAAGCATCGCAAACCCGATCTGAAGAAGGAGGTGCCCCATGTCGCTTAAACGCTCTGGGAATCCCCTTCCTTTAGGTGGGGGAGCAGTCAAGCCAATCGCTCGCTCTGGCTGGAGCGCTATCGCTCTGGCCCTGCCCTTCTACGCCAGGCCTGGGAGGAGATCCCTGCAGCAGCACGGATCTGGCGGCCCACTGCGGAGGCCTGGAGTGCCCTGGAGGTGGTGGCCCACTGTGCGGACTCGGAGACCTATGCGGCCATCCGCATCCGCCTCCTGCTGGCCGAGCCGGAGCCCCTCATCGTGGGCTACGACGAGAACGTCTGGGCGCGCTGCTTCGGCTACCAGAAGGCCGATCCGGAGGCCGCCCTCCACCTGGTAGAGACCGTGCGGAGCCACACCTACGCCACCCTGGCCCAGGTACCAGACTCCGCCTGGGGGCGCACCGGCCGCCACACCCAGAGCGGCGCCTACGGCACCGATGACTGGCTACTCAGCTACGGCCAGCACTTGGAGATCCACGCGCGGCAGATCAGGCGAGTTCTGGAAGCCTGGGGGTCACAGAACAGGAGGGTGTAGTCCCCCGCCCTACTCCCCCGCCAGGAACCAGACCTTCCGGATGAGGCCTTCCTTCACCTGGTAGACCACCACCACTTCCACAGGCTCCTTACGACCGGCCAGGCCCGTCACCTTCTCCCGGTGGATGACCCAGGGGCCACTGAGGATCTGATCCTTCGCGCTGGCGTGCAGGTCCGGGTTCTCCTTGAAGATCCGCCCATAGTCGGCCTTCAGGGTGGCCTTCCCCTTCGCCGCAGGACGGACGCTGGGGAGCTCGGACAGCTCCAGGTCCTCACCATAGGTGGCCACAAAGGCCTCCACGTCATGGGCGTTGTAGGCCTCGATCTGGCGGGCCACCACCTGCTCCGGGCTCAGGGACTTGGAGGGCGGGGCGGCCCCCAGCAGGGTAGAGAGGAAGAGGATGCAGGCAGTGCGGAGCACGAGGCCTCCCGGGAAAAGGCTCTCTACTGTAGCCCGCTCGGATCCGTCCGTGCCCTTTCCCCAGTTGCCAGATACACTGGAAGGCTTGGAACAGCCATGAAACTGCCTCTCGTCGCCCTCTGCGGACGCCCCAATGTGGGCAAGTCCACCCTCTTCAACCGGCTCACCCGCACCCGGGC
>JBAXHE010000348.1:0-1649 GCA_037139055.1 Betaproteobacteria bacterium | reverse complement strand
TTTAGTTCCCTATGCCATTCCCATGGAGTGTGGGCTGATTGGTAAAGATTGTATAAAGATTGGTTCCAACCCTGAGGGCCTGTTTTGCTTTGTACTTTAAAGTACTCTTTCTCACAATCAATTGTCATAGTTTCCGGCAAATAAGTTTGCAATTTAATTGCATTCGCGCCAGCTGAAGCTGCGCCATAAATTATTGATCTCGCTTTTTGTAAGTTTCCATTGTGGTTTGCTGACATTTCAGCAACAACAAAACAAGGGAAGTCATTTCCGATAGAAATCTTCCCCAACTTTGAATCAAAACTCATAAACTTCGCCATAACAATCAAAGTTTACCCACAAGTTGTCCAATTATGCTCACTCTGGATAGACTTGGCCTTAAGCGATTCTGTAAGGAATTATGCTTTACCTAAGCCTAATAAATATCGATTCGAGGTGAATTGGCTATGGTTGTTGCGGGAAATTATCCCACTCTTATTCTAGGTACCGCCAATTTCGGATTGAATTATGGAGTTGCGAACAAACATCGAATGTTGTCCGATGCCGAGATTCAAGGGATACTTAGCTGGGCTCAAATTAATGGAATTAATAGATTTGACACCGCAATGGCATATGGTTCAGCGCAAAATCTTTTGGGTAGGTATTTGGACACAACGAAACATATAAATATCGATTCAAAACTTGACCCAGCAAGTTGCAAGTCAAGTGACATCATTATAAGTACGACGAAGGAAATCCTAAAGAATTTAGGAATAGGGCAGTTATCAGTTTTGTACTTGCATGATGAGAATCTACTTAATTCCTCTTCTGCAAACGAAATTTCTAAGGGAGTGAATAAAGTTCTAGAACTTGGTCTCGCAAAGCAAGTGGGAGTGTCAATTTATTCTGAAGAAGGAATTACACGTAGTAAGAGACTCATTCCAGAGCTCAGCGTTTTTCAAGTGCCAGAGAATATCTGTGATCGGAGACTACTTGATTCAGAAATAGTTGAGAGCCTCCACGAAGCAGGGAATACTTTCATAGTTCGTTCTGTATTTTTACAGGGTTTGTTGTTGATGGAGCCATCCTCAATTCCACCAAATTTAAGGTTGGCCAATAAAAATGTACAAGAACTAATTGAATTTTCAGGCAAAAAATCACTTACGGTAGCGGAACTATGCCTTGCATATGCACGTTCAATTTCCTGGGTTAATGGCATTATTGTGGGGGCTGCCTCATTGGACCAATTAAAAGAGGTTAGTAAGAATATTCCATCCCTTCCCGAAGGGTGGGCTTCTGAGATTTCAACACTGCCATCCGAGATTATCGACCCACGGAAATGGTCCATATGAGTAAGCGAACTCTTGCTGTCCTGCAGGCGAGAATGTCTTCATCCAGACTGCCTGGGAAAGTATTGATGAAAATTAATGGCCAACCTATGATTTATTGGCAGGTACAAAGAATTTTAAAAGCAAAGAGTGTTAATTTATTAGTGGTAGCAACTTCTGTGGATCCAACCGATGATCCACTCGTCGATTTCCTGGAAAAGAATTCCATAAAAGTATACCGAGGGTCTTTAGAAAACGTACTTTCTCGATTTATCGAAGTAGCGGCAATGTATCCACATGATGCACTGATACGTCTTACGGGAGATTGCCCACTTGTGATGCCAG
>JBAXHE010000347.1:0-1649 GCA_037139055.1 Betaproteobacteria bacterium | reverse complement strand
CCCCCAGTACATTCAATCTTCCTGGGGATTTCGAGGTAATCCACACTCAAGATTTCAGAGAAGCCTTTCCCCCAATGCCGCCTCAGGGGGAGTGATGAAAATTCAAATCCGGATTGCAAATGAATCGGACAAGGCTTTTATTCGGGCATTGTGCACGGAGGTGTTTTCCGTATAGGGGGATGCCTATCCTCAGGAAATCGCAGACAACCGTTTTGGCACACGGGGGCACACCTACTTCATCGCCGAGGACGCTTCCGGACCACTGAGGTTTTCCATGATGGAGTCCAGGTCCGGAAGCCCACGCACTGATCTCCACGCCATCGCTGTGAACATTTCCAGCCAGCACCTAGGGGCGGCTCAGAGTCTACTGGCAGCGGTTGTGGAGCATGCAAGGAGCTGTGCCTCGACCGAAGTTCGCCTAGTTGTGGCCGAAGGGAATGTTTCAGGTAGAAACCTGTTCCGGAGAGCAGGATTTGAGGACCTGGGCCGCGCTCACGGGCGTTTTCCCAATGGTCAGCAAGCTCTGGAGATGCAGAAGCCCATCCCCCCGATCACCTAGAGCCCACAAGACAGATGGAAGACCACGTTCCTCCCACCCTGGGCCATCAAGGGGCGGAGCGATTAACTTGCGTCAGCAAGGCTTCAGAGCAGCGCAGCAAATGCTTACGGCTCCATCCGCCAAGGGTGCACAACGGAGCGCTCGCCGGGGTCAGTTAGCAGGGCGTACTTCCCTGTGTCCGTGCGTTCAAGGATGTATGTCCCACAATTTTTTGGATTGGGGAGGCTCTCGAATTTCTCTACCGTCCAGTGAAACCAGCGCATGAGGAAGAGGCGGGCTGTCATGCCGTGGGTGACGATAACGATATTCTGAGGGAAATCCTCCTTCAGGAAGCCGCGGAAGAGCGTCCCGAAGAAGTCACTGACGCGGTCGTAGACATCTGCAGCGGACTCTCCGTCAGGAATACGGTAGTGGAAGGTGCCATAGGAGTCCCGCTCCCGGTCAACGGATGCCCCTTCTGCTAGAGATCGGAAGTGACCCCACTCCTGTTCTCGGATTCTCGGTTCCTCCCGCTGAAGGAGGGGGGGCACAGGGAATGCTTTGATGAGCTCCTGAAAGGTCTCCCTCGTCCGGAAGTGCGGAGAAATGTAGTAGCCGATGGATTCAGAGCCGATGAACTCCAAAATGTCCTGTCCCGCCTTCCTAGCCTGTTGCTTCCCTTTCTCGGTTAGGCAGAGGGCATAGTCGGGTTTCCTGGCGTAGATATTCTTGTCGGTGTTGCCTTCCGACTCGCCGTGGCGGATGAGGATGATGCGTTTGGGTTTCATGGGTCTGATATATCACAACCCGCTCCATCTCGCCTGATCCACCCAAAAATGGATCCCCTCTCCCCATTTGGGATCGACTCTCACGGACTGGTAGTGCTCCCTCAGGGCATCGTGGTTGAAGAACTCCATGGGCAGGGGGCGACCGGGGCCTTCCATCTCGTAGCTGACTTCCAGGGGCTCTGGGCAGTTGGGGGCGTAGGCGAGCAGAACGTGACAGGTTCGGGCGCCTGACTGGACGGCCCGCACGGCGGCCTCCCTGGCGGCGTAGGAGCCGATGCGGTCGATGTGGGTGAGGTGCTTGCCGCTGAGGGCGCCGCCGCCCT
>JBAXHE010000346.1:0-1650 GCA_037139055.1 Betaproteobacteria bacterium | reverse complement strand
TCCCTGACCGGCCTCAGCGAATTGGAGCTAGAGCGGTTCTGCCGGCTCTACAATCGGCGCGCCACGGGCCTAGAGGCCAAGACCTACCGTCCCCACGAAGGCGCTGCCCTCCGGTTGCGTCTCATCACCACCATTCCCTTCTCCACCACCCAGTCCTTCCCGACCTTGGTGGAATTTCTGACCCGCCTGTTCACGGAAGACCGCAGGTTCTGGCGACAGGTTAGGCGCCATCGGCCATCCTAGACGTGTCCGGTTCCTTATACCCCCTGGCTCCATGCCGATACAGCCCTGCTGACGACCACTACGACCTTCTCGAGGAGATACTCATGGCCACGACACCTGCAAACATCGCCAAGGTAAGGCAGGCTATTAACGATGTCATCCAAGCCGGAGATCCGCAGAAGCCTCTCTTCTACGGGAAGCTGGAGGAAATGACCGGGGTGGACAAACACACCGAGGCGCATGGCGTGCTGGAGGAGTTGTCTACGGCGCATTATGCCGAACACGGGCTCCTCATCTCCACCGTCGTCGTCGCCAAGGAAACCGGGTTCCCGGGGAAAGGTTACTTCACCCTGGCCCAGGAGCTGGGTTTGTTTCCTAAAACCGAATCAATCGGCGGGTACCTCGATGGAACCTTTTTCCCCTCCAGCAAGGCCGCTGACTTTTGGCGGTTTCAGCAAGCGGAGATTTTTAGATTGAAACCCAAGGTCTAACCCCACAGGATGCAACTGTCCGTCTGGGCCTTGTTCTCTTTGGTCCATAAGGGTGCCCAGGGGTGCGATCAGAACATTTGCAGCAAAGGCCCTCATGCCCATCACCATGTCCAAATCGCGGTTCATCAGGGGGCATCGCTGCCCCCTGATGCTTTGGAACTACTGCTTCCGACAGGAGCTCGCTGCACCGACAGATCAGGCCACCCAGACGCGCATCGAGGGTGGGTACGAAGTGGGCGAGTTGGTCCGGAAGCGCTACCCAGGAGTGCTGGTGGAGGCCGACCATCGCCATCCGCAGGAGGCTTTGGCCGAAACAGTCCGCCTGCTCCAGGACCCTTCAGTCAATGTGATCCATGAAGCCGCCTTCGAGTTTCAAGGGACTTTGGTCCGCACCGATGTCCTGGTTCGTGCGGGCCAGGTATGGAACCTGATCGAAGCCAAAGCGGTCCTCATTACCAAGGACACCTATCCCCTGGATGCGGCCTTCCAGCGCTGGGTCGCAGTCGGGGCAGGCTTGGCTGTGGGCACCACTTCCTTGTTGGTGCTGAACCGTGACTATCGCTATGCGGGCGGCGAGCACAATCTGGGAACACTATTCCGAATCGTTGACATCAGTGAGGAAGCGGAAGCCTTGGCCCCCAGCATCGAATCGGAATTGCAGCGCTTGCAGGCGCTTTTGCAACAACCGAATGCCCCCAAGGTGCTCCCAGGCCCGCAATGTGTTGACCAGTACGAATGCCTCTTCCTGGGACCTTGCACCAAGGACTGGCCCAAGGTCCCGACGCCCGTGGATTGGATGTGGAATATCGGCAAGGGGAAGAAATTGGGCCTCCACGCCCAGGGCATTCATCACCTAGCGGACCTTCCTGTTAGGGGGCTGAGTGCCAAGCAGCTGCAGATCATGGCCTGTTACGGAGAGAATCAACCCTGGGTTGAT
>JBAXHE010000345.1:0-1654 GCA_037139055.1 Betaproteobacteria bacterium | reverse complement strand
TCGAGCGTAAATCTCTTGAAGGTATTTTAGACCGCACAGCAAAAAGAGTTGATATCGTAAATGCACTAAAGCTGAGTAGTTTTCTGAATCTGAATCCCGAGAAATTTATTAATATTTATTTAACAGAAATGTCTCCAGAATCAATCGGTGAACTGGAGAGAGCAAGAAAGCTCAATTTTATTGCCAGTAATTTTGATTTAAAAAACCTTTACAAAGCAAAATTTATAGATTCAAAGACTGATTTCGATAAAATTGAATGCCGGATCAAATCATTTTTTGGAATAGAAAATATATTTCAATACAATGATCAAAAATTATACCCATTATTTAGTCGGACAAAAAGATCATCCAATAATAAAATGCGAGATTTCTGGGTGAGATCAGCATATAGTCACTTCCAGAAAATCAATAATAAAAACGAATTCGACAGGGCAGCTTTAGTGAGTTTACTTCCCAAGATTAGGCAATATACAATGGATACGGAAAAAGGACTATTTGTTGTTGCTCAAGCACTGTATAATATAGGAATAACCATAATATATCAGCCATATCTTCCTACTGTTCAAGTAAGAGGAGCTACTTTTTTTGTAAATAATAAGCCGTGTATTGTCTTGACTGATCTTCAAAAAAACTACCCAACGATTTGGTTTGCACTGATACACGAAATTCATCATATTTTATACGATTTGGAGATAATACAAACAAACGCGTATCATCTTTCAGGGGAATTAGATCTCTTTTTAATCGGGGAAGATGAAGCAAATGATTTTTCCAGAGAATACCTTTTTTCCGAAGAAAAAAGCAAATACATAGCACCGTTTATAAATAATGAATTAATTGTCAGAGAGTTTGCAAAGAAATCTCAAGTTCACCCAAGTCTTATTTATAGTTTTTATAATTACGATCGAAACAATCAGGGGTATCATAATGCCTGGAGTAAATACAAACAATATTTTCCGGATATCAAAAAAACACTAGAAAGGTTTAACACTAACCCTTGGGAAAAAGAAACTATCCAAGAGAGTGTTGATATGATTAAAGAAGCAGTGTTTAATATTATTTAAATAAATTATTATGAAAAATATGTCAACGTCAAAAATATCCAAAAAGAAAAAAAGTAATGATGAAGAAAAATTACTTATTCTTGCTCAAACTGATCAAGTAAAAGGTGAACAGTTATTGGTTATGCCTGAAGGTTTAGTCGCGGAGTATGAGTTAAAGAATTTTGCTTTGGGATTGGATGATGACCCAGAAAAAAAATATGAGATATACAACAAAGGGATTACAAAGCTTCTTCGCAAACATCTTGAGAAAGGAAAAGAGAATAAGATGGCAAGAGACTTTATCTATGAAGAAAAAAATACTTTTTTAACAAGAGGGAAAAGAAAAAGGCTGGATGGAACTCGTGGGGGAGATAGTCGTATGGGATATATTTCTGATCAAGAAGAACTACTCAATATTATTATTGCATGGATAGTATCGAATGGTACAATGGTGGAGTTATTTTCTACATTGCGTAATTTAAATATCGCAAAAAACTATGGGAAAGCTTCTGTTTAATATTTATTCACTTGCCTTGTATTGATGCGGATGATGTGATTGAAGTTTATCCAACTGCATTGTTACATAGAGATCAGTGTTCTTCGGCAAGCGA
>JBAXHE010000344.1:0-1659 GCA_037139055.1 Betaproteobacteria bacterium | reverse complement strand
TCAAGCTATACGCAAAGCCCAAATTGGTGTGTTATGGAATCCAGTGACTGGAGATACCTTTTCGGCAATACAACCGTCCTTTAACTTCAGCCCTAGCTATAAGTTTAATGAGCAAATAACAGGGTATACCTCGTATAAATTTGCTCAAAAGGCCGGTTTTTCTCAAACGGTTAATGGTGTCTCTTCCCAAATTCGGGCCGAAACAAGCAATAATATCGAATTGGGTTTTAAATCATCATTGCTGAATGATGACCTGAACTTTAATGCGGCTGCCTTTTTAAGTTTAATTAACAATTACCAACAAGGTGTTTCGGTTTTAGACGCCTACACAACTAACTTAAATAGACAGGCCAACGCTTCAGCACCCGCCACGTATATAGCTGCTTCGGGTAACGTACCGGGTGTACGTGTGTTTGGTGTAGAACTGGATGGCTCATTCCGCGCGATTAAATACACATCAATCCGTTTTGCCGGTTCGTATAACAATGCAAAATACACCAACTTTAAAAACAGTGCAGTACCTTTAGAGCTGGGTAATACCGGCGCTTATCGGGATGTCAGCGGCATGACCTTACCGGGCGCCGCACAATTTACCTTTAACGTGGGCCCAGAAGTTCGATTCCCGGCAAAGTTGGTTGGCCTTAATATTCCTGGCGAACAAGAGCTTCATGCTAACTTTAATACCGCTTTTACCAGTGGTTATAACTCAGATCCATTGTTGTCATCTTATGGCTGGATACATGCCAACGCAACCTTCGACGTTGCAGTGGGTATCGGCAGACGTGATAAAGGCTTTGACGTGTCATTCATAGGTAAAAATATTTTCAACAATAACATACCCGGCGCCATCCTCTGGAACTCTTACACTTTGGGTAACCCGCAATGGTACGGCTTTACAGTCAGCGCAAAATTTTAATGTAAATGAGGTCATACGGAGATCTTAGCCTAAAGGATCTCCGTATTTAACAATCACTTAATAACTGTTGATTGATAAACACATAATCAACAATGATTGTCCATCAACAAGCAGTCCAGCTTGTCTTGAATTTTTCTATTCAATAATAGACAGATATGAAATAAACAGAAATAGGAAATAAAAAATGACTGAAAAAACAATATACTACTTAACAATGAGTCTTTAACAGACCGACCCAACATTTAATTTTTATAATAATGGCACAACCTTTGCATTTCTTAAATCAAGCCTGCGTGTTGCAGGACAATCTCTGACAGTTATCCAATCAAAACAACATTGGATAATTTATGACCACGAATACTGTCAACTGTCAGTTTTACAAAGTCGCTAGAGATTGAATTTAATTAATATTAAAAGGTACTTTTATGAAAACCCGTTTTGCAAATGATCTTTTGAATGACTTAAGTCGACAGGATGTAATTCCACATGAAATCAGCCGTAAAAAAGCTCTATCCGTGTGTGTCGCTTTAGCCTTGGTTGCTGGTGCATCTGCAGCATCTTTTGAAGATGCGGAAGCAGCTGACGGTAAAAAGAAATCCAAAGCCAAAACCTATAAAATTAATCAAGTTGATCTTTTGCAAGAAGAAAATGCTCGCCTAAGAGCACAGCTAGAAAAATTACAAGCCGCACAAAATGGCGGAGCAGCAGCGACGACAACTGGCGCACCGAGCGAACAAACTGCA
>JBAXHE010000343.1:0-1660 GCA_037139055.1 Betaproteobacteria bacterium | reverse complement strand
CAGCATTAAATGGAATCAAGGTTTCTTTAAAGAATTCGTTGTAGATTTTTCAAAATGTAAACTAACCGTTGCCCAGATTAATAAGAAACTTTTGGATTATTCGATATTTGGCGGTAAAGATCTGAGCAAGGACTTTCCGCACATGGGGCAAAGCGCTCTCTATTGCATCACAGAGATTCATAGCTTGGAAGATATCGCCGTCCTAGTCGAGGCTCTTAAAAAGGTGGTGAAATAAAATGAAGAAATTGAAGAATTATCACGCTCAAGTGTGGGATGAACCGCTCGCAATGCAGCTTGGTGTTTTAGGCCGCCGCGGTGCGATTTTGCCAGCGATCGAGGCAGAAATTGAGCAACGAGTCGGTACCGCACAGGATTTAATACCCGCTGCATTGCGCCGGAAAAGCCTACCCGAGCTTCCAGAGATGTCTGAGTTCGAAGTTCAACGTCACTACCTCCACCTTTCTCAGCAAACAATGGGCATGATGGGTATAAGTCTCTTTGAGACCTGCACAATGAAATACAACCCGAAAGTGAATGAAAGATTGGTTTATCAGCATAATGTTGCAGAAATAAACCCACATCAACCTGTTGAGACTCTTCAAGGCGTTCTAGAAGTAATGAGTAAATTTGATCACCTTCTCCGTGAACTTTCTGGAATGGACCGATTTGTTTTTCAGGCTGGCGGCGGTGCAGATGCCGCATATACGCAGGCATGTATTACACGTTCTTATCACGCTTCGCGAGGCGAGTTGGCTCAACGCAATGAAATCATTACAACTTCCCAAGCACACCCATGTAATCCGGCAACTGCCGCGGCAGCGGGATTTAAAGTTATTACTCTCCCGCTAGAAGCCGATGGGTTTCCATCGGTAGATGCGCTCCGTGCAGTTGTTTCCAATCGGACTGCAGCGCTAATGGTTAATAACCCTGATGACGTCGGTATTTATAATCCAAATATTGCCGAATGGGTAAAAATTGTGCATGAAGCGGGCGGACTTTGCTTCTACGACCATGCTAATTTTAACGGGGTAATGACGCGGCTACGCGCAGCCGATCTTGGTTTTGATGCATGCATGTACATGTTGCATAAGACTTTTGGTGGACCAAAAGGCGGCGGCGGTCCGGCTGTCGGTGCCTATGGATGCAATGAAAAACTTGTTCCATTTTTGCCGGGACCGCTCGTCGAAGAAGGTAAAGATGGCAATTTCTACCTTCCAGAGAATCCGAATTCCATCATCGGTGCTGTCCGCGAATTTTGGGGAAATGTTCCAGTTGTTATTCGTGCATATGCCTGGACACGGGCCATGGGAATCGAAGGCTTGCGTGATGCTGCCAATATATCTGTATTAGCCAACAACTATATGGAAAAACGAATAATGAAGATTGAAGGAATTTCCATCGGCTTCCCCGAAATGAAGAAGCGACGTCTTGAAATGACCCGGTATGGATTAGGTGAACTCACTAAAGAAACTGGAGTGAGCACGGTCGACGTGCAAAATCGTATGACTGACTTTGGTGTCGATGCATTCTGGCTTAGTCATGAACCCTGGTTTGTGCCTGAACCCTTCACCCCTGAAGCAGGCGAATTATGGTCAGTTGAAGATATCTATTACTGGATTGATGTTTTAGAGCATGTCTGTAATGAAGCCCGAACAGATCC
>JBAXHE010000342.1:0-1660 GCA_037139055.1 Betaproteobacteria bacterium | reverse complement strand
AATAGAGCGGTTAAATTTACACGGTATAAAGATGACACCTCTGTTGCATGAAGTCAGATGCAATGTTAAAACAAGCAGATTTCTTAATGTAAAGTGGCAGCAGAGGTCTTACGAAGGTCATCACAAACTCACCTACGAACTGGCGGATACACTGGAGGTCAGAACTTTTCCTGCGGGAACCATGTTGGTTGATATGAATCAACGTACGGCCAGGGTTATCGCACACCTGCTCGAACCTGCTTCGCCCGATTCATACGCCGCATGGGGTTTCTTCGATGCATACCTGGAGCAAAAGGAATATGCAGAATCCTACGTTATGGAAGTAGTAGCCCGTGAAATGATCAGGAAAAACCCGGAACTTAAAACTCAGTTCGAGCAAAAGAAAGCCAATGATAAAGCATTCGCCTCGGATCCTGAAGAGATGCTGAACTGGTTTTACAGCAAAACGCCTTACTGGGATAGCCATTTCGATATATATCCCATTGGCAGGATCATGCAAAGAAGTGAACTGGAAATATTAAAGCCATCATTCATTTACATCAGCACGTTTGTACAATAAGGCTTTAATTGGATTTGCCAATTGTAGAGGTAGATTTTCGAAATTCATTATATTCGTGGCTGGTTTCGACCAGGTATTTTACTGTACGGGCACTCCTGTAAACGAAGCAGCCATCCATAAATAGAATCTGCCACACGGACCACCGTTCAAGAGTTGGCCGGGAAACTTTACTAAATTCCTGGCATGGCAAACAACCCAGGCAAGGTTTTTCCCATTTCAAATTTCAGGAGAATTTCTTTGCGCCACAAGCCCCCTCCATACCCGGTGAGTTTGCCGTTGCTGCCAATTACCCTGTGGCAGGGTACAATTATATTGATCTTGTTTTTACCATTGGCATTTCCCACGGCCCTTGTGTTCGCTTCATTGCCGGTCATACGGGCAAGCTGGAGGTAAGAGATGGTTTTACCAAACGGGATAGACGCTAACTTTTCCCAAACCGCAAGCTGAAATTCAGTCCCCTGGGGATCAAGCCGCAGATCGAAAACCTGCCGCTTGCCGGAAAAATATTCATTCAGCTGATTTACACAGGTCTGAAGGCATCCCGGCACAACTGACGAGACAGTCTTTTCATCCAGGAAGAGGACAGAGCGGATTCCTCTTTCACTTCCTGAAATTTTAAGTGACCCTACCGGGGATTGCACGCAAACCGATTCTAAATTCATTTTGTTAAGGTTTCTTTAAATTTTAAAAGGAATTCGGCCGGACTCAGCGATAAAACTAATTAAAGGTAATGTAGATATCCAGTATTTCCGGCCTGTTTCCGGGGCGAACAGGGGGCCCCCACCCGCCATACCCGCTCGAAACATAGAACTGAGATTTGCCCTTCTTCAGATAACCCCAGCTCACTTCATAAATCGCTTCGGTAATATAATTGAACGGCCACATCTGCCCGTGGTGAGTGTGGCCCGATAATTGAAAATCCACACCGGCATCGGTCACCTGCTGCAAATTAAAAGGCTGGTGGTCCATCATTATTACAGGAAGGCTAAAGTCAACTCCTTCGAGGACTTTATCGAGGCCCTTCCTTTCTTTACCGCTGAATCTCCTGGAATCGCGGTCGTTTCGCCCGGCCAGGTAAAAGCTTTCCTTCAGTTTGATGGC
>JBAXHE010000341.1:0-1669 GCA_037139055.1 Betaproteobacteria bacterium | reverse complement strand
CATACATACATGTACACACACACACACACACACAAACGCACCCCGTAGACGTGCTTGGCGCCGGCCTTGACGGCAAACATGCAGAGGATTCCCGTGCCGCACCCAACGTCCAGCACAATCTTGTCCTTGAGACTACCCGCCGGCAAGCGGTGCATCAGGACGTCAGAGGCGGATAAATATTTGAATGAGCCGCCGCCGGCACCTGATTGGCCGCGAAAAGGCACCAATGTGGCCACCCGCTCGTCCACTGGAATAGCCAGGCTCTTGTCGCCTTGTTTGAGCAAGACGCGGTCCATACCCTGGTAGCTGCGCGACAGGAACTTTTCGTTGGAAAAACCTGGCGCCACAGTTGGCGAACCCGCAATCACCCGGAACATAGCTAGCGCCAGCGACTCGTAATAGCGCCCCTTGTACTCCGCCAGCAGGGGCAAAGAACGCACAACGCCGTCGCGGTCGGTAATCGAGTTGAAGAATCCGGCGGTCGGTGCGGCTTTGGCAAGCACCTCAATGTTGGAGCCATATCCGTTCCAGGAGGTTGAGCGGATGGTGCGGCCTTGCAAAACCTCGTTTGTCATCACTGGCTCAGGTAAAAGGCCGCTAGCGCGAGACTGACCTCCACTATTTAGGTAGTAGCCAAGTACCACCGGGCGGTTTGCCAGTGACTTGGCGAATTGACCATCGTAATCAAGCGTCGACTGCAGACCACGCAGGCGCTCGGTAAACCCCGCCTGATCCTTCAATTCATTTTGCGCCAGCGCATTGAGTTGGGCTAAGCCTGAACTGCTGTCCGCCTCAGCAAAAACAACGTCAAAACCCAGCAGTGCAATTTTTTGCTGATCAAACAACTCATCGACCATCTGCGCCATGTGCTTGCGGTCCCACGGCCAGCGCCCCACCTCAGACAGGCTCTTCTCGTCAATGTCGACGATAACAATCCGCTCGTCGAGGGTCTTGGGCGCAGTAGCGCGCAAACGCGCGTCGTAAATGATGTCATCCAGGCGCTGCAGAACGTCTAGCCGTAACACGCCAACTGCGTGAAGCAAAGCCAGCAGCAATGGCAGCAAGGTCACTGCTATCCGGGGCCAGTGCTTGCCTACGGATCGCATATCAAGCCACGCCGCAATTCGAGTGCATGGCTGATCGGTCCTTCTGATGCCGCCTAAACTTGCACGAACTGCATCTGCGTGCCGGCAAGTTCGATCACGTCGCCGTTTCGCAGCGGTACCGGATCAGAAGTAATCGCCCGACCGTTCAATGTGGGGTTGCCGCCACCTTCAACGTGGTGCACCACATAACCGTGATGACGCTTGGTTATGGCCGCCACGGCCACCGCGGGCTTACCGATGGTGGTGACTACCTTGGTAAGTGGCACTTCACGTCCAGCAGCCGCACCGCTCAGTACCGTGATGCTGGCTTAGGCCGAACTACCTGAGTCCGTGACTCCAGAAGTTGCATAACGGGGCGCAACAGGTGCTGCTGCAGGGCTTGCCGGCGGCACCGGCGCAGAGGCGGCAGGAGTGGCCGTGGGACGGGCTTTGACAACCATGGTCTTGTCAAAATTATCCGCCGCACCATCGCCAACAAACTTGATCTTGTATTTCCCCACCTCAATGCCGTCGCCATTTTGAAGCGCCTGCTTCTTGATCGCCTTGCCATTGACGTAGGTGCC
>JBAXHE010000340.1:0-1681 GCA_037139055.1 Betaproteobacteria bacterium | reverse complement strand
GAGGAGAATCCTTATACGAACTTAGGGCATTTAAGAGTTGCACTGTGGCTTAACAGGCAGTAACCGGATAGCTCGCAGGGCCGATATGCCCTAACCTTACCATCGTTATCAGGTGTTTGTACCGCTGCAATGTCCGCATTTTGCCATTGCACAGTAAAGACATCGTATAAGGACTGTGGGCAGTTATTCCTCGACATCTGACCTTATGGCTCAGCAATGGCTTCAAAGTTTCGCTAAATTTCTAAGTTTTAGTTTATACTCGTGGCTGATAGCGTGTTTCATCTTGTTTTTAGTTCAAACAGTGATGGCACACTGACTATTATTTCTGCAACTGACTACACCGTTAAACAAAATTTGCTGACAAAGCCTAGAGCCAGAACTTTGGCGCTTGATAGTGTCAAACACACGGTTTACACAGTTACAGCGGATGTGGATGATAAGGCACCCAAGCAAGCCAATGGCAGACCACAACTGAAAGAGGGTACTTTTACCTTGCTGACGATTACGAGGTAATGGTCATACACTTAATAACATCACGATTCCTAGCCATTTAATTAAAACCCAGGGTATAGCAACAAGCCTTTAGATCGTAGTACTCGGTCAGTGAGGCTTGCTTGTGTGTTAGGATAACCTGAATACCCTCTTTAACGCTTATAACCGCTTTGATAAACGACTTTTCTGGCCTCCTCAAAGCCGCCTTTACGCGGCTTAAATCTATCATAGATCATGCCCCTGTTTTATTGGCGCTGACCTTAACATCTTGTGCTACTTATCAAGCCAAGGAGTTAAATGAGCAAGCTATCGCGCAACAAAATGCGAACCCGTCAATAGCACAGCTACACATTCAAGCCAGCCAAATTAAACACCCGTTACTAAAGCCAATTCCCTTTGATCTATCTGATGGATTATCACCGGATGAAGCGGCAATGATAGCTATCATACAAAGCCCGGAGTTACGTGCGGTCAGGTCAAAGCAGGGGATTGCAAACGCACAATTATTGCAGGCCGGTTTATTACCCAATCCCCGTTTAGCTTACAATTATGCCGCGCCTAGCGGCGGGATAGATCAAGGTAAAGTCCAGGGTTATGGCTTAAGTTTAGATTGGGAGTTTACTGCCTTACTGACTCAAACGAATAAGATTACTGCCGCACAGGCCGAACAACAAGCGATTAACTTACAGATTGCCTGGCAAGAATGGCAAGTGGCACAAGCGGCAAAATTAGCCTGTTATCAGCTACAGGTTTATGATCAGCAATACGCGCTATTGTCTGAGAGCTTAAAACGTCTGGACAGTAATAAAGTACAAATACAAAAAGCACTGGATCACGGTTGGGCGACGACTTTAGAAAATACCACCGCTATACTCTCAGCTGAAGCACTGGAAAGTCGCTTGCAGACGTTATTACAGCAAAAACAGCATCAACAAGAACGGCTTAATCGAGTCTTAGGTCAGCCGACTGGGCAGGCGATTACTTATCAAGCAACAGACTTGCCCCAAGAACTGATAACGCCGAACTTTGAGCAACTCACGCAGGATTTAACGCCGCATCGTTTAGATTTATTAGCCTTAAAACAAGGTTATCAAGCGCAAGAAGAACAGCTTCGGATTGCCATTCTGCAACAGTTTCCCAAAATTAGCCTGGGCTTAACGCACACTAAAAACAACAGTAATTATTATAC
>JBAXHE010000339.1:0-1684 GCA_037139055.1 Betaproteobacteria bacterium | reverse complement strand
CTTGCCTGTTTTCCTCTGCGTTCTCTGCCATGAGACTTCTCACCCTGAAAGCCCGGAAGATCCAAAGAAATTGGCCACCGATTTGGGGATTTGGGGATAAAGCGGTGGGCATCTCCGTGGGCACCGACCCACCCTGCATGGGCCCGCCTGCGGCGGCTTCCGGCGGGGCCGGAAGTCAGCCCGGGGCGCCCCATCCGCGCCCCCAAAAGGCGCAGACGCGACGCCCCGGCCTGGTGCCAATGCGCCGGTGCCGCACTAACCCAGAATCGTTTCGGTGCGCCTTATATTTGCGCCAGCTGCCCTTCCAGGCACTGCGCTGTTATCCCCGTTCGTCCCTCTTATCCCCGTCAAAAGCCCTTGAATCAGTGCTGCGTTGCGTTTCCTTTGGCGTGCTTAAACACATCTACAAAATTCATTCATATGTAAGCAATCAAGCGTATGGCACTGGTTTAAAAGGGAACCACACTAGTAATGACTTGAGTTTCAAGTTTGGTGGTCGGCTACCCCCGGAACCAATTGGCATCTGACCTTGTGATCAGGTAGGGAGGGGTGTATGCCAGCCAGGTCTGGGCAGGTGTCAGACGGCCATCATTCAGGAGTCCTCCCCGTTGTCCGGCACCGACCCGAGGCCGCCGTCAAGGTGTTGCTCGGCACTGTGAGCTTGGCCTTGGTGCTGGGCTGCCCGTCAAACAGTGGTAGCAAGGCTGCTCCCGTACCGGCCCCCGCGGTGCCGGCTACCGCTGCTGCGCCTATCCCGGCACCTGCAGCGACCCCCGCGCCGCCTGCCGCAGGCGTACCGGCCAAACGCCGGCCGTCCGCACCGGCTTTGCGAGTCCCGGTGCGGAAGGCAAGTGCGCCTGCACCCAGGCCTGCCCCTGCGCCGAGCCCCGCCAGCGCCTCGGCGTCCATCGTTGTGCCGTCCTTGCTCTCGGTGCCTACCCCGCCCGCAGCAGTGGTGGCTGCGCCCCCACCGGTGCCCATGGGGGTACAACGGCCCGCCTCGCCACCGGCGTCACCGCGCCCCCCCACGCCGTCACCCGTGCCGGTGTCCTGGGCAGGCAGCCCCTGGGCCTTTGGGTTCCAGGCCGCGCTGGTGTTCCCCTCAAATGGGGGCCTGCGCACCACCGCCGGCACCCCCAGCGTGAGCCTGGGTCTGCATGGCACATGGGCACTGCCCAAGGGCTTTCGCCTCCGTCCCCGCTTCGACTACACGGTATTCGCCGGGGCGACCCGCAGCAGCACGGCCGCGCCCCTGCCGCAGGTGCTGGACACCCGCGTATCCAGCCTGGCGCTGGGGGTCGACCTGCTGGTGCCGCTGGGTACGCGGTGGAGTTTGGGTCTGGCGGTGGCTGAGGTGCGCTGGTCCGTGGCCAGCACCAACACCGTGACCTCGACCCTGGGTGGCAGCATGACCCTCTCCGGGACCTCCCACTGGACCCGCCTGGCCGTGGGCCCGGTGCTGACCTTCAAGGTCTCCGACCACATCGAGGTGGAGGGCCGGGCCCTGAGCAGCCACTACGGCTACCAGAACCAGCCTGCAACCACGGCCGCCGCCGGCCTCCTGTGGCGCTTCTAGGAGGATGGTGATGATCTCGAACCCTATTCCCATTCCTGGTTGTCGGCCAGCCTCCGCCGAAAAAGCGCTCCACCAAGGACACGAAGACGCCCTGCGGGCGCAGGAAGG
>JBAXHE010000338.1:0-1687 GCA_037139055.1 Betaproteobacteria bacterium | reverse complement strand
GCTGAGCGGATGTATGCCCGCATCAGGAACGGCCTCCCTGCCGAGGCACCGGTGCGCAAAGTCTGGATTCCCTTTCCGGAGATGGGCTTCCGCCAGCGGCTCTGGACGACCGTGGGAGCCGTGCTAGCCATCTTCCTGCTGGTCTCCTCCATCAGCTTCGGGGGATCCGCCGCCATCCAGAGCGAGGCCACCCGAACCCGCGACAGCACCTTGCCGTCCGCGCAGGCCGCCGAAGCGATGGCCTTCCAGGCCCTCATGATCCAGCAGGCCCTCACGGACGCCTCGCTCACGCGGAATCCAGAGTCCATGAAGGAGGCCGTTGAGGCGTCGGTGGCCTTCCACAAGGCTGAGGCACGGCTGAAGGACCTCTCCGCCGGGGATCCCGCTGCCCTCCGCACGCTGGAAGAGATCGGCCGGGACTTCGACGCCATGTACGACACCGGTCGGGCCATGGTGGGGGCCTTCGAGACCCAGGGGGCCGCCGAGGGGGGCCGGGCCATGGATGCCTTTGACAAAGCGTCTGAGTCCCTGAAGGTCCGCATGCTGCGCCTGCGGGATGCCGGCGTGCAGGGCATGGAGGCCCAGCTGAGTCGGGTGGTGGACCGCTCCCGCCTGGCCCTCTGGATCCTCGGGGCCGGGATGCTCCTGGCCTTGACCGCCGGGCTGGTGGTGTTCGGCAAGCTCATCCAGGTCCTCGACCTGCAGCTGGGCGGCGAGCCTGCGCTGGCCCTGCGGGCCGCCCGCACCCTGGCGGACGGCGATCTGCGCACAGAGATTCCGCTCCGCAACGGGGACAAGACGAGCCTCCTGGCCACCCTCTGGACCATGCAAGGCAACCTCAAGAACACCATCAACCGCATCCGCTTCGATGCCCAGCGGGTGCGGGCCAACAGCGGCGAGATCGCCTCTGCCACCCACGAGATCGCCAGCACCAGCCGAGAGCTGGCCCGCAACGCTGAGGGCCAGCGCAACTCCACCGATCGCATGGCCTCGGCCATCACCGAGCTGTCCGCCTCCGTGCGGGAGGTGGCGGACCATGTGCGCGTGAGCCATCGCCGGTCCATGGACGCTGCCGCTACGGCCCAGGGGGCTGACGCCGCAGGCCAGGCGGCCATCCGCGCCATGGCGCGGGTGGAGGAAGCCACGGGCCAGATGGTGGACGCCGTCCAGGTGATCCAGGACATTGCCCGCCAGACCAACCTGCTGTCCCTCAATGCCGCCATCGAGGCCGCCAGCGCCGGGGCCATGGGCAAGGGCTTTGCCGTGGTGGCCGAGGAGGTGCGGAAGCTGGCGGAGCGCAGCGATGCGGGGGCCCGCGAGATCGCCTCCCTCATTGATGGCAGCAACCGCGCCGTGGCCCAGGGCAAGGCCACCGTGCAGGAGGTGGTGCAGGCCCTGGAGACCATTCGGGACCACGTCACCGAGGTGGCGGCCATGTCCACCCAGGTGGAGGCGGCCTCGGATGAGCAGGCCAAGGCCAGCCACGAGGTGGCGCAGCAGGTGGAGCTGGGCGCCGAGCAGGCGGTCCAGAACGCCAGCGCCAGCATCGAGCTATCCGGCACCGTCGATAGCAACGCCGCCGTCACCGAGCAGCTGTCCCGCACCGCCGATGGCCTCGCGGCTCTGGTGGGCCGCTTCAAGACCTAGGCACCACGGCCAGGCAGGCACGCCAGCCAGCACTTGCGGC
>JBAXHE010000337.1:0-1688 GCA_037139055.1 Betaproteobacteria bacterium | reverse complement strand
GCGGTTGCCGGATGACAGAAAACACCCCAATGGGCATCACATGAGACCAACATCCAAGAAAAGCTCACCGCTGCTAAACAAACTCAGGTCAGACCTGAAACGGACCCGACGGGAAAGGGACGAGGCAAAGCAAGCCACGTACGACGACATAGACCTATACATGAGCATTGAAAAGGAATTGGCTGAGAAAGAAAGCGAGGCGCAATCTCTCAGGCTCAGGATTACAGAACTCGAAGCCCCGCAAAAAAATGCAGAACCTGTTAAAGAAACGATACGAGCCGACGAGGCCGAGGCTGAGTTCAGACGACTGAGCACCCGCATTGACGATCTCGCCAATGAAAAGGCCGCTCTGGTTCAGGAGTTGAGTAACGAGCGGCAGGCTGTGAAAAAACTCCAATACAAGAACGCGCAGCTTGGTGAACTAGTGACTGATGGAATGCGCCAGCTTGCGCAGATGCACGACGCCATCGCCTTGCTGAATGCTACACGGCGGAAAGAACATGCAGTGGCTGCGGGAGAAGTAGCGGAACTCCGGGCCAAACTCGACCAGGCCGCACAACAGATGCAAAATGTTGCGCAATCGGCCTTGGAAAAATCGCAGAACGAAGGCACTTCGACCTTGCCAGATAGACTGCGCGATGTGGCGGAGTCCTGCATCCGTCTCAGCAATAGCCTGCGCAAAGACACAGGAAAAAATGTGATTTTCCACCACCAACCTGGGGAGCTTTTCATGTCTGCGCGGCTCTTCTGATTTCCTCCAAGCTGCAAGCTGCAAGCTGCTTAGCGCCGCCAATGCCGCATTGCTGGCCGGATGCCGCGCGGGCGTCGTGTTCGTATCACAGTTTGTTGCAACCGATCCTCATTGCGATATTTCGGTCGGAGCCGAGTCGGTGCAGCGCGTCGTCTTGACCATAGGCGGTAGCACCACCGAAACAGCTTGAAAACGAGGCGAGCGCAGCGGAAAAGCAGTGGCCCCACAATCCAGGTCATTACCAGTAATAAGTGAAAAAATAATGCTGCTACTGCCATTGGCTCAAAAAGATGACTTTTTCAAGATTCCCCGAAAGATTCCACCGGGTGAAGCGGGTTGGGATTAGGCGATTTCACCACTCTCCCGACACGCGGCCTTCCGTGCCTGGCGCGCATCGGTCCTTTTCCGAATCGCCCGCTCAATAGCTGCATTCTCTGCCTCTACGCACTCCAAGCAAACGGTGTGCGTTACGCCTTCACCCTCTTTTTCTCCAACATCGGCACGGCACCATGCGCATTGTATTTTCATTCCGCAGATACGGATTCATCCATGAGCCGGGGCTGCCAGGGCGCGTGCGCCCTGGCATTCAGCGGTATGCTCAATTCTTTGGGAACTAATGCGACAACCCGGCTCTTTTTCGCAATTCGCCCATAATCCCGGAGTAGGCGAGTTCCCATGTTCGCCCCCGAAGGTGGGCAATGTGCTTGGATGCGTATTTATCCGACAAACTCTCAAACAGGCGGATGTTTCCGTTTCGGGCTATTCGGAGCAGGTCGTGATGCCTGCCTTCTCGAAAAAAGCTTTCCATGTGCTGCTGGGCAATGGTTCCAGGTGCAGGTTTATGACTCATGGTGAGCGATACCTTTATCCCAAAGGGGGCCGCAGCATTCTCACTCCTGGGGCTGCGAGGCTGTGGCGTAGGTCAAGCCAGTAGGTG
>JBAXHE010000336.1:0-1688 GCA_037139055.1 Betaproteobacteria bacterium | reverse complement strand
ACCTTGGATTGACTGCGGTGTTGAATTTAAATTTTTTAGATTTGCCTCAACAAGGACGGTTAGTAAGGCCGCTGGTCTCACCACCTCAAAGGTCCATGAACTGGTGTGGGATCTAGAAAAATTAATTCACTACACAAAACCAGGACAAGATGGAAAACCGCTTATTAAAGAAGCTTGGGTTGCGATTTTTGAGGAGGTAGGGTCTGAGTCCAAATTGCCTGGGATCTACGATAAATCCAAAGTTGATTTTAATAAAATTAAAATAAGTTTAAAAAATGAACCTCGAGAAGAATCCAAAAAAATATTATTAGATAAAATTGAACAAATTTTTTCTACGGACCCACTCAAAGAGGTATTGATTAATCAGATGTGGATCATCACAAAAATCGACAACATAAACGTAGGCTACTGCTGGAGAAAAGCAGAAAGACCGGCATGTATAGCAAAAAGCACTTAATGACGCACCGCCGCAAATGACATGAGTTTTATGGCTTAAGGCTCACACCTCCCACCACACACCATCCCCATGCATCTCCACCCTCTGGAACAGTTCGCCGTAGCGTTCGGGCTGGAAGGTATGGACGGGTACCAGGGCATCGGGGTTCATGGCGGTCACGAAGCGCGTGAGGTCGACGGGGCTGGCGTGGCCCGAGGTGTGCAGGACCTCCAGGGGGACGCCGTTGACATCGGCCCATTCTTGCAGCGCAATGCCTGAGTCCTTCTTCAGGTAGCCTGCCCACATGGAGTAGAGGAGCTTTGCGCCCTTCAGGGCATCGGCAGCGACGAGGTCGTGCTGGTGGGCGTAGCGCATCAACAAGACGCTCTTCGACGCCTTGGCGGCCAGCTGGTTCGGAAAGATCCGGTGCTTCTTGTGCCGATCCAGGAGTTCAAACCACTTGTTATTCACAATCTGCCGGACCTGGTAATCCGGCGTGTAGAGCGCCACTCCCGCCCAGTCGCTCTGGGGGATACCGGTATGTTCCGTGGCCTCCAGGACCGCCGCCGTGTAGAGGTCGATAAGCAGGGTTCGCTTGCACTTCTTGGCTAGGCGGACGAGGGTCACGATGCGATCGATGTTTTGTGCCGAGGCACACACCAGGGCCAAGCCCGGCGTGGCCTTGATGACCTGGACCATTTCCTCTTCCAGTTCATCCTCCGTTTGGAACTGTTCACCCAGGCCCAACCGCCCCAGCGAGGAACCTTCCATGAGGAACTTATTGACCCCCTTGGGGGGATGTTCCACCAGACGGTCGAAACGCCAGGCGGTCCGACCGTGGGCCCGGAAGTCCCCGCTGTAGAAGAGGCGCCGCCCGTCGGCCTCGATCAACAAGGCATAGGAATCAAAGGCGCTGTGGTCGACCAAATAGGGCGTGATGTGGAAGGGACCCCAGTCCATGGGTTCCAGGTCCTTCAGTTCCGGTCCCGAATGGGGGACCATCCGGCTCCCCTTGGGCAGCCAGGGCGCCGCCGCCGCCAGGATGCGCCGAGCTGCGGCCCCCATGGCGACGGGAAGGTCCGGGCGCACATGCGCCAGGAGGCCGTAGTGGTCCATGTGCGGATGGGAAACCAAGACCCCCAGCAGACTGTCGGAAGGATCCAGGAGCCCCGGTACGGGCGGCAGCAGGCCCACGTGGTTCCGCTCGGCGTCCAGGGGCAGGCCCAAGTCCAGGAGGAGGCGCTTCCCCTGG
>JBAXHE010000335.1:0-1695 GCA_037139055.1 Betaproteobacteria bacterium | reverse complement strand
CCTTCCTTGAGCTTGGCCGCGAGCTGCTCCACCTTGTGGCAGGTCACGGTGCCCTTGGTCAGGAGGGCCAGGGCGTCAGGAGCGGACAAAGCAGCAACAGTCATAAGCTGAATCTTGGCTTAAAACAGCTTCCGGCTCAATCCTGATCGGTGTTCTGGCCCCGGGGGGACCGCACTTCGAGGGCCAGGATCTGCCGGGGTGCCGGGTCCTTGGGGTTGAGGCGGGGGCCGAAGGTCACGGTCACTGACCGGCCCTTCTGGGGACGCCAGCCCAGGGTGACCTTGCCACCCATCCCCTTGTTCAGCTGGAGGCCGTCCCCCTCCAGGAGGTCGGGACTGAGGTCCGGTGCCGGGGCCAGGTCCTTGCGCCAGCGGGCTGCGGCCTGCAGGAAGGCCTGCTCCGTGGGCCAGGTCTGGCCCAGGGCGGGTTGGGCCGCGTAGAGGGCCTGGCAGCCGGCCTCCGTGTGCAGCTGGGCCACCACGGCACGGAAGTCCTCCCACTCGGGGCGGGCCTGCTCCAGCACCCAGCCCTTGACCTTGCTCTCGAAGGCCTTGGGGTCTTTGCTCACGCGGTTGGCCACGTAGGCCAGGCCCCCGGCGCAGGTGACCATCACCACCAGGGCCGTGATGCCGCAGCCTAGGAGGACCTTGCCCCAGGTGGGCAGGCCGGTCTTGGTGGGAACCCCCACGCCACCGTTGTCCCAGGCTCCATCCGCCATGGGGAGCTCCTAGAGGAGGTTGCTCGCCAGCTCCGCCAGTCGGCTGCGCTCGCCCTTGGTGAGGGTCATGTGGCCGGAGATGTCCAGCTGCTTGAAGTGCTCGGCGAGGTAGCTGAGCCCGTTGGTGCTGGCATCCACGTAGGGGTTGTCGATCTGGTGCGGGTCCCCGGTGAAGATCACCTTGGTGCCCTCCCCGGCGCGGGTGAGGATGGTCTTCACCTCGTGGGGCGTGAGGTTCTGGGCCTCGTCCACCACCAGGTACTGCTTGGGGATGCTGCGGCCGCGGATGTAGGTGAGGGGCTCGACGCTGAGGTAGCCAGCCTCTTCCAGCTGGCCCGCGGTCATGGTGCTGCGGCGCCGGGCCTCGGTGTTGGCGGCCACGATGAACTCGAGGTTGTCGTAGATGGGCTGCATGTAGGGGCGCAGCTTCTCGCTGATGTCCCCCGGCAGGTAGCCCAGGTCGCGGCCCATGGGCATGACGGGCCGGCTCACCAGAATCTTGTCGTAGGCCTCGTCGTCGACCACCTGCTGGAGGCCCGCAGCGATGGCCATGAGGGTCTTCCCGGTGCCGGCCTTGCCCAGGAGGGTGACCACCTGGACCGTGGGATCCAGCAGCAGCTCCATGGCGAACTGCTGCTCCCGGTTCCGGGGCTTGATGCCCCAGGGGTAGGCGTCCATGCGCTTCAGGGGGCGCAGCAGGCCCTCGCCCACCATGAAGCGAGCCAGGGCCGTGTGGCTGGGATTGGCAAGATCGATGAGGGTGAGGAACTGGTTGGGCTGGTGGGCCAGGTCGGGGTCCGGCGCGAGGCCGCCATCGTAGAGCTGATCCACCTGGGCCGAGGCCACCTCCCAGGTGCGGTGGCCGGTGTAGAGCTCATCCAGCTCCACCATGTCGGTGGTGTAGTCCTCGGCCTGGACGCCGATGGCGTCGGCCTTGATGCGCAGGTTCGTGTCCTTGGTGACCAGCACCACCCGCT
>JBAXHE010000334.1:0-1696 GCA_037139055.1 Betaproteobacteria bacterium | reverse complement strand
GTCCCGCAGGGTCAGGCCCACGAACGGGGCGCCGAACTTGCTGGCGGTGAACTTGCTCGCCCACTGGCCGGCAATCCGCTGCAGGTAGAAGGCCTTGATCCGGCCTTCCAGATCCAGGGACACGAACACCTCCAGGACGCCGAACTGCCCCTTCTGGTTCACGCCGTGGACATAGCCGATCTTCTTGGTCCCCTTGTAGACCTCGTAGAGCACATAGGGCACATCCAGCGGGGCGTAGAGCGCAGGCACCCCGCCGAGGCGGGCTTCCACCTTCCGCAAAAGGGGCGGACCCCCGTGCCCGGCGAAGGAGAAGTAGATCGTCTTGAACCCGGTGGAACCTGGGAACAGGCGGGCCACATCACTGGCGGGAAAGTTCAGCTCGCAGCTGATGGCCGCCGACAGGGGGGTGGCCAGGGGGCAGAGACACAGGATGGCCGGCACGAGGAGGCCCTTCCCCGTGGGAAAAGACAGCCTGGTCCCGAAGCCTGTGTGCATGGTGGCCCCGCTCCCTAGAGATCGAACAGATAGGCGCCGTGGAACCCTGCGAAGCCCTTTTTCTCAAAGGTGAAACGCAGCTCCCAGTCCCCAGGCATGACCAGCGAGACCGGCAGGAGGTAGACGCCCTGCTTGGAGCAGGCGAAGGGCCTGTCCCCGGAGCTGTGGGCGCCCCTCATGGACGGCATGTCCAGGTCGCCCTTGACCGTGTAGGAGGTGTCACGCTGGCCCCCCTTGCGAAAGACCTCGACGCGCATGACGGCCATGCCCAGCTTGGGCTGCTTGGTGAACCCGTAGATGAAGTAGGTGTCCGGATCGAGGGCGACCTTCTGGCCGGGCTTGGGCAGGGTGGTGTACACCTTGCGGGCCGCTTCCGGCGGCGGACTGCCCTCAAGGCGCCCCTCCCAAAAGCCTCCCGCCAGGATGAGCGCCAGCGCCCCAGCAAGGATCCGCTGGGCAGTCTCCGAAGCAGGCTTGAAGCGAAGCATATCCACCCCAATTTACAGTTCTATTTTGCGCTAATTTTTGCCTGTCAATTTTTTATTTTATCACATGTTGTTGATTATATTTGAACAAAATGAATAGAACTATATTTTTATCAATACTTTAAAGATATTAAACAAACTATAACAGACTAATATTATAGGACATCCCGGCCCCATGTCCATCTCAAGATTGGGTTAAATACATTGAATACCAGTCAAAATTCAAGGTTTTTTCTATTATCCCGAAATCCCGTTTCGATCGTCCCTCTTCCAGGCCCTCGCCAGCCGTCCTGCCCCCTAGGGGTAATTGCGTTCTTGCCCACCCAGCCAGCCGTCTCTCGCCTCCCCCTCCACCCGTCCCCATGAAGGGGGTCCTGTGACCACCATGAACCTCCGCCGCTCCCTCGGAGCCAAGGTGCTGACCCTGGCTTCGGTCATCATCGTCCTGGTCTTCAGCTTGATCCTTGGGGTCAGTGCCATCGCCCAGCGCCGGGATGCCACGGAGCGGATCTCCCAGGGGGGCCGGAATGTGGCCGGAATGTTGACCCTGGCCATGGACGGCACCATGCTCCGAGGTGATGTGGACGAGATGCGGGCGGTCTTTCAGAAGGCCCGCGACCTCAACCCGAACCTGACCCTGCATCTCACCGATGCCACCGGTAAGGTGAAGTTCACCACCCGGGATGCCCTCCTGGGCTCGAGCCTGACCGCCACAG
>JBAXHE010000333.1:0-1698 GCA_037139055.1 Betaproteobacteria bacterium | reverse complement strand
CCACCGCAGGGAAGCGGCTGAAGGGACGGAAGGCCGGGATGATCCGGTCCTGGGGCAGGGGCAGCACCGCCAGGGACACCTCGAACCCAAACAGGCCCTCCGCCAGACGGTGGATGGCCGGACCGTCCGGGATGCCCAGGTCCCGGGCCAGGCCCGCCAGATCGGCCTCCTGGACACTGCGAGCCGGGCTGAAGGGATCCTCCCCGCCGAGCACCCCGCCCCAGACCACCGCCAGGGTGGCTTGTTCCCGGGGTCCGTTCGGACCGCTGAGGTAGGTGGGCGCCAGCTCAAAGAGCCGGATCTGCCGGGCCCCCTGGCGGGTGTTCTGCCCGGCAGCGACCTGGAGGCTGGGCAGGAGCGAGCCCCGGAGGACTGAGTATTCATACCCCAGCGGGTTGGCGAGGGTCCGCCCGTCAGCAGGGTTGCTGGGACCGGCGAAGGCCCCGTCAGCCTCGGGGCTGATGAAGCCGTAGGTCACGGTCTGATGGAAGCCCAGATGGGCCAGGCGACGGGCCAGGGCCTGCCGCTGCAGGTAGGCCGGGGCCAGGTGCTCCGGGGCCCCCTCCAGGGGTGGCAGCGTGGAGGGAATGTGCTCGTAGCCGCGGAGACGCAGGACCTCCTCAGCCAGGTCCTCGGGGATGTTCAGGTCGTGGCGCCAGGTGGGCGGCAGCACGCTGAGCGAACCGGCGGCAGCCACCACGGAGCAGCCCAGGCGCTGCAGGGCCTCGGCGGCCTGGGGCAGGTCCAGGGACTCCCCGGCGATGCGGGCCAGGAGGCTGGCGTCCAGGGCGACAGACGTGCCCCGCTGGGGCTCCGCACCCGCAGTCCAGGCGCCCAGGAGGCGGGCCTGGCACCAGCTCTGGAGGCGGAGCACCAGGAGATCCCGGGCGATCCGGGCCATGGCGGGGTCCGCGCCCCGGCCGAAGCGGTGGGACGCGTCCGTGTGGAGGCTGTGGCGGCGGGCCGTGGCCCGCACGGTCCGGGCATCGAACCAGGCGCTCTCCAGCAGGACTCGGCGGGTGGTGGCGGTCACCTTGGTGCCGTCCCCGCCCATGACGCCGGCCAGAGCGATGGGACCGGCCTCGTCGGCGATGACCAGGTCAGCGGTGGCGAGGGTGCGGGTGACGCCGTCCAGGGTCGTGAGGGCTTCTCCCGCCCGGGCCCAGCGCACCGTCACAGCGCCGCTGATGGCATCCGCATCGAAGGCATGGGTGGGATGGCCGTAGCGGAGGAGCAGCTCGTTGGAGGCATCCAAGGCGGGCAGCTTTTTCGGCGTGGCTTCCAGGGCGCGGAGGAAGGCCTGCACGGACTCCGGTGTCTCGCCGGGGCCCAGCTCCAGCACGGCCGTCGCATACAGCGGACAGGCGGTGGCCTCCAGGCGCACCTCCAGCAGGGGCGCGCCCTCGGGGGCCGGCGGGGGGGGCAGCGGCGCGAGGGGCTGGCCCAAGCGAGCGGCCACCTCCCGGGCGATGCCCCGGTGGGACATGGCGTCCCCACGGTTGGCAGTGATGTCCACATCCAGCGCTTCCGAACCCTCGCGAACGGCGACGCCATCCACAGGGAAGCCCAGGGAGGCGAGGACCTCGCACAGCTCGCGGGTCTCGAGGCCAGCGACAGCCGGAATCTCCAGGGCCAGGGCCTTGCGTTCGATCCACATCAGTCCAGCCCTCCCATGGCCTTGAGGAAGCGCTGGTCGTT
>JBAXHE010000332.1:0-1700 GCA_037139055.1 Betaproteobacteria bacterium | reverse complement strand
CGATTCTGGCGATCCAGGATGCCCTGACTCCCACCGAGCGCCTCATTGCCAGCTATCTGCTGGAGCATCCCCGCAGTGTGGCTCTGATGCCGATTCAGGAGTTGGCTTCCAGACTTGAGGCCGGTCCCGCCTCCATCATCCGGGTCATGCAGAAGCTTGGCTACAAGGGGTATTCCGAGCTGAAGCGAGACTTGCAGCAGGAGCTGCGAGGGAACGACTCCCCGTTGGAGCGCTTCAAGCTCGCCCTGGACCGCCGCACCGACCTGGACTTCTCGGACATCCACGCCATCGCCAGTCAAGAGATGGATAACCTGCGGACGACGCTGGAGCGGGTGGATAGCGCCAGCCTGGCCCAGTCCGTGAAGCTTGTGAGCCGAGCGAGCCTCGTCTACACCGCAGGGGTCGGCATCTCCTCTCACCTTGCCAGCCTGGCGACCTTCGTGTTCCAGCACATCGGCCTGCGAGCCTTCCTGGTCCAGCACACCGGGCTGAACCTGGCTGAGCAGCTGGTTTCCATCAGAAAGCAGGATGTGCTCCTCGCCTTCGCCTTCCCCCCGTATTCCAGCCAGACCATCGAAGGCGCCGCCCTGGCCAAAGCGCAAGGGGCGAGTGTTATCGGCATCACCAACCAGATCCTCAGCCCCTTGGCAGAGCATTGCGATGTCGTGCTCGTAGCCAAGACGGATAGCAGCGCGCCGTCCAACTCCCTATCCGCCCCCCTGCTGCTCATCCACGCGATCGCCTCGGCAGTGGCCTCCGCCAAGCGTCGCCAGTCCTCGAAGGCCATCGAGACGACCATCTCCCTCCGCAACCGAAAGCCCTAGCCCTGGATTGACAAGGAGCCCATGCCCAACCAGTCGAACCAGGGTCCGAACGCCAGCGCCACCTTTCCTGCCGTCTTCTGGGTGGCCAATGTTCTGGAGATGCTGGAGCGGGCTGCATTCTATGGCTTCTATATCGCCATCACGCTCTATCTCACCGACCTGGTGGGGTTCAGTGACCGGGAGACGGGCGTCGTGGCAGGCCTGTTCGTGGGCCTGCTCTACTTTTTGACCCCCTTCGTCGGCGCCCTGTCGGACCGGTTGGGGTTTCGCAAGGCGCTGATCATGGCCTTCGCCCTGCTGACCGTGGGCTACACGCTGCTCGGCTTGTTTACCGCCAAGCTTCCAGCCGTCCTCTCGCTCATCGTCATCGCCGTTGGCAGCTCGTTCATCAAGCCGGTGGTGACGGGAATGATCGCGAAGACGGTTTCCGAGGCGAATCGCGCCCGAGGTTACGCCCTCTTCTACTGGGTGGTGAACATCGGCTCCTTCGGCGGCAAGACCTTCGTCCCGTTTATCCGCCTCGGGGCCGGGCTGCAGTATGTCAATTTTTTCGCCGCGGCCATGTGTCTGGTCGCGCTCCTGGGGGCCGTGATTTGGTTCCGCCCCGAGGCTGAAGTGACGCGCGGGAAGACCCTTGGAGAGGTGGCCCGTTCCCTCCTGAAGGTGGTCCGGACCCCCCGGCTCATCCTCTTCATTCTCATTATCTCGGGGTTCTGGACCACCCAATATCAGCTCTACGCAACCATGCCGAAATACGTCATCCGGTTGCTGGGAGCCTCCTCTCGGCCGGAATGGATCGCCAATATCAACCCACTGATTGTCGTGATGTTCGTGGTCCTGATCACCCGCCTGATGCAGCGGAGAAAAGCCGTTACG
>JBAXHE010000331.1:0-1707 GCA_037139055.1 Betaproteobacteria bacterium | reverse complement strand
GTCTCTAGTAATCCCATGGACGAATAATCGCCAAATGTCAAGCATTTATCCGAAATCGCTCGGCGTGTCTAACTGTAAACTTTAGCCTCAGAGATTGGTTGTGCTAGGACGTGGATAACCATGGCTAAGCCAATAGCGATGTCTACAGGCCCTGCAGACTTTCGCCGGACAATACGCCACGATGAGTCGTTGCTCTTGGCAGCGCAGTTGAGCATATGCTGGATGAGCAACTCTTGCCCCGAATGGACAATCCGAGAGTTTGAAAGAGCCTCATGAAAATCTGAACAGGCAGTGTAGAACGATGCGCCCGATACGTCTTGGACTCTGACACCACTTCGCTCTAATCGAGCCGCGACAGAGGCGGTAGTGTACTTATCAAAGCAGACAACTCTGGGGTAGTAGAGATCGCACCACTTCTTGATTGCAGCTGCAATCTTGAGCTCATCGATGCTTATCTGAGAGTGGAATGTCTCCAGTACTGCCACACCAATACGACCGTCCGGCATTATCTGACCCATGACAAGACTTGCATCGCGCCTACTTGGGCTAATATCGAATGCAAAGACCGTCAGAGGCCCGGGTGACATCGATAAGGATTTGTCGCTACAAGCCTCAACTGCTCCATGAGGCCAAGGCGATTGAAGGCTATCGATCCATTGGCATAGAGTCTCAGTCCTCGTAGTCTCGATGCTAGATGTAGAGATTGACTCCTCGATATTCTCCTCGCTGATTGTGTAACCCAGAGCAGGATTGGCAGCAGCCCAGCCTTTTTTGTCCATAATCTTGGCAAACTGAGGCGCGCTCCATTCATAAAAGCCGAATGATTTTGGCGGCGAAGATAGAGCTCTCTCGCGCATCCCATTGAGGACTGTTGAGAAAGCATCACCGGCATTAGAGGTCAGCAAGGTCTGGGCATTAGGACGTGCTCGAGTCACTGGGGTAGCAGCTGAGAATGCTTCCTCACCGATTTCACGGATTTCATCCATATAGAGAAAGTTGGCGGTGCGCCCACGACTGCCATCGCGTGTAGCTGCTACAACATCCAAGCGAGCGCCGTTATTCATCACGATTGACTCGGTACCGTTTGCAAAGCGGATGGCCTGTACTTGCTTGCTCAGATGATCGTGCGACTCTATGGCATAAGCGACCTCACGAAATGTGGCCAAGGCCATCGATCTATTGGATGAGAGGATGACGATATTCTTCTCATTAAAGAGAAAGAGCCCGGCCAAGATACGCATCCGCGCTAGGTGAGTCTTTCCATTCTGACGAGCGCATAAAACTAAGTTTGTCTTGCGAATAAACGCCCCGGCCTTATCGACTGTCGTCATGTCATCTAGCACCCAGCGTTGCCATGGCAATAGGGGTATGCCGATGCTATCTGATAGGTCTGATATGGCTTGCCCGTGATTTATACCCTTGAGCAAAGGGCTGTGAAGCCGTGCCTTAGTTGCCCCCAGCAGCTTCTTGTTAATCTTTGGACTCACGCGGTCTGTCCCTGCTCTGGCTGGCCCATACAGGGCCCAGACTGCACCGTTCCGACCGTATCAAGGGGAGATAAGGATTGGAAAACAGGTGGGGTAGAGGTCTGCCTCAAAAAAAAGCCCTGTGAGCGTGAGCCTTTCGAGATGTTACATCTCCTACAAGCTGCAACCATGTTATCTAGATCGTAGGCATCACCACCCTTGATTATTGGGATGATGTGAT
>JBAXHE010000330.1:0-1708 GCA_037139055.1 Betaproteobacteria bacterium | reverse complement strand
GAATCCCTCCCCCCATGAGCGCCAGCAGTTGCCGGCAGATACTGAGCCCCAGACCGGTGCCACCGTAGTTGCGGGTGGTGGAGCCGTCAGCCTGAGAGAACGCCTCGAAGATGGTGCCGAGCTGCTCCGGGGTCATACCGATGCCGGTATCCCGCACGGTGAATTCGATTGTTACCCGGTCGGCCTCTTACAGCAGGGGGCGGACGCTGAGTTCGATCTCCCCCGCCGGGGTAAACTTGACGGCGTTGGTCAGCAGATTGAGAAGGACCTGCTCCAGCCGGAGAGGGTCACCCACCAGGTAGTCCGGGGTCTGGGGGGCGTTCGTGAGTATGAGGCGCACTCCCTTGGCAGTGGTCCCACTAGCGATAAGGCCCAGGAGATGTTCCAGGAGTGGTTGGAGTCGAAAGGAACTCTCGGTCAGTACCATCTTCCCGGCCTCGATCTTGGAAAGGTCCAGGAGATCGTTGAGCAGTTGCATCAGACTGTCGGCCGCAGTGGCCATCTTGGTCAGGTAATCGTGCTGCCGGGAGGTCAGGTCGGTCTGGAGCACCAGGTAGCCCAGACCGATGATGGCGTTCATCGGGGTTCGGATCTCGTGGCTGATGTTCGCCAGGAACTCGCTTTTGGCCTGGTTGGCGGCCTCGGCCGCCTCTCTGGCGCGCCGCAGTGCCTCTTCGGACTGCTTGCGCACGGTGATGTTTCTTGAAATGGTGATAATTCCTTTGATGTTCAGATTATCAAGATGATTGGCGCCCATCGCCTCCATCCACGTGTAGGTTCCATCTTTGTTGCGGTATCGGTATTGAACACTTCGCGGTTGTGATGGATCCTCCAGGATCATGTGGAAAATCTTTTCGACATCTGATCGATCGTCAGGATGAATCAGGTCAAAGGTGTTTCTCTCTGCCATCTCTGTATCAGAATAGCCGTGGATGGTCAGAGCGGCGGGAGAGTTGTAGGTGAGAACACCATCTCTCGTGATGATGCTGATAATGTCCGGAGAAAGCTCCATGATGCTGCGGAAGCGTTCTTCGCTTTGCAGCAGGGCTTCCTCTATTTGTTTGCGCTCGGTGATGTCCCGACTTACGCCGACCAGCCCGAGACACTCACCATCCGCAGCAAGATAGGGGGCTTTCACGGTATCCAGCAGTAGCATTCGCCCATCGGCGGCGGGCACCCATTCTTCAGTACGACGCGGCTCCCGGTCAGTGAGTATCTGCCGATCAATATTTCTGACGGACTCGGCTAACTCATGGTCGAAAAAATCGAAGTCGGTCTTGCCGATCTGTTCGTGTTCCGGTATGCCGAGGAACTCCCCGCACGTCTTGTTGCAGCCGAGGTAGACGCCGTTGCGATCCTTGATAAAGATGAGATCACTGACGGAGTCGATGAGACAGCGCAGCAGAGCTTTTCCTTCCTGCAGCTCCTGCTCGCGGCGCTTGAGGTCCGTGATGTCGTGGTACACGTTGACGCTGCCGATGAGTCGGTCCTGCTCATGATGAAGAGGAGTGCTCGTGATATGGAACCAGCCGCCGAGTCGCTCCTCATACTGTTCGGCAGTGGACTTCAGGCCGGTGGCCATTACCTGCCTATGGGGGCAGATGTCCGGCGGGGCGTCGGTGCCATGAACGTGCCGGTAGCAACTCAGCCCCGGCACCTCCCGTGGCAAAACGTTCAGAGTGTCAGCCATGGCCTGGTTCGCCCGGAT
>JBAXHE010000329.1:0-1711 GCA_037139055.1 Betaproteobacteria bacterium | reverse complement strand
TCAGCGCCTCTGACTGGGCCGCCTTCACCGCCAAGGGCAGCGGCACCGTCACCAGCGTGACCACCACCGCCCCCCTCACGGGCACCGTCACCAGCACCGGCAGCCTGGGCATCAACCGGGCCTCGGCCTCCCAGGACGGCTACCTCGCCGGCTCGGACTTCAGCACCTTCGCCACTGCGGCCGCCGCCGGCAACCACGCCGCCGCCGGCTACCTCAAGGCCGATGGCACCGTGGCCGCCACGGGCGCCCTGAACATGGCCACCAACAAGATCACCAACCTGGCCGCGCCCACCGCCGACACGGATGCCGCCACCCTGAAGTACGTCATGGACCGCACCTCGGGTCTGGTGTGGCGGCCTTCCGTGAAGGCCATGAGCGACACCACGCCGGGCTCTCCCATCAGTGGGGACCGCTACATCGCCACCGCCGCCTGGGGCGGGGGCATCACTGCCAACCAGATCGCCACCTACAGTGCCGGTGCCTGGTCGGGCGCCACCCCGGCGGCCAACGATGCGGTCTTTGCCACTGTCACCGGCAAGGGCTATGTCTACTCCGATGGCGCCTGGTCCCAGTTCAACAGCGGCACCGTGTACAGCTTCAACGGGGGCGTCACCGAGACCTCTGGCGCCGTCTCCCTGGCCAGCGGCGGAGTCAACACCGCCAACCTCGCCACCGGTGCCGTCACCGCAGCCAAGCTCCACCAGATGGGTGCCTCTGCCAACCAGATCCTGGCCTGGAGCGGCAGCGCCTGGGTGCCAGTCACTCCGGCGGCGGGCACCGTCACGGGTGTGACCGCTTCCGCGCCCCTGAGCGTCACGAATGGCAACACCGCCCCGGTCATCAGCCTCACGGGCACCGTGCCCGTGGCCAACGGCGGCACCGGTGCCACGGACGCCGCCGGCGCCCGCACCAACCTGGGCCTGGGCTCCCTGGCCACCAAGACCGCCATCGCCCTGGGCAGTGAAGCCACGGGCACCCTGGCAGTCGCTAACGGGGGCACCGGCGCTGCCGGCACCCTCACGGGCTATGTGAAGGGCAACGGCGCCTCGGCCATGACGGCCAGCAGCAGCCTCCCCGGCGCCGACATCAGCGGCAACATCAGCGGCAGCGCCGCCAATGTCACTGGTGTGGTGGCCGCCGCCAACGGCGGCACGGGCCTCAGCACCCTGGGCACCAACGGCCAGGTCCTCACCTCCACGGGTTCGGCCATCGTCTGGTCCACGGCCCCCAGCGGCCCCTGGACCTCCAACGCCAACGGCATCGGCAGCAGCCAGAACGTGGGCATCAAGACCGCCGCCAGCGCCTCCTACGCCTTGAGCGTGGTGGGTAACGTCAATGTGGACGCCGCCAGCGCCCTCAGCATCGGCGGCACCAAGGTCCTCCAGACCCCCACCACCGGCGGCGCCACCGGCAACCTCAGCGTGGGCAACGGCGGCACCAACGGCATGGGCAGCAACAACACCCTGGCGGGCCTCGGGGCCGGCACCGGCCTCTTGGCTGTCGTGAATGATGGATATGTCGTAACCGGCACCGCTGCAACACGATGATTCGCACCTTCCTATTAGCCATTCATCATTGTCGAATCTGTGGACGAATATGTCGCGGTCAGCTTGAGAGCATTTCTCTGCATCATAAATGGTTTTGATTTTGCCGAAATCTTTGGTCCATTTGTACGCATAGTAAGTCGGCGCGATGTAATGCCAGAGGACAG
>JBAXHE010000328.1:0-1713 GCA_037139055.1 Betaproteobacteria bacterium | reverse complement strand
GTTATCCATGGTGAATAAAGAAAATCCAGGATTAAAGGATGGCTGCGATTCCGAAAATGCGCTCCTGGCCGAATTGATGATCAACCCGGCCTGCATGCGGTTGAAGGCATTGATGTCGGTTTGCGAACCGATTATCACGAGCAGCGACACCTTTGACCTCATCAGCGTGCCTATATCCACGAGACTGGTGATGTAGGGCACCTGGTTCAGGATCACAAGGTCGTACTTGTCAAGCGGTCGGGCGAGCGCTTCTGTGCCCATCATTTCTATCTCAAAGTGAGACGAACCCTCCAGGGCCTTTTGAATAGCTGTAATATCGGGATGCGGGGCATCGGAGACCAGGGCGATTTTTTGCCGGGACTCCAGCACCTCCACGAGAAATTCAGCATGATTGTTCTGACGGCTCATCTCACCTTCCGTTTCATCAAGATTGAGCGAATACTTTATCATTCCTGTTGCCGGGGCATCAAGCATAAAGGTTACCTTTTGCAGTGACCGGTCGGAGTTTGCCCTAACCTCCCTGGAATCAAGTATGCGGGATCCCTGGGAGATGGAGATTTTTGGCTTTAAACCGCTGCATTTGTTCATTTCGACCTGCACCTCAACCGGGAATTTATCTCCTTTGTAGGCGGTTTTATTGACCGTAATCTTCCTGATCGAGATATCTTTTTTCAGGCTGGTATCTCCCAGTGAGATTGTATATACGGGAAACTGGATCTTTTGGGCTGCATAGTAGGGATCGGTACCTTCATTATAGATCCCGTCGGAGGCCAGTACAACGGCTGCCGCATTCCGGTTGGAGTAACGCGTGGATATCTCATTGAAAAAGAGGGAGATGTCGGTCTTTGACCCGTTGAACACGCCATTGAAACCGTTTGAAAGCCTGCTGTCGAATGAATAGAGCCTGACGTCGCATCTCCTCTGCAATTTCGCAACCAGCTCATTAACCTGGCCTGGAAAGGTCTTACGGTAATAATCAGAATCGCCGGTAAGTACCACTGATTTTGAGTTGTCAACCCCGATGACTATCATTGGTTTTTCGACCCGGGTTTCGGAGTGCCTGACCAGGGGTGAAAGTACCAGGAAGGAGATGAGGGAGACGGAGAGAAACCTCAGGATTGTCATACCCCACACGGTAACCGAACGCATTCCCCGTTTCAGATCATGGTAATAGAGGAAATATGCATACCCAGCCCCGAGAAGGAGGCAGAGGGGAATTAAACCGGAAGGGTATTCAGTAACCATCAGGTGTGTAATCCACCGCAGACAGGAATGGCCTGGCCGTTGATGTATGAACTAAGATCGGAGGCAAGGAACAGGGCAAGGTTGGCAACGTCATCAGGGGTTCCGGCACGTTTCATAGGTATATCCTGGATCCATTTATCCCGGGTCTCCTGGGTCAGTTTGGCGGTCATCTCGGTTTCGATATACCCGGGGGCTATCGCGTTGCAGCGTACATTGCGCGAACCAAGCTCCTGGGCAATCGATTTGGTGAAGCCGATAATTCCCGATTTTGAGGCTGAATAGTTTGACTGCCCGCTGTTTCCCTCGATCCCGACCACCGAGCTCATGTTGATGATGGAGCCGAAACGCTGCTTGATCATCACGCGCTGGATGGCCTTGGTAAGGTTAAATACGGATTTGAGGTTCACATTGATCACCCGGTCCCAGTCAAGCTCCGTCATCCGGAGAAGGAGGTTGTCGCGTGTGATG
>JBAXHE010000327.1:0-1715 GCA_037139055.1 Betaproteobacteria bacterium | reverse complement strand
TGGACAGATGGTTGAGTGTATTCACGCGGCGGCTCCGGTGCCAAGGAGGTCCTGAGGATAGCGACGCCGGAAGCCGCCTTCGGCGGGCCCATGCAGGTTGGGTCGGCGCGCCTCTGCGCTCTCTGCGCTCTCTGCGTTCTCTGTGGTTGGCAGTTCTTTTCCCCCGGCGCGGATGAACCAAAAAATACTGACTTGGACGGGGATAAGTGGGATGGACGAGGATCCAAGACGGAAGCTGGGAGATACCCTCCCCACCAACCTATCGAGGCAGGGAGGGAGGGGACCAGCGCTGGATCAGTAGCTGATGATGATCTGGCCGTGGCCCTCGCGGGTGGCGGTGGTCATGCTACCGCCGGTCACGCCACCGATGTAGCCTGACCCGCCGCCGCCGCTGCCGTAGTCACCGCCACCGCCACCATAGTAACCACCCCCACCGGCACCGCCGAAACAGCCGCCCGAGTTGCCACCGTTACCGCCCAACCCGAGGCTGCCGGCGGTGGCGAGGTTGGTGATGCCCGATTCCTTGGCGCCGCCATAGGTCTGGCCGCCACCCCCGCCGCAGGTTCCAGGATCGAATTTGCCGTCCCAGAAGGATATCCCATTGCCACCGGTGCTCCCGCCGCCGGCTCCACCCGCCGCCTGGTCGTAGTTGCCGAAGTTTAGGCCAAAGATGCCCCCGCCGCCGCCGGCCACGATGACCCGGTTGGGCAGGCCTGAGCCGTTGACGCGCACATCGCTGGCGCCGCCTCCACTCTGGCCATCCCAATAACCCTGGCCGCCGCCATTCCAGCCGCCGGTATGGTAGGCGTGCCAAGCGGGGTCATAGGTCGGCTGCTGGCCCACATAGACATAGAGCGTCTGGCCAGGGGTGACCGCCAAGCTACCGCGGGCGTAGCCCCCGAGGCCTAAGCCGGTGGGATTGCCACCTCCCTGCGCACCCCAGCACTCGACGATGACGGAGGTGACCCCGCTGGGCACGGTCCAGGTCTGTAGGCTGCCGGTGTAGGAGAAGGTGGCGGTGTTGTAGATGCCCGCGGTGACGGTGAGGGTGTTGCCGTAGGCCGTGCCGATGCTGTTGGTGGCGTAGGCCCGGATGTAGTAGGCCAGCCCTGCGCTAAGCCCGCCCAGGGTGCTGGTGAAGGCGCCGGAGGCCACATTGTCGGTGGTCTTGCTGTCGCCGATGGTGGGACTGCCGGTGATGTTCCAGCAGACCCCGCTGGCGGTGACCGCAGCGCCCCCGGTGTTGGTGATGGTGCCGCCGCTGGTGAGGGAGCTCCAGGAGATGTTGCTGGCTGGGGTGGTGGTGATGGTCGGCACCTGCGTGTAGGTTGAGGAGACGGCCACCCACTGGCTGCCGGTGTTGTAGTAGAAGCCGGGCGCCACATCCGAGACGGTGGCCGTGTTGTGCACCATCATGCCGGCCACATGCGCGCCAAGGGGCGAGGCCGCGGCGGTGCCCGTCAGGGCCAGGCGGGGGATGAGCAGCCCTTTGGTGCTGCTGCTCACATCCAGGGCGGCACTGGCATTGGGCGTGTCGGTTCCCACCCCCACGGCGCCGGCCGTGTAGACCGCTGCCATGCCGTTCAGGGTGAAGGGGCTCGCACCGGTGGCACCGGTGGCGCCGGTGGCACCCGTGACACCCGTGGCACCCGTGGCACCCGTGGCACCCGTTGCACCCGTGGCACCCGTTGCACCCGTTGCACCGGCCGCACCGT
>JBAXHE010000326.1:0-1717 GCA_037139055.1 Betaproteobacteria bacterium | reverse complement strand
GCAGGCCACCCGTTCTCCCCGCCCAGGGCGCAGAACACGCGGAAGACCTCATGGGGGGGTGCCTTCACGAGGCGCTGGTGGCGCTCGAGCAGCATGCCCTCATGAGCACCCAGGGCCGCTCCCTCGGGTTCACCCGCCATGCTCGAGGCCCAGGTGGTCTCCACGCCGTCCTCATCCAGGCGCTGCAGGGCCAGATCCAGGGCCTCCCGGTAGCTCATGGGCCGCACCCGGAAGACCTCCAGGGCACGGGCATCCTTCACCACCACCTCGGTGCTCATGCCCTCCACCAGAGGGCCCGCCAGCGCCACCGGGATGGGGGTCACCAGGTCCACCCACAGGATCGACAGGCCCGGCAGCGGCACATTCATGGGGATGATGATGCGGCGCAGCCCTCGGGCCTCCGCATAGATCAGCATCATCTCCCGGTACTCCAGGATGTCGCGGCCGCCAATCTCGAAGATGCCCGCGACATCCGGGTGGGCGATGGACTCCGTGAGGTAGGCCAGCACATCCCGCACGCCGATGGGCTGGCAGCGCGTGTTCACCCAGCGGGGTGTGACCATGATGGGCAGGCGCTCCGTCAGGTGGCGGATCATCTCGAAGCTGGCACTGCCGCTCCCCACAATGACCGCCGCGCGGAACTCCAGCACGGGGACACCGGCGCTACCCAGGGCGGTACCCACCTCCTGCCGGCTGGCCAGGTGATCACTGCGGTGGCCTTTGGGATCACCCAACCCACCGAGGTAGATGATTCTGCGGACACCGGCCTTGGCGCAGGCCTGCCCGAAGGTCTCAGCCTGGCGCAGGTCCCGTCCGCGGAAGTCCGGGCGGTCCTCGCCCATGGCATGAATGAGGTAGTAGGCCTGGGTGACACCCTGGAGCGCATCCGCCAGCGTGTCGGGATTCTCCACGTCACCCTTCACCAGCTCCACACCGGGCCAGTGGCGACCCTCCAGGCGGCTGGGGTTGCGGGCCATGCAGCGCACCCGATACCCCTCGGCCATCAGCCGCGGCACCAGGCGCCCGCCGATATAGCCAGTGGCCCCCGTGACGAGCACGAGGGGCTTGCCGGGATCCATGAACACTGCGCCAACGGGTCGGGCCATCTAAAGATTATGTACCGCCAATTACCTGACGAATTTGGTAAACTTTGTCGGGAGTCCCGCATGCCCAAGGTCATCAACATCGAGCCAACGCCCAACCCGGACGCGCTGAAGTTCCTGGTCAACCCAGCCCTGCTCAAGGGGGGCTCCCGCTCCTTTAAGGACTTCGGCGCCGCCGTCGGAGATCCGCTGGGGTCCTGCCTCTTTGCCATCGGGAAGATCACGTCTGTCTTCTACATGGACCGGTTCGTCACGGTGAACAAGGAACCCTCCGCCGACTGGAGCGACCTCATCGATCCCATCTGCGAAGCCATCGAGGACCTGCGTCTGCCCGAAGACGCCACTGGCGAGGCCGGGGCGCAGACTCCCGGTGGAGAGGCTGACGCCACCCTGGAGCAGATCAACAAGATTTTGGACAGCCGCGTGCGTCCTGGTCTCGCTGGCGATGGCGGGGGTCTGGAGGTCATCTCCTTCGATGGCCAGACCCTGGAGATCAGCTACCACGGGGCCTGCGGGTCCTGTCCGTCTTCCACGACGGGCACCCTCCACTTCATCGAGAGCCTGCTGCAGGCTGAGGTGAGTCCCAGCATCCGGGTCATCAGTTGGTAGTTTCG
>JBAXHE010000325.1:0-1726 GCA_037139055.1 Betaproteobacteria bacterium | reverse complement strand
GAAGGTGATTGTGGTTGATCCCAACCCGTCAGTTTCTTTTATTCATCCAAATGTGGATTTGATTAAGATGACAGCAATTGAATTTTGTAAAATGTATTTTTAATATGGAACCAAAAGTAATGGACTTGGATAGAGCTAAGTTAAATGTAGAATACCCTGAATTTGCGCTAGTTCTTATTTGGCAAAGTTGGAGTTGTTATACAGACATAGACTATGATGCACTTGAATACTTAGTAAAACATAGTTCACGGATCATGTTGTCAAATGTAAAAAAACTATCAGAGGAGAAGAAGACGTTACTTAGGGGATATAATGGCCATTTAGTAATTGGGTTTAATCTATAATATATTTAATTTGTCTTATTTTTATAAATAAATCTAGCCTTAAATGTATTTTATAATATCTCCTAAAGAGTCAATCTCCACTAATTTAAAGGGTTTTATTTTTCAAATTTATAAGGGTCAAAATACTGCTCTCTTAAATAGTATTTCATATTCTAAACTAACATGTAATTTAAAATTACAAAAATCAATAAATGGCTCATATGCAAATACTTTCAATTTTGAAACATATATAGATAATTATGCCGGTATTGAAATTCCTCTAATTTTTAATTTTGTAGATGGCTGTTTTTATAAGAATGAGGAAACTAATAGTGAAAAAAGTGGTATAATAGTAATTAATAAATATATAATTGAAGCACATCAATTAGTAATATCAGGTAATATTAAAACAGAATTACCATTGGGATTATTTTCACATATAGACGATAATTTGGATTTTGTAATGTTTCTTGAAATTAATAAATTAGGGGGTAAGTCTGAAAAGTTACTTGAGTATTTGGAAATGATAAATCTATTCATAAATAAGAAACAATAAATTTTATGGTAAGAATTAATAATCCACTTCCTATTGAATATAGAATTGATGAATTCATTAAAAAGAATTCATTTAAGTTATTTCATACTATTGAAAATGATAATTTAACTGCCTTATTTGATAAAAATGGATTTTGGTTTGATGAGAAAACAAAAATTGAAAAACCTGACAATGTTGAGGAACTTCCAGGTAAAGGAATGCGGGTCAAGCTCGGAACCAAAACAATAGTCTCAGGAAATGCTTTATTCGTAGAATCGACGGGTGTCGTATTTGATGCTGAGATTCGAGAAATACTAATTACGGCTGAAAAGGCTGGATTAAACGTAACCATATTTGGACTAGACTCAAAGGTTGTCGGAATAATAACATCAGCAGACGAACTTCGTCCAGATGTAAAAACTGCTATTCAGAAACTAAAAACTCTTGGCGTTGAGTCAATCGTTATGCTTACGGGAGACAATGAGAATGTCGCTTCGCGCATAGCATCAAGCGTAGGAATAACAGAGTACCACGCGCACATGCTCCCAGAAGAAAAACTTGAGTATGTAAAGCTAAGTGCAAACCCTAAAAAAAGATTGGCTATGGTTGGAGATGGCGTAAACGACGCAGCTGCACTTTCTCTTGCTGATATTGGAATTGCGATGGGAACGATTGGCTCAGACTCAGCAATTGAGGCGGCTGACGTTGCACTAATGAAGGATGACTTTGCAAAAATCCCTGAGATGATAGAACTCGGACGCGACACTATGCGTGTTGTAAAACAAAATTTTGCGATATGGGGCTCTGTAAATATAGTTGGCCTTGTACTTGTATCAATGCATATTTTGGGACCCGAGGGCGCGGCTGC
>JBAXHE010000324.1:0-1732 GCA_037139055.1 Betaproteobacteria bacterium | reverse complement strand
TCATTTTCTTTTTCCAAAACACGAAATTGTAAAAATAAAATATTTTACAGCTCGAATTAAAATTAGAGAAACCGACACAGATTATGACAAACCAAATCGACAACAGATATATCTGCGTGCATTGCGAACGATTGAACGCCTTGAAATAATCGAAGGTTCGTTTCTTTCGAACCTCCACTTGAATGGTTCTGGCCTTGCCCGTTGCGTCGGCTTGCTTGATCTCACTGGTCGATTTCTTGACCAGCGTGATCTTCTTGCGTTCCGGACTGGCAGTGCCATGGCTGGCTTGCAGGAAGCCAAGCAGACGCTGCTTGTCGGCTTCAGTCAGTTTGTCAGAAGCGGCTGATTTAGCCACCCCTGCCGACTTCAACTGCTCAAGCAGCGTTTCGGTTGATTTTTTGAGTTCGGTTGCAAACTCGGCGACGGTCGTACTGGACATTTGGTGTGTAACCTTTAGTTCGGCCTGACAAGCCCGACGGGCTATTGCTGGCCATCACTGAAATTTCGTATTCATGTATTCATGACATCGGCTTTATTCTTGAGAGGCGGCTTCATTGGCGAACCAGTGCGCGCGCGCTTTCATGATCAAGGTCTTGGCTTCGTCCTCGGACTGGCCCGTGATTTCGGTAAGTTCGTCTACCGCCAGATCGGCCAAATCATCGCGGGTGTGGATACCACTGTCCGCAAGTTTTCCGATCAGTTCCGGCGTCAACCCCTCAAGGTCACGCAATTCCAGAGAAACTTCCTGCACGTTCTCTTCGTGCGCGATCTCCATGGTCAACAGAGCGTCTTTGGCACGCATGCGCAACTCGTTGACCGTGTCTTCGTCGAAGCTCTCGATCTCGAGCATTTCTTCCAGCGGCACATAAGCCACCTGCTCCAGACTGGTGAAACCTTCGGCGATCAAGAGGTCGGCAATTTCCTCGTCGACATCGAGCTTTTCCATGAACAGTCGGCGACCCACATCGGTCTCGCTGGCTTGTTTTTGCGCTGATTCGGCCGCGTCCAGAATGTTGATCTTCCAGCCAGTCAGCTCGGACGCCAGGCGCACATTCTGTCCGCCACGTCCAATGGCGATCGCGAGATTTTCTTCGTCAACCACCACATCCATGGCGTGGCGTTCTTCGTCCACCACGATGCGGGAAACATTGGCCGGAGCCAGCGCACCGATCACAAACTGCGCCGGGTCTTCGCTCCAGAGCACGATATCGACACGCTCGCCGGCCAATTCATTGGTCACCCCATTGACACGGGTACCGCGGACGCCGACACAGGTGCCGATCGGATCGACGCGCTTGTCATGCGACAGCACGGCAATCTTGGCGCGTGAACCGACATCACGGGCGCAGGACTTTATCTCCAGTAAACCCTGCTCTATTTCAGGCACTTCCTGGCGGAACAACTCAATCATGAATTCAGGCGCTGAGCGGGACAGGATGATAGGGGCGCCACGCAGCGTGAGGTCTACTTCCATGATCATGGCCCGTACCCGATCGCCGACACGCAGGTTTTCCTTTGGGATCATTTCACTGCGTCGCAGCCGACCTTCGACGCGGCCACTTTCGACAATGATGTCGCCCTTGTCCATGCGCTTGACCGTGCCGACAAAGATCTTGTCGCCGCGCGACATGAAATCATTGAGCAACATCTCACGCTCGGCATCACGGATTTTTTGCAGAATGACCTGCTTGGCCGCCATGGCGCCAATGCGGCCAATTGGCACCGACTCTAC
>JBAXHE010000323.1:0-1734 GCA_037139055.1 Betaproteobacteria bacterium | reverse complement strand
GTCGCGATAATTAACATTCTTACCCGTTCAAAGTTTAGCCTCCCACGTCTCCAAAATTATATTTTTTCAGATTTGCCTTGTTTGAACGATTTTCGGCTGTTACGCATTTGCCACTCTCGAAGTGACCAAGTGATAGTCCCATGGACTTTTGCGGACATACGGCCGATGAGCCGGGTAGGGAACAACTGCCGAAAAAACGACATTGGCAGTTGCTCAGGAGACGTTTGTCTTGCGCCAGAGAAGTCCTCCACGGGAAACTAAAACGCCACATTGCTCGGAGAAACATCCAGCAAATGTATGCCGAGATTCTCGAGTTCGCCGAGAAGCGACTGCACGATGGGCCAGCGATTCTCAAATTGTTCCATCTTTTCAGATTCCCATTCTTCTCATATTTCGTCCGAAAACTCTGGAGGCATATCCAAATAAGATCCGGCGAAATCGAGCACGAATGGACGGGTGACGATGGTTATTTCGACAACCCAGAGATTGTCATCAAAACGAATGAGTTGGGGCACATTGAACCCAGAGATCTTTGCTATGGATGCTTCTCGAAGCCGTTCGTAGGCGTGGCGTTCTCGCAAATATGGATCGATTTCTCGAAAACCCTTAACGGCGGTCTTGCCTGGTTTGACATTGCTCATCGCTGCATGTACGGTTCCGTGAATGCCGAATCCAAGTCGCTCGGCCAACGTCAGCCTATGTTGGGTGGCGTAAGTTCGCGAGCGATGGATGAAAAATTCGTCGCTCATGATAGATTCCAGTCGAGGGGGCCATTCCGCTGTTGTGAAAATGCGTTTGATCTTGGGTTCCGATCACGTCTTGGTGGCTCAAATGGGGCCGGACTTTCTTCTGGTGGACCATCCATCCGACTATCCCCCAAGCGAAGCCCATCTCTTCTTGCAGGTGGATCAGAGCACAAGCCACTGGAAGATACGCCTGCCAGAAGGCATGTCTTCTGCCTCCACTCGGGTTGCGATAGAATTGGCGTAGTCTCCTCGGCGCTCACAAAATAGTCTTCTGGTGCTCACGTTTTCATCGCGCAACTTGAATCGACGCCTCAGTGCGCATGCAACTCGTTGCCTGCCAGCGAGAAGCCGTTTCCAGAATTGGAAATCGGCCGTTCTCGTATAGCAAAGATTCTTTGTTTCAATCCGCGCCATTACTGGCGTTTGTTAAACATTGAAGTAGCAGTTCAAAGTTAGCAACAAAAAATACCGCCAAAGATTCTTTACTATCAAAATTTTGAATTTAAGATGGTAAGAAATGATTTTATGCAATAAACTGACTTTTTATGGAGCTATATCCAATTGAGCTTGAAATCTTCGGCACAACCGCGATCTGGACGCGGCCTGTTATCGGGCTATCGCCCATGTGCTACAATGCCCCCACGTTTCTGGAGTTGGCGTTTGACCAAACAATACGTTTTTTCAACTTCTGACTAACCTCATGGATGCCAATCAATTCTTTGCTCGTCCGGATCAATTGCTTGTTAAACATCTTCTGGGTGTGGCTCGTCGAGCAAGAGAGTTTGCCGCTTGCTTTGGTGGGGAGGATCACGCTGAGTTAGCGGGACTGCTCCATGATTTAGGTAAAGCCGAGAAGGAGTTTCAGAAGCGGATTCAAAAGGCTGCGGGCTTAACGAAGGAAGACGGTAAGAAGGAACCACACGCGCATCATGGAGCTGTGTTGGCTTTGCTCCATCAACTTTGGCCCGTTGCCTTCGCCATCAATGGG
>JBAXHE010000322.1:0-1737 GCA_037139055.1 Betaproteobacteria bacterium | reverse complement strand
TATAATTGTAGTAATTCTGCTGATAAAACTCGTTGATGATTTGGGAGATGTATTTGCTGTTCGTCTCCAGTCGTTGTGCAAGGTGGTCTATGGTCAGGTTGCTTTGCGTGAAGACCTTCTCATTCAGCATGAGTGACTCCAGCTTTTCAGCAAGCACGCTTTTCTGTTCATCGGTCATGGACGACCCCTGGTATTTGATCGAATGATTTGCGGGTGCCCCCATGTCAGGGGGTATGTTTCCCGGCATCGGTCGTGCCTTCTCATGAGCACGGGCAGAGTTCCCTCAGCTGCCACCGCAATGCCGGCGGCAATTTCCCTCTGGTTCAGACCGCGCATTCCGGCATACAGGGTGATACCCAGCATTGAAACGGGATAAAGGATGCCGGCCACGAAGTGCTGCCTGAACCCGATCACATAAAGCAAATTGTTGATAATAAAAAAGACCAGAAATGATATCATGACCGATGTGGTCCAGGCCGTATCGATCTGCTCAGTGGAAGAATAATGGTTTTCGATATATTCGAGATGCTTTCGGTACTGCCTGACCGTCAGGACAAGGTAAAACACCAGCTGGATATTGATGACCACGTAAACGGCGATAAAATAAACCGTGAACAGGTACATGATCAACGGTCCCGGAGGCCCGGAACCGAATGAAAAGGAAAGGTATTCGGTTTTTTGGGCTGATGCCATGAACAGGAATGGGGTGTTTAGCAGGAGGATCGTGGCAGCCGGCAGGAAATGGAGGGCATTGCGGGCCGTAAACCGGAAGTTGGGGCGGGTGACCGACAGGATATAGAGATAGAATGCGGGGATGAAGCACAGGATGACCGGCAGGATCGGATAGTAAAGGAATGCAATCGCCTGGAAGGCCTTCACCCGGTAAAGCAGGTTGAAGGCGAAATAAATGGAAAGCAACAGGTTGAACATCCCGAAAATGATCCTGGAAGATCCACCCGACTCAGTCCTTGCAATAAAGAGCAGGACCGACAGTACCAGGCATTGATATACCGGAAGCGTATATAATATGGTAATGAATGAATCCATGCAGGTTTCCTTTGATGCAAAGTTACAAAAATCATATCCGTCACATACAACTGTTTCATGGATGGAGTTCATTGCGGAAGTCAATTATGCATCCGGGAAAGGAGACCGGTACAGGTGCGAATTCAGGAATCTGAACCTGTCGGCAGGATGTCCTCTTAATTAATTGGTGATTTTTGCAGCATAAACTTATCTTCCTAAATTCTTTCAAGATGACAAAAAAAATCTTCTCCCGAATGTACCTCGTAATATTGCTGACAGTACTCACCCTGCACGTAAGATCTCAGAATTATATAGAGATAGGCAGCGGAACTGTTTCAAACAGCATGCCTGTCTATTCCAGCTGGAATTATTCCTGGAGTTCGCTGATATACAACCATACCGATCTCGGAACCGCCAAAAGCATCATCAAGATCGCCCTGAACTGTACCAACGGACCAAAGACCGTGACCAACCAGAAGATCTATTTCAAACTCACCCCCAATTCCGTTTATGCCAATGCAAATTACGAGGACCCGCTGAATAATGGTTACACCCTTGTTTTCCAGGGCAACCTGACCTTTGTGACCGGGTGGAATGAAATCACACTGCTTGCGCCGATTCCATATGACGGTGTACAAAATATATCCATTCATTGGGAAAACCGTTGGGGAACCTCTTACGGACCAACATTCAACTCGACAAGTTCAACCA
>JBAXHE010000321.1:0-1739 GCA_037139055.1 Betaproteobacteria bacterium | reverse complement strand
GGTCCTGCACACCTCTGGCCACGCCAGTCCGGCCGACCTCAAGCATTTCGCGACAACCATGAACCCCGAAGCCCTGGTGCCTGAGCATACCTTCCAGCCTGAGTGTTACGCAGAGCTGTATCCAAGGGTGGAGATGCATGGGGATGGGGAGTGGTGGGAGGTATAGGCTTTAAATCTGAATTAAGAAATTAATTATCAAGGAATCGAATTTATATCTGTTCTTTTTTCGGCCTTTCTCCAGCAATAGCCTAAGTTTACATTCTCAATTTTGGAAGTAATCCATTTTTTTTCTAGTAAATCCTTTTTTATCTCCTCGCTAGAAAATATGTTTTCTATTTTATCAAGTAATATTTTTTTATGATCTCTATTAAATTCTTTATTAAGGCCTTTCTTAATATTGTGAAAATTAACTTTTGACGTATCGTAAATTCCGGGCAATTCCGACTCAGAACCCACCTCTTCAAAAATAGCTATCCAAGCCTCTTGGATGAGTGGGTTTTCATTTTGTTTTGCATGTGAATAGTGAATCAGCTTTTCAAGGTCCCAAAGGAGTTCATTAATTTTTGAACTAGTCAGACCAGACGCCTTACTAATTGTTTTCGTGGCTGCGAACCTGAAAAATTTAAATTCTACCCCGCAGTCAATCCATGGTTTATCGATAATGCCTAGTGCTAATGAAGCCTTGTTATCCTGCAGATTGGGATGCCAGTCGGTAGTAATTGCCCGAGTAAAAAAACGTGAATTTAATACTGCCATATCTAAATGAGGTCTTCCCTGTCTAGAATATTCAGTCATTTCTCGTTTGTTTTTTACTGGCATAGGATACTCTTGGTGTAATAGTCTCCTGTCAAAATCATTACCCTCCAGAATTTTGAGTTCGGCAAATCTTTGAACGTCCTTTTCTACAAAAAATTCATAGGGGTTATCTAAAAAACGTGCTGCTAAATTTTCGAAATTAAAGATATTACAGTTTATATTTGGCATTTTAGATCCTCCAAATGAATGCTATCTGCATTGGCCTTAGGACTGTTTATAAATTATAGCATCAAATGCTAATTTGATATTTTAAGAAAATTTTTATTTCACGCCTTGGGTTTGACCTGCTGCTGGGGTGTTCGCAGGGTTTGGGCCTCCTCCTCCCGCTTCCGTTGGAGGGATCCCGCCCAGGTTGATTCCTCGTCGGTGCCGGCGCAGATGAACTGCACCAGCTGCCTTGCCCAGGGACCCCTCGGGTCCACCTTGGGATAACCGAGGATCTCGGCGATCTGGTCAACGAGCGCGATCTGTCGTTTCAGGTCCGTTTCAATGCGGACCTGCTGGTGGAGGTTGTCCATGCGCTCATGGTCCTGATCTGTCAGTGGCCGCATGGGGCAACCTTCTTGAAGGAGAGAAAGGGTGCCTCATTACGATTGGTCGGTGTCATTTCATAGAAAGAGTCCATGCACCGAGTCTCCGGCCATAGGGATGACAAACGATGTCCACCCATCGATCAATCGAACATAGACCTGGTGAAAGGCCGAACACTTGCTGTGGGTACCTGGTTGAAAGAGCGCTGGGGAAAGCTCTGACGGAAGTGTCGGCAACCGCTTCCGCGCTATGGCCGAAGCGTTTGACCCACCTTGCGACCTGGTATGACACGAGGCTCTTCTGACCCAGCCTTCTGGTTCAGGCTGGTGATTGGTATTGGTTTCCCGGCATGCACCGCGAACGATTACGTGCCTGATGCTAGGGCCTCGGTG
>JBAXHE010000320.1:0-1739 GCA_037139055.1 Betaproteobacteria bacterium | reverse complement strand
GAAAGTGACCCTCATGGATCTGACCCGTTTCCCCCGAGTGCGCTTGACGCAGGCGCCGACGCCGCTGGAACATATGCCGAACCTGACCCGCCTGCTCGGGGGCCCGGAAATCTTCATCAAGCGCGATGACAATACCGGTCTGGCCACGGGCGGCAACAAGACGCGCAAGCTCGAATTTCTCATTGGTGAAGCCCTGGCGCAGAAGGCCACACACATCATCACCCACGGTGCGACCCAGTCCAACCACGTGCGTCAGACCGTCGCGGCGGCTTGCAAGTTCGGCCTGAAAGCGACAGCGCTCCTGGAAGAGCGCGTTGATGGCGCGAGCGCTGACTACTACGGTAGCGGCAACGTCTATCTTGACCGCCTGTTTGGCGCCACGCTCGAAGTCCGCCCGGCCGGGCAGGACCTTAATGCCGAGATCACTCTCGTCGGCGAGCGTTTGCGTGCGCAAGGCGAACGTCCGTACATGATCCCCGGTGGTGGCTCGAATCCGATTGGTGCCCTTGGCTACGTCGTCTGCGCCCAGGAAATCGTCCAGCAGGCCAACGATAGTGGTCTGCCGATTGACCATGTGGTGCATGCCACCGGCAGCACCGGCACCCAGGCCGGCCTGGTGACCGGCTTCCAGGGGTTGAATAGCCATATCCCGGTGCTCGGCATCAGCGTTCGCCAGCCCAAGGAGAAGCAGGAAGAAAGCGTTTATAAGCTGACTAAACAGACCTGGGAACTGCTCGGCATCCGTGGCGAACTGCCGCGTGAGATGATCGTCGCCAACTCCGATTACGTCGGCGCCGGCTACGGCCGTCCGACTCCGGGCATGGTTGAAGCGGTGACCCTGGCCGCACAGTACGAAGGCCTGCTGCTCGACCCGGTGTATAGCGGCAAGGGCTTTGCCGGTCTGATTGACCTGATCCGCAAGGGCGTCTTCCGCAAAGGTCAGAACGTTGTCTTCGTGCATACCGGCGGCTCGGTGGCCCTGTTCGGCTACCGCGATGCCTTTGGTTTCACCGATGGACTGCCGCATCCCTGAACCCCATGAAACAAACTAAACCTCTGATTGGCGTTCTCGGCGGCATGGGGCCGCTGGCCACCGTCGATTTCCTGCACAAGCTGGTGCAGGAAATGCCGGCAGCCAGCGACCAGGACCACGTCCCGGTCGTCGCCTGGAACGTGGCGCAAATTCCGGATCGCCAGAAAGCCCTGGCCGGAACCGGAGAATCGCCGCTGCCGGCGATGCTCGATGGACTGCAGCATCTGGTTGCGGCGGGTGCCACGCGCATCGTCATCCCCTGCAATACCGCGCACAACTGGTTTGCTGACTTGGCCGCGGCCAGCCCGGTGCCACTGATTCATATCGTTGACGCCACGCTAGGGGTTTTGCGTCAGTCACGGGTAGATGGCCCGGTCGGGCTGATTGCTACACGCGGGATGCTTTCATCCGGGATGTATCAACAGCGCATCGAGGCTGAAGGCTTGGTGTGTCTGTGCTCGACCGACGAGGAACTCGATCAATGGTTCACGCCGGGCTGCTACGCGGTCAAGGGCGGTGATGTCGAAGCCGGTGGGCGTCTGCTGGAGAACGTCGCCGAGGCTTTGCTGGCGCGTGGTGCCACGCGTCTGGTCCTGGCGTGCACCGAGGTGCCGATTGCGCTGGAGAGCATCGCTTCGCGCCATCTGACTATCAGTATCGACACCAACCGCGCTCTGGCCAAGGCTTGTGTCGACTACTGGCTAGA
>JBAXHE010000319.1:0-1745 GCA_037139055.1 Betaproteobacteria bacterium | reverse complement strand
TATACATGAATAAATCCACATCCATATATGGAATTATGTACTTCAGTTGAATTCTTACTAGCCATTAATTATATAAGTTTAAAAATGAGGGAGTTATTATACTCCCTCTTATTAATTATTTACCAAATCCCCAGAAGATATCTTCAAATTTATCGCATTCAAAACCAGCAGCAGCTTTATGACCACCCCCACCTCTAAATTTAGCAATAATTGATACATCTACTTCAGGTTTATCACTTCTTAATGATACACTCCATTTAGTACCTGTAAACTCAAATCCAATCATAAGATCGTGTTTTTCAGGATTATATATAGATACCATTGTATTAGAAGAGAATGCTCTTGTATTTAAACATATAGCTTCATAAACATCTTTGTTACCATCTGATGATATATAAGCAGTGAATGCTGAACGTTCACATGCTAATCTATCCTGTTTAGATTGATACTTAACAATTACTTTTCCCCTCCGTACGTCTTCACCAATTGTTGAATCGATATCAAAGTAATGTAGAGGAAATGATTCTGCAGAAGTGCATTCTACTCGCATATAATACTGGAACGGAAGAACAACGTCTTCCCAGTTATATATTGGATCATCTTTACGCCATGTATCATACATACCTAGTAAATGAATAGCTAATGGCTTCTTGGTACCTGGGAATAAATAATCCCAACCAATCTCACATGCTGCTTGATTCTCTTTATAGATATAATTGATACCATGAGTCTCAAAAGGTACATCTTTAAATGCTTGATCAAAGTCCTTTTTAAAAGATATATGATGATCAATAACAGTTAGACTATGCGCATACTGTCTAAGACTTATCATATCTGCAATAGGAAAAGATATATCAATCATGATAATCTCTTGTTGTGTAGGAATCTTATCCCAAGGAATAGGATCCTTATAGTCCCAGCCAATTAACGTAGCATCTGGGAATGCTCTTTTACAGATCGCTCCGGATGCAAATCCGTCGAGATCCTTGTTGTGATGTATTACTATCATTGTATTATATTTTCTGCGATTAAAATCATACTAACTTTTACAGCTAGTTCTTCCATTGTTCCATTATTATCAATTACATAGTCAAATTCTGCATCATCTAATGCAGTTTCTGATGGATGTAACGGTCCAGTTGGTTTAGGACCACGGCGTACCTGGATAGTAATTCCTCCTTTATCTTTTACAGCTTTAAGTTCATTAGGGAACCTAGTGTCTGTAATGATCCAATCAAAATAATTGAGATGAGTCATTACATTATCTTTATCTACAGCTGTAAATGTGACGTAATCACTCATAAGAGCGTTTACCCAGGCATTCGTATGTAAGCCGTTACGGATAGCTTCAGTACCTAACTTCTGTAAGAATTCACGTACGGTCATTGGTATTCCTTCAGGGCTGTCCCATTCAGGTCCAAGATCAGTCATCTTAAAATCCATCTCTTCAAAACGTTCTACTTCAATGCCAGTCATCATGCTAGCAATTGTCTTGAGCTTACCTGCCCATTTCTTGATAGTAAATCTAGATGGACCCATAATAGGTACTGGTTTACCATCAATAATTTTAACATGTCCTGAAGACCTGGTTGTATAATCCTGAATAATGGATCCTACCGTATCTTTACCGGAATGCATTCGTCCCGATATTGAAATTATCATAATAGTTCTTTAATATGTTTATGAATAAGTTGTTCGATAACTAACCAGTCATCAGGAAGTCCTCCAAGTTGACGGTCATCTAT
>JBAXHE010000318.1:0-1753 GCA_037139055.1 Betaproteobacteria bacterium | reverse complement strand
TGGCGGCTTTCGAGGCCATGCCGTCGGTGACCTTGGCGTTCTCGGTGTTCTGGGTAATCGACGCGGTCATCTGTTCCATCGACGAGGTGGTCTCTTCGACCGAAGCGGCCTGTTCGGATGAGGATTGCGACAGCGACTGGGCGGTGGCCGAGACCTGTCCGGCGGCATTGGTCAGGCTGTCGGCGGCGGTACGCACTTCACCGATGATGTTGCCGAGTTTGCTGACCGTCCGGGCGAGGGCGTCCTGAAGTTCGCCGACTTCATCCTTGCGGTTGACCGCGATCGCCTGATTCAGGTCGCCATCGGCCAGTGATTGAGCCCCTTCCGTGATGACGTGCATGTCGCGCAGCATCCTTCTCAGCAGCCAGTTAAAAAGCGCTGAAATGAGGATGACTATCAGGGCGAAGACCATGGCGACAATCATCCCGTTGCGTGATTCCTTGAACGCGTGTTCTCCGACGATGAGAATCTGTGCAGCGATCTGGTCTTCGAGACCTTTCATGGCGTCAATTTTCCGTGTGATGGTTGCGAACCATTCGCCGGGAACCACGCCGAAACTGCCTTTGCTGGCCGCATCGAGAGCCAGTTTGCGCATGCTCGCGGTGGTTGTGGAGAAGTCGGCTGCCAGAAGCGTGTCCAGTGATTTATTGTGGGCCTCATCGGACATCGTGCGGAAGATGCTGAGGTGAGTTTCCTGATTGGTCAGAATGCCGATCAGGCGCCGCAGGATAGTGTCCGGGATCGGCAGGTCAGAGGAGAAGGCGGCGTTAAGCGTTGCGCGTTCGCGTCCGGCGTATTCCTTGGCCTGAATGAAACCGTTGTAGGCGACAAAGCGCCGTGCCACGTCGGCGTTGGATAGCGTCGGGGCGACCTGGGCGACGGCTGCCAGGTTGAGATCGATCAGGCGGGTATAGAAATCGAATGAATCGGCACCGCTGAGGGTCAGGGCGCTCACCGCTTCGCGGCGCTGTTGGAGCTGAGCAGAGAAAACCTCAGCCTCCTTGAGTCGGGAAGCAAAGGATTCGGGCAGGACGCTGGATCGTTGCGCGCGAGCTTTCTGCAGCAAATCGGCGCGAGCATCGGTGAGTTTGCGCTGGCTTACGATTTCAGCCGCGAATTTTCTGCCTTGCGAGCCAATGAACCCGGCCGAAAGTCCTCGTTCCTTTTGCAGTTCATGCGCCAGATCGCTGGTTGCCACGGCGACTTCACTGACCGCCATAATCCGCTGGCTCTCCTGCATGGCGAGATAGTTGGTCGCGACGGCACTGAGGAGGTAAGTCGCAAAGCCAATACTCAGGATGCCCGTCATCCCGAGTAATCGAACACGAATTGAGCGCAGGTTCATGATGCTTACCTCCTTGATGCCAAAACGGCTTGTACAGGTTCCGTTTGCTTAGTGAGTCTTTCTACGAGTCCGGTTTGGTTTTGCTGGCAGGTGCATCAAAAATGGATTGCCATTTTGTGCAGCTGTCTTTCTGCAGTGTTTCGGCAGGCCGTAAAAGACGGGCCATTTCACCGGCATAGCTCGGGTCCGAAAAATTCAAGACAAAGTCATTTCTTGGTTGAGTTTCTGAATATCGTTTATTCATGAAGTTTTTCATCGTATGTTCTCCGAAATTATCAGTAGATACATTTGCGATCTGTTTACGGCATGCTTCCTGAAGCGACAAGCGACTCTGCTGCGGAATTTTCGGTGCTGGTGAGCTGTGCGATTTCCTCGACGGAGAGGACCTTGTTGATGTTGAGGATGATG
>JBAXHE010000317.1:0-1763 GCA_037139055.1 Betaproteobacteria bacterium | reverse complement strand
GCCACATCCTCGGCCATGAAGAGAACGACTTCATGCGGCCCATGATCCTGAACGTGGCCCGCACGGTCCCGAAGGCCCCCTCGGCGCTGACGGCCAGCAGCATCAACGCCACTCGCCTGGATCTGGCCTGGAAGGACAACTCCACCGACGAAACCGGTTTCTCCATCCAGCGCCGCGCTGGTGGCAGCACCGACGCCTGGATCCAGATCGGCGCCGTCGTGCCGAACGTCCGCAGCTACAGTGACTTCACCGTGGCCGACTCGGCCAAATACGATTACCGAGTCACCGCCTACAACCAGGCCGGGGACTCTGTGCCGAGCAACATCGCCAGCGTTGGTGTCCCCAAGGTGAACGTCAGCGGCACCATCACGAGCGCCGGCCTGCCGGTGTCGGGTCTGCTGGTCAGCGTCAGCGATGGGCAGACAGCCCTCACGGACGTGACTGGTGCCTACACCTACTCCGTGCCCGTGGGTTTCACCGGCACGTCTACCCCCATCACCTACGGCTACCAGTATTCGCCGGCCGCCTACACCTACACCAGTCTGGTCGCCAACAAGACCGCCCAGGACTTCACCGCGACGCCCGTGATCACCTTGTCAGGCAGGGTTACGGTAGGCGCCACCGCGCTGGCTGGGGCCACCATCACCTTCAGCTCGGGTGGAACCGCCACCACTGATGCCAGCGGGAACTACAGCAAGGTCCTGGTCGCTCCCTACACAGGCACTCTCGTGGCGACCAAGGCGGGCTACTTCATCACCCCGATCCCGATCACCATCACGGCCGCCACCGCGGACATGCCTGGCCAGAATTTCAGTGCGGTCACGGGGTTTGTGGTCTCTGGCAAGGTTACTGCCAACACCGCCAACGGGGCCGGCATACCTGGTGTCGCAGTGGCCATCGCCGGTGGCTACACTTCGCTCACTGATGCCACGGGCGCCTACAGTACGGTGGTGCCCAGCCGCTACAGTGGGACCCTGACTCCCTCGAAGGTGGGCTACACTTTCACGCCCACCAGCATCACCCTGAACCGCATCGCCGCCAACACCACGGGCCAGAACTTCACGGGCCGTGCCATCTGGCCTGTCACGGGCACGGTCACCACCGGGGTCACCCCCCTGGCCGGTGTCACGGTCACCTTCAGCGGCACTGGCGGTGGCACTGCCACCACCAGCGCAGCGGGCACCTACGCCTTCAATGCGGTTGCGAACTGGAGTGGCACCATCACGCCCACCCTGCGGGGAACTCTCTTCCTGCCGGCCAGCGTGACCGTGGCAAACCTCGCCGCGGCCAGGACCCAGAACTTCAGCACGGCCCAGACCATTGCGGGTACCACGCGGCTGGCCAGCAACAACAGCAACGTCAGCGGGGTGACCCTCACCTACACCGGCACCGCCGGCGGGGTCACCTTCAACGGCACGGTCACTTCCAGCGCTACCGGAACCTTCACCATCACCGTTCCCACGGGTTGGGTAGGTACCGTCTCGGCTGCGAGCACAGGCCGAACCTGGTCCACGGTCACTGCCATGCCCATGACCGTGAATGCCAACGTTGCCGCCGTTGCCTTCCGCGGCCTCTAGAGCCTCTCACCCCGGGTGCAGACAGCGCCCGGGGTTCTTTTGTAACTGTTGAGATCAAATGTTTTTTAAGTTATTTCGTCAATGAATCAAGCAGGGGAGGGATGCGTCCCTCCCCTCCGCATATTCCGATTTCTGATTATCGGCGAGCCTCAGCTTAAACGGCTTGGCCCATCCAGGCGAGTTTCA
>JBAXHE010000316.1:0-1768 GCA_037139055.1 Betaproteobacteria bacterium | reverse complement strand
TCGAGTTCAGTATTACCGACTGAATAACTGTCGTTCCAGGCAAATGGTGACATGAATCACTCCATATTTTCGTTCGGATGTAATGGTCTCCAGTGCCACTTCTTGATTCAGCACGTCCCTCCCTACGAATTGAGACTTTGCTTCCACAATTGGCTCGCCTTGAAGGTCAGGATGCGCCGGGGCGTGATAGTCATCTCTTCTCCGGTCTGCGGATTCCGGCCACGACGAGCATGTTTTTCTTTGACCTCAAACACTCCGAAGCCCGCAATCTTTAGTTTGCCTTCCCGTTCCAGCACCTTCTTCATCAACTCGAAAACCAAGTCAGTAGTGTCTTGCCCATCCTTTCTTGTCGTATTGATGGTCTCGGCTATTCTTTCGGCGATGTCAGCTTTGGTCATCAGTCCTCTCCTGAATATTGTGTCAATCCAGTACGCTCATATTTTTTCGTGGGCCTTTTTCCCGTGTACCTGCTCATACGCTTTGCAGAACGGACAGATGTCCTGCTCAACGTTTTTCACAAAGTCAAAGACCATGCCTTTCTGGTGATGACGGGCATGAAGGCAAACCGGGCAGAACTCACACACCTTTGCCAAGGCTTTGTCCAGCGAGGAAGGTTCTGATCTCATAACAGCTTCTTTCCGACGTTAAAAGCTTTGCCCAGCAACGGCCCGACCGTATGATAGCCCTTATGGGCGGTATCATAAACCAGAGGCTTTAGCTTGAGGATATCAGGCAACCCGTCTTCGCTCAGGATGCTCTGGTCGGCCTTCACATCTATTATTTCTCCGATAAACTGAGTGTGAATCCCAAGATCCAGCGTATGCAGCAAGCGGCATTCCAATACTACCGGGAACTCTGCCGCATAGGGAGCGTCCACCAATTCACTTCGGACCGGAGTCAGACCGGCAACGGTAAATTTATCAACGTTACGTCCGGAGGCAATCCCGACATAATCCGCTTCGGCAATGTGTACTTCATTGGTAATGCCGACGGTAAAAGCCTTGCGAGACATGATGCTGTCATAGGAATGGCGGGCTTTACGGATTGAAACGGTAACACAGGGCGGTTCGGAGCAGCAGATGCCACCCCAAGCAGCATTCATCAGGTTTGGCTTGCCCGCCTGGTCGTAGCTGCCGACCATCAGGACTGGCGTCGGAAACAGTAAAGTCTTTGGCCCAAGTGATTGTTTCATCGTGTCCTCTTGTAGGTGTTGGTCAACTGCTCAGTGCTCAACTTCTCCCATCTCGCTCATATCCCAGATAGAGCCTTGCCAGTTGCTGATGAACCCCCGGTCGTTGCACTTCGGGCACATCCAGACAACATCATCAGACGTATCTGCCATGCTCAGCCCTTTCTCAGCTAGATCTGTATCGCCTTTGGCGGTGGTTCCATAATAAACGGTAAATGGCCCAAGGAAAACAGGATATAGGCGATGATCATCACCACCGGCACGAGCAGGATGCAAATCACTACGACTCTTCCGACCGGGTAATAGGTGATTCTCTGGCTCCGCCCGATAAGGAAGTACAGTAGCGTGCCCAACGGCGGGAAGAAGCACAGGAACAACGCCCATACAAGCTTTACTATCAAACCGCTAAATTCATTTATGATTACGTCTGCCAGCGCATAGAGCCACAGCACTGAGGGTAAGGCGATTATCGCGATGAATCCGATGAGGAACAGAAGGGCCATCTTGAATCCTGATAAAAACAATTGTGGATGCTGGTGGCGTAGGCCAGAGCCACTTCATCCAGTTCACCGAACTCAT
>JBAXHE010000315.1:0-1770 GCA_037139055.1 Betaproteobacteria bacterium | reverse complement strand
CTCATATGGGTTTTTTCGCAATTATCGTAATAAATTCTCGAATTTTTGGTATTTGGAGCGCTCGGCGTTCTGCATTGGCCACTTCTCGTCGGATTTGTTTGGTTAATTTGATAGGACCCCATGGATTTTTGCCATTTACGACTGCCTCGCTTGCGAAAAAGGTCATAGCACACAATGGTCGCCATGGTTGAATTTTAATATCAACGAACCCTTTAGATCCCAATAATTGTCCTAGCGAATCATGTGTAAATAAGACTAGGTGGCGAGGTGGATCTAAGTCACGCCAATGAGCACCAAATCGAAGATGTCCTAAAGCTTCTAGATTGGGGGTCTCTATCCAAATGATGCCACCCTTTTTAAGAAGACGGTAACAGGAGCGAAGAACAGAATGTGGATCGTGAACGTGCTCGATCATATGGCTCAATGTAATCCTTTCAAATGCACCTGCCATCGAGTTGAGCACCTCCACACCCCCAAGGCGCACGTCCAGACCGCGACTGCGAGCAACCATAACAGCTTTGGGGTCTGGATCCACGCCGAGAACGTCCCAACCACCACTGCGCGCCAGGGTTAGAAATTTACCATTCCCGCAGCCAAGATCTAATAGTCGGGCGCCTTTAGACACCCTAGGGAGATGGCGCATTTCGGCATCAAGCAAAGCTCGCCGACCGGGCAACAACTGCGTGACCCATATGCCCAAAGCTATTGCAGGATGTTCTTTGGTGCCATACATGTGATTAAGATACCCATTAGCCAGCGTTTTGCGCAGACGATTAAAGCCTCCTACTGGTACGCCGCTATCCAAATGAGTAAAATAGTTCTTGTAGGCAATATGGATAGTTTCCGGCGATGGGCGCGGGTCGAGGTAGGCACTGCCACAGGCCTCACACCCGTGGAGCACCCATTCTCCGGGCGCACAGGAAAAAAGTTGATCACGCAACCCAGAATATAAAATATGCCTTCGCGAATCTCCACACACGGGGCACCCATTTACTTCTTCAAGCCCTCCAGTTGGCCATGTAGGCGATTCCTGGCTGACCAATTCATCTGGAATTTGCTCTGGGAACATACTCAGCCTTTCTTCGAATCACTAGAATCATCCAGAGTACCGTTAATATTTAATTCGTTATTGACTGTGACTTGGCTTCACGACTTCACGCACGCCGCCTTGCATAGAACTTTAAGAACAATCTTTCCTCCTGGTTCAATCCAACCAGCCAAACCAGCACCAAAGACATTAATATTGACGCAACTCTTATTTTTGCATCAAGTTGCGGATTGTTTGCCAGGAGACCCCAACTCATGCCCCTGGCTGCGACAAGCGGAAGCAAGGCTATACCTGGGATTAGAATGCCATGTCGGAGGAATACCGATGAATCGACCCGAAACCTGGACCATCGGGGCAGGTAAATCCAGAGATGCGCTGCCACACCCACCAGTCCACTCAAAACTGTACCCCAAGTAACCCCAACGGCACCAGAGGCCATCGCAAGCAGTACACTGGCCACTATATTGGAAAAGCCTTCGGCCAGTGGTCCTCCCATGATGTTGTGGTGGTCTCCCGTACCAATAACCACAAAAACAAATGGGAACATGGATAATCGTATTACAGCCCCTAATAACAATATGTCGAAAATCTTCATCACCCCTATTTTATAAAAAGGGCCGATGTATAGGCCAATCACGGCTGGGACTGTTAGCACGCAGAACGCTGATATTAGCGTCAGTAGCGCAATGTTCAACCTGGTGCCCCGGAGAAGAACTTGTCCC
>JBAXHE010000314.1:0-1770 GCA_037139055.1 Betaproteobacteria bacterium | reverse complement strand
GGATGGGATTATCTATTCAACACAGAGCCACTTGAACTTGGCATCTCAAGGCCGCAGTTAGCCGGAACATTGACCGCCTACACCGGGAAGCTCGACGACATCGCCCTCTACAACCGCGCCCTGACCCCGCAGGAAATCGCCACCAACTACAACGCCAAGGCGGCGGTGGCCAGCCCCGCTCAGACGGTGAGCGTGGTGGCCCCGCTGACGGTGAACACCACCTCAGATGCGGCCAACCCCGGCGCGGGCCTTTTGACATTCCGCCAGGCCGTCGGCCAGGCCATGGCCACCGGGTTGCCGGTGCAGTTCGACCCGAGCATCTACGGCCAATCCATCACGCTTTCGAGCTTCATCACGTTCTCGTCGAACGTCAAGATCGTTGGCCCGGGGGCTGACAAGATCACCATCAAGGCGCCATCGGCCAGCCAGGGCGATTACGGCCTATTCCGTGTCTCGTCGGGTGTGACGGCGGATATCTCGGGCGTGACGATCGACGGCGGCCAGGGCACCCAGGGTGGCCAGTTTGTCACCTGGGGCAACCTGAACCTGACCAACAATGTGTTCAAGAACGCCACAGGTGTGAATGGTGGCTCGATCATTGTCGGCTCGCCCGGCGTGCTCACGGTGAAGGGCTCAACCTTCCAGAACAACTATGCATCGTCAAACGGCGGTGCGATTTATGTCTGCACGGGCGGCAGCGCTTCGGTGGACGGCAGCACGTTCACCTCAAACCACGCCTATTACTGGGGAGCGATCTACCTCCAGGCCGGTGCCCCGCTCAAGGTGACCAACAGCACCTTCACAGGCAACTACACGCATGCCGGCGGCGGTGCGGCCATTGCGGGTGAAAACCAAAACATCATCAACATCAGCGGCAGCACGTTCGACGGCAATGGCACACCGCTCCAGGGCAGCGCGATTTATGCCTATAACGGCAAGCTGAACATCACCGACACGAACATCCTCAACAACAACTCATCGAACACCGTTGGTGGGGCAATTTATGTCCACACGGAAACCGCCACGCTCACCCGCGTGAACTTCACCCACAACACGAAGAACAACGGAGCCGGCGACGCGGGTGCCATCTATGTGGACGCCAACTCGACGATGAACATCAACGACTCCAAGTTCATCTCAAACCACTCCGACGAACGCGCCGGCGCCATTCGCGTGGCCAGCGGGGCCACGGTGAATATTACCGGGTCCAATTTCACAGGCAACAACGCCGGCTACGGCGGGGCCATCTACAGCACTGGCAACCTGAACATCCAGACGTCCACATTCGACGGCAACACAGCCGCCTGGCAGGCCGGGGCGGTTATGACCAACGCCGCCAGCCTGAACATCAGCCGTTCCACATTCAGCAACAACAGCACGTATGGTGAAGGCAGCGTGGGCGGTGCGCTCTTTACCTACATCAGCACCACGTTCATTTCCAACAGCACCTTTGCCTACAACACATCGTATTACGGCGGTGCCATCTTCACCCAGCGGCCCAACGGCTACAGCGACTGGGTCATCATTACCAACAGCACCATCGCCAACAACACCGCTTATAGCCGAGGCGGCGGGGTGGATAGCCCAGCGACTGCTTACACGGCTTATGGGGCGGCTTACAAGATCTTTTTCGTTGCTCCCGCGGAACCTAATAACTCGGCCTATTGGGTTAGGCCAGGTGGGTCTTGGGGATCATTGAGTTACAGTTGGTTTGTTGCCAACAACTTTCCGTATTACTTCTGGCAGCAGGACCCCTACACCGCCTATTCC
>JBAXHE010000313.1:0-1773 GCA_037139055.1 Betaproteobacteria bacterium | reverse complement strand
TGGTTCCGTTGGTTTGCGCCATACCGAACATGAAGGTGACACCGACGAGGATCATGAACAGGCTGGTCGGGAAGTATCCCATCACCTTGGCGCCAGTGGTATCACCCCAGACGCCTGCGACGATGATGGCAAAACCGATTGCCAGGAAACCTACGTTAAGGTCTTCGTTGACGCAGCTGATAATAACGACTATCAGCAGCGCAACGATAGACATGATTGCTACTAAAGAAATGTCCACAGTTACCTCCCAAAATGTTGCGATACATAAAAAAAACAAAAAAACAAACTATTTGCTGCAATTGCTAAATCGTTTGGGTCGCTTTTTATTGTTCTTCGCGTGACCGGATTGGGTAAGCCAGGCTTGCTCGTAGGTTTTATAAACCTTGCGGGCAGGGCAAATTTATTCTGTTGTTTTGATGATCCAACCAGGAATGAAACGAGGTTCTGGGAAGTCCTGAACGCAATCCTGCTTTTTGGCAGGCATTCCTACGACGCATCTCAGCTTCTGCCTGCGGCAATTTCCTGTACCCCCGGCATTTATTGAGGGTGCTGTGTGGAAAAAAGCGGATTCGTTACGCTTGGAGAAATGGCCTTGGTAACCAGGCTTATTCAATCATCAAGTTTGGTATAGGCATTGAGTTCATCCATCAATGGCTATGATATTTTGTACGTAGGGTGTCTCTCTCTGTTGCGCTGGTAGGTTCTTCATCGATAGCCTGCAGGTCAGGCTATCCAAGGATTGTAACACCGACTTGTGGTCCTGCAAAAGCGATTTTTTGGTTTTGTAGTGTCACTGATTGTGGTGTGTGTCATTACTGATCATGCGGACAAAAAAAGGCCGGCGGGATAAACCGCCGGCCAGGTCTGAAACTATGCTTTCAGCTTACATGCCGAGCAAACCGAAGAAGATGTAGCAGATTGCTGCGCCAACCACTGACATGGAGAGACCCCAGAGCAGCAGCTTGCGGAACAGTGCGGCCTTGTCTTCATGGTCACCGGCACAGGCGATACAGAGAGCGCCGAGTGTCGAGAGTGGTGAAGTGTCAACCAGGTGAGCGCCGATGTTGATCGAGGAGATCATGGCGACTGGATCGCCACCACCGAGTTGCTGGACCAGGCCCGGAACCATCGGCAGGAACATCGGCATGACCACGCCCGACGAACTGGAGTAGGCCGAGATGATGCCGGTGACAAAGCCCAGGGTGCCGTTGATCGTTACCGGGTTGGAGACGGAAGCCATCACGGAGACGAGGGCGTTGAGGCCACCCGACCTGTCCATGACTTCGATCAGCACGGTGACGCCGCAGACCATCATGATCACGCCCCACGGAACGACCTTGACGGCCGCCTTGGAGTCACCGGAACCGGTAAGCATCAGGACGCACGACAGAACAAAGGCGATCGTGCCGACGTTCGAGATCACATTGGCAAACCAGGCATTGGCTTTGAAGAAAGGCTTCAAAGGACCGAGGCCAGGTGCAATAACCAGAAGGATCAGCAGTCCAACCATGGCCAGCGTCAGGATCTGATGCTTGTTGAATGGCTCAGGTTTCGGGGCCAGATCATCAATGTTCAGATTTCCACCCTTTTGCTGTGCAATCCAAGCCCAGCCGCCCATGACGAAGAAGCCGCCGATGTTGGCAAAGCCCTGAGCCACTTCGGAATTGAAGTGAATCTTCCAGGCCAGACCGCTCAGCGCTTCAGGGGCAATTCCCAGGCCGCCGGCCATCTTGGCGATGATGCCGTTGGAGATGATGCCGGTCGGAGCAAACG
>JBAXHE010000312.1:0-1781 GCA_037139055.1 Betaproteobacteria bacterium | reverse complement strand
ACGGCCACTGCCACCAGCATGGCACCGATCCCCGCCAGCAGGCTCAGCGCCAGCCAGCGGCCCTGAGGCCAGATCAGAGCCGCCTTAAGGGCCAAGGCCAGGCAGGTGGTGGGCAAGGCGATCTGGGCCACATCCCGGGTAATCCAACGCCGGTGGTAGCCCTCCAGGAATCTGGCATGAACGAGGGGAACCCAGAACACCAGATAGAGCAGGTTCGCGCCCAGCCAGACCCAACCAGCCCCGAGCACTCCGCTGCGCCAGGTTGCCCAGGCCAGGGCTGGCACCATCAGCAGCAGAAAGAGACCACTGCCCAGGATGTGCAGGCGAAGGTTCCCCTTCGCGAACTGAAGGAAGTAGGCAAAGGAACTGACCGCCATGCAGGCATTGCCAAGGGCGTAGAGCCTCAGGACCGGAGCGACCCTGGTCGCGATAACCGGGTTCCCGGTCCAGACCAGCAGCACCGCCGCGGGAAAGCTCGCCAGCACCAGAGCCACGGGGAAGGCAATGCCCGCAACGATCTGAGTGGCGTGACTGTAGACGTGCTTGACCCCATCGGCATCACCCTCCGCCGAAAGTCGGCTCATGCGTGGCAACAGGACGCCGCTGACAGGGCCACTGACCACGGACACACCACTCGCCAGGATCACGGCCAGGGAAAAATACCCGTAGTCGGTCAAGGACAGGAGCTTGGAAAGGATGATCTTGTCCGTCTGCGTCACCAGCACCCAGACCGAGCCCGCAAAGGCCACGGCCAGGGAGAACTTCAGGACCCCCCGGAGGGGTTCCCAGGCCCAGGCCACGGGGCTCGGCACCTCCGGCCTCGGCAGCAGGCGGTAGGTCTTCCAGCCCAGGAGGCCCAGCTCGAGCAGGGCCGCGGCAAACTGGTACAGGAAGAACAGCGCCGGAGAGACGCCCACGAACAGGAAAACGGGGATGATGACCACGAACCGGATGGTGGCCATGGCCGCATTGAACACCCCCAGCCAGACGATCTGCTCAAAGCCATTGATGGCCCCCCGGTAGAGCCCGGAAATCCACCGGCACGCCATGACGCCACCCATCAGGGCCACGGACTGCCACACCGCCTCAAGAGGGAGGTGCTCCACCCGGATCCAGCGCTGGGCGATGGCCTTGGCCCCTAGAGCGACGAGGCCCCCACCCAGCACCGCAATGACCAGGAAGACCCCCTCCAGGGCACGGAGCAGGCTCCTCAGCGTGTGAAGGTCAAGGGCCCCGCCCCGGAACCGGGCCGTCTCCCGGGCCAAGGTGGGGGAAAGGCCCAGGTCCAGCAGGAGAAACCAGGCCTGCAACATGGCATAGAACCCCACCAGACCGTAGGCCTCCACGCCCATGTAGTGGACATACACCGGTACCAGCACGATGCTGATCACCGTCACATAGATCTGGCTCACATAATTGGCCACCAGGTTGACCTTGAAGGAACTCACCGCGATGGCCCCTTCAGGCTTGCCAGGAAGGCTGGTCCCACTTCCGATGAATCGCGCATGCGCTCCTTGGCCTTGCGGGCACCCGGGAAAGGGACGCCCTCGTCAGCCCTTCCGAATGATGTCCACGATTTCCTGCTGTTCCCCTGCGGTAAGGGCTGGATAAATCGGAAGACATAGCACCTGGGCAGCTATTTCGGTCGCCACAGGCAAGTTCCGGGACTCGGCCGAGGGAAGCCCCCGGTACATCGGGAAATCTGAAATCAAAGGGTAGAAATACCTACGACAGAAAATGGCGTGTTCCCGGAAGCGATGGTAGAGGCCATCCCGAGTCAA
>JBAXHE010000311.1:0-1784 GCA_037139055.1 Betaproteobacteria bacterium | reverse complement strand
GGCTCCGATGAAGGCACTGAGCTCGCTCCGAAGGGTCAGGTTCTTGATGCGGTCCAGCCGATCTTCAGCGTAGGAACCAAAGTTCTCGCCACCGGGGGCATCCAGCTGGCCGCGGAACGGCCCGGCTCCCGGGGTAGCCGGAGACCAGTGGAAGCTGGTGCGGTGCAGGCCCAGCGTGCTCTCCCAGGTGAGCGCAGGGCCGAGAGCGCCCACATGCTTCAGAAGATAGCTATCCCCGCCCCGGGTCCGGTTGGGCTGCTGGAAGTCTTTTACGCTGCTGTCCCCGGCGGTATCGAAGTTGGTCTGGGTGACCGGATCCCCGAAATAGCTGAACTCGAAGCGATGGTCCACATTGGCCAGCCAGGTCAGCTTCATGAACCGGTAGCTCCGGTCCTCCTCCTGGCTCCGCCGATGCGGCGCCGTACCCAGGGGCTGGACGTTCTCGAAGTCCAGGCTTTGCAACTGGCGGTTGAAGGCCCCGAAGAAGAACAGCCGATCCTTCACAAGGGGTCCACCGAGGCTGAACCCAAACTCGTTGGCGTCCGTTGGGCGCTCCTCGGGCGTGGTGGCCTTGCCCCCATCGGGCTTCGCATTCAGGCTGCGCAGAATTCGGCTGGTGAACAGCGAGCCCCGGAAGGTGTTGCTGCCGCTCTTGGTCACCAGGCTGTAGACCCCTCCAGAGGCGAAGCCCACCTCGGCCTTATGACCGCCCGTGGTGAGGGTCTGACTTTCCAGGATCTCGGTGGAGAGGTTCATACCAAAGCGGCCTGTCGAGCTGAGCCCCGTGGCCATGCCATCGACCAAGTAGGCGTTGGCGTCCAGCATGGATCCCAGCACCACGGGCTCCGGCTTCCCTGAGGGCGTGACGCCTGGAGCGAGGAAGGCGTGCTCAACGTAGCGGTGCGGAGCGAAGGGCAGCCGCACCAGCTCCTCGGCCCCAAAAGCGGTCTGGGTGCTCACGGAGCTGCTCTCCGCCCGCAGGGAGAATGCCTCCACGGCCACCGTGGCCTGCGCCGGCTCCAGCCGCAGGCGCAGTTGGATCCGCTCATCGGCCCTGAGGTTGAGGACCTGACCCTGGAGGCGGTAGGCCCCCGGGAGGAGACCCGCGGCTGAGGCGATGCCCTGGCGGTCCGCCCGCAACTCACGGCGGTCGCCACGGTCCAAGGACTCCAGCGTCAGGAGCGCTTCAGGCCGTGGTCGCCCCGTTGCATCCAGGACCTCCACCCGCAGGGAGGCAGTGGTCTGGGCCAGCAGGCCAGTGGCAGCAAGGCAGAGGGCAAGCAAGGGCAGCTTGGTTCGGGACATGCGGGGCATGGGTACTCCAGGAGCAGGTTAGGGCGTGGCGTACCCTTGGTCGTGACGTCGATGCGGGGTCCTCTGCGGGAGCTGTGCGCATGGCCCTCGCCGGAGCCTAGACGATCAGGATGCGCGCGGCCGGCCCATGCGGGCCACGAGCCCGCGGGGGGTCTTTTCGACGGTAATGGCCTCCCGCTCAGCAACATCCTTCAGCCAGAGGGCTGGCAGGTTGCGGGCCAGCCCCTCAGGGGGGTCGGCCTGCAGGGCGGCGGGGATGGGGGCATCGGTAAGCCAGAGCAGGCTCCAATGGTCGGGCTCGGCACTCGCCTCGAGACAGAGGTTCCCAGGGGCGGCCCAGGGAAGGATCTGCCGGGTGAATGCTGCCGCCCAGTCCTGCTGGATGGGCGCCGGCCAGGAGGTGCCAGAGGCACCAGCATCCACCACCTGGATGCGGCAGCGGAAGAGGGTGGCCATGGGGGAGAGGCGCT
>JBAXHE010000310.1:0-1785 GCA_037139055.1 Betaproteobacteria bacterium | reverse complement strand
CGCACCTTCCACGTCCTGGATCACGCCTGCCGCTACTCGGAGGATCCCCTCCAGTGGAGCCGCAAGGTGAACGACCAATCCATCTGCGTGGGGTGGGCTGGCTACGACCGCCTGACGCGCTACCACACGCCAGAGCACTTCCTGGCCCACACCCTGCGCGAGGCCCTCTGGGCGGCCATCCAGGGAGGGGACTTGGTGGGCCAAGGTCCGGATGGGAAGCTGCTGGTGCTGATGGCTGAGGAAGGGTCGTCCTGGCGCCTGGAGCAGGTGCTGGTAACCCTGCAGCAGAGCCCCGAAATCGACTTCGTGGTCTTCACGAGCCGCCTGGAGTCTGTTCTGCGCCGAGCCTACGAATCGGTGCGCCTGGCTGATCCCCGCTGGACGGCCCCTTGGGAGGACGTCTCGGTGACCCTCAACCCCAACGGCCCCCTGCTGGATGCGGGTACCGAGGGCGACAACGGACAGACTGGCCGCAAGCTGGCCATGGACTTCTACGGCCCCCGCATCGGCCAGGGCGGCGGCGCCCTCAGCGGCAAGCACCTCACCCACATCGACCGCATCGGCTCTTACGCCGCCAGGGAGGCCGCCGTGCGGGCCGTCCAGTCAGGCGCCCGAACCTGCCGCGTTCTGCTCGCCTACGCCCCCAACTGCCCCGAGCCACTGGAGGTCAGCTACGAGATGGAGGGACCGGGACGCCCCCTGCCCCGGGAGTTCTTCAACCACGATGCCCTGAGGGAGTACTACCAGGCCGTGCGGGTCGATCCGGAATGGGGACATGGGACGAATTTCTGGGAGTTGGCGGCTTTCTGGAACCAAGGTGTGACCTGAATTGGCCCTTGTTAGTCGCCTCGCATGTTCATTCCAGATCTGCAGTTTATAGATAGAGGTTTCCCCCGTAGAACCTCCCTAATAAGCAATGCAGGAGAGACCACAAGTTAGAGATCTAAGGCTGCTTGCCGTTGACTGATTTCTTCTGGCTCAGATCTTTTTTAGCGTTTTTCGCAATGATTGCCTGAAGGTTTTCTGCAAACTGGATGGCGTGCTTGTAGCTACTAATCGGAATAATGACGACCTCAGCATTGATCGACCTAAGAAGGTCATGAATTTCCGTGGCCTTCTCGCGGCTATTGGAATGGACGATATGGCGTATCCCCTTTAAGTGTTCAGCGAAGCTCTTGGGATCTTCCAGTTGGAGCTTCTGGAGGTGGAGGAGCACCTCATCATCCCCCAGGTAATTGTCCCAGCTGACCAGATCAACACCCTTGAACAGGGATAAGTCCGGGAACTCCGTGTAGTAGGTTACCTCGCGCCCCCTTCGTCCGAGAGGTGCAAAATAGTCTGCTCTACCAGCACGAGCTTCATCATCAACGACCAGGATTCGCATCATCCTCCCCCTGAATTGGGTTTTCACGATTCACGCTCAAGAGTAGCCGTTTCAAATAATAGATTCTTATTGTTGGGCTAGATCCTAGGGTCATCTATTAAGTATTTCATTTAATTTTGGCACCGGAGCTACCAATTTTTAGGATGCTCTAGATCACTAAGTATTTTTGCTTATCTTCGAAAATGCATTCAAGAAATGATCAGCCCTGCCCTTCCTGGCGCGTCTCAAGGTATCAACAGTACTGGTACCGAGGGGTTCAACACTCCGTTATGAAACTTTTGGCCAATGGTGGATGGCGTAGGTGGTCACACATTCGTTTCGCTGGCAGGTGTTGTGTGGTACAGCTGACCCATGAAACCCAAACGCATCATCCTCATCCGCCACGGCGAGTCGGAAGGCAA
>JBAXHE010000309.1:0-1786 GCA_037139055.1 Betaproteobacteria bacterium | reverse complement strand
GCTTGATCAACGTGGAAGACCCGTTGATTGTCCTCTACCTTCCGGAGGCTGGCAAACGCCGGCCCTCAACGCCGCCCTTCTCCGCGTGCCGCCAGATAGATGCCGGCCAGCAGCAGGACAAAACCGACGCCCTGCACCAAGGCAAAGCTTTCACCGAAGAACACCCAGGCCATGGCGGCACTGCCGACGGGCTCGCCGAGCGTCACCACCGCGACAAAGGTCGGCGAGACATGGCGCAACGACCAGTTGTAGGAGGTGTGGCCCAATAGCTGCGGCCCGAGCGCCAAACCCAGCGCCGCCAGATAGGCCGGAACGCTGTAGCCCGTCAGCGCGACGTCACCGCCTGCACACGCCAGCAAAAGAAACAAGGCAGCAACACCGTACGCCAGCCAGATATAGGCCGGCAAAGGCATCTCGGCGCGCAGCCGGCGGCCAATCAGCAGATAGGCGGAAAAGCACCAGCTGCCGGCGAGCGCCAGCAGGTTGCCGAGCAGCGCCTGTTCGCCGCCGCCCTGATGGCTGTCGCTCCAGAAAATCAACAGGCTTCCGAAAAGCGAGACGACGATCCCGGCGACGGTCATCCGGCTGGATTTCTCGCGGAAGAAGAAATAGGACGCAAGGCTGATCCACACCGGGTTCGTCGTCACCAGCGCCGTACTGCTGGCCACCGAAGTGTATTCAAGCGAGCTGATCCAGGTCGCGAAATGCAGCGCCAGGAAGAAACCGGCAGCGGCCGCGAGCCCAACCTGGCGCTGGTTCATTGCCAGCAGCGCCGGCCGCGACCGCCAGCAGGCCAGCGGCGTCACGATCAGCGCCGCCAGACCCAGACGCAAGGCCGCGATGGCCAGCGAAGGCAGACCATAGCCCTGGGCGAAACGCGAAAGGATGGCGCCAAAGGAGATGGCGATCAGACCGATGCCGAGTACGACAAAGGGAAGCCCGCGGGGCGGTGAGGAATGATCAGGGGTCAAATGTAATTCTCAATCCGACCTTGGCGGCGGATAAATAGGGCATTGCGCATTAACTGCAAAAACTCGAACTCGGTCGTACTGCCTTCCAGCCTATCCAAACAGAATAATAAGGGAAAACAGGCTAAGCTCGGCGTGAACGGGCCGCACACAGTCCGCAGGCAGCTGCTTCAGGCTCGCGAATCCTCGAGCACAGCGCTTTGGACCAGCCGGAGTCCGACCAGACCGAGTACGGTGCCAGCGAATTTATCGACATAGAATGCCATCTTGCCAAATGACCGGCGGATAGACGCCTGCGTCAGGGCAAATATGATCACCGCATTCCAGACAAACACCAGCAGCGTCATCCAGACGCCGAGTCCGACCTTGAACGCGGTGCCGATGTCGTTGGTCAGCACCACCGAAAACAGGCTCAGGTAAAACAGAATATTCTTCGGATTGGAGATACCGGAAGCGAATCCGGCCGCGAATTCCCGCCGAAATGACTTGCGCGGACGCAACTCGCCGTCAATGCCCGACCCGGAAACGAAGGCATAGTCGGATTTCTTGCTGCGCAAGGCGGCAAAAGCGATGTAGATGAGAAACATCCCGCCCAGAAATTTGAGTGCCGTCATCACCCACAGTGACGCCGCGAGGATCGACGCCACGCCGAGAATGCATAGCGCGATATAAGCGCCATTGGCACAGGCGATGCCCAAAGCCACGCCAATGGCATTGCGTTTGGAGTTGAGCAGAGCACTTCTGACGACCATCAAAAAATCCGGCCCCGGACTCACCAATGCCAGGAAATGCGAAACGACGACGGTCACGACAATGGA
>JBAXHE010000308.1:0-1789 GCA_037139055.1 Betaproteobacteria bacterium | reverse complement strand
CATATCCAGCCATAGCATCCCGGCCGCGTCAGACATGTCCGTCGCGTATTCTCCGGTCAGCCGCAGGCGCAGGTAATCCTTCGGCAGCAGCACCTTGGCAATCTGAGCAAACACTTGGGGTTCGTGCTTGGCAACCCAAAGGAGTTTGGGTGCTGTGAACCCCGGCATCATCTGGTTCCCGGTAATTTGCTGTGAGGCGGGTACCCGTCGTTCAAGTTCTGCGCATTCAGCGTGCGAGCGTCCATCGTTCCAGAGTATGGCCGGGCGCAGCACCTGCTCAGCCGCATCGAGCACGGTCGCTCCATGCATCTGGCCCGACAAGCCGATGGCCTCGACTTGCTCCGGCCCAATCCCCTTCGTGGCGGCGTCACGCAATACCTCAGCGAGCGCAGCTTCGCAGGCGTGCCACCAGTCATGCGGGTTTTGCTCCCGCCACAGCGGGTGCGGTTGTTGCACCGTCAACGGGGCCGTCGCGCTGGCGCGGATCTTTTGTGCGCGGTCCAGCAGGACGACTTTCAGCCCTGACGTGCCCAGGTCAATGCCCAGGAACATTTCCGACTCAACCTAGAACCGGCAGTTGGACATCATCACGGCTGAACACCGGGATGCGCTCGAGCGGCGCGGCAACCTCGATGCGTTGACCACCTTCGAAAGACTGGCCGGTCCAGACATTGGTCCAGCGACTGCCAGCTGGCAGGTAAACCGAGCGCGTGCGCGCCTGGTAGTCCAGGACGGGCGCAACCAGCAAGTCGGGGCCGAACAAGTGTTGGTCCTCCACAAGCCAGGCCTCTGGATCATCCGGGAACTCGAAAAACAAGGGTCGCAGCGGGGGTGCGCCGCTGGCACTGAAAGACGCCATTTGCTGCATGGCGTAGGGCCGCAAGCGTTCACGCATCAGCATGAAGCTCTTCAACATTTCGTAAATTTCCTCTCCCCAGCACCAAACCTCATTGTCCCCGCCGGTGTCGGTGAACACCTGCACCGAATCTTTGCCGTACGGCTTATTGGGCGCCAGCGCCATGGTTGACACATCGTTGGGGATTCGAAATCCATGAAGCCGCATCACCGGGCAGAATACCGCCCACTGGAACCAGCGAACCAGCAGTTCCCGGAATTCCGGCTTGGCACCATTGCCATCGTAGAAGCCACCAATGTCAGTGGTCCACCAACCGATGCCTGACAGACCCGCATTCAAGCCACCCCGAATCTGATTGCGGAAGGACGCAAAGTTCGACCAAATATCACCGGACCACAATAAACATCCATAGCGCTGGCTGCCGGCCCAGGCTGAACGACACAAAAACATGGCTTCTTTTTCACCGGCCTTTTCCATGCCTTCAAAAAACGCCCGGGTGTGGAACAAGGGATAGGCATTGAGCACTTCAGACCCGGTGCCGGCATGCAGTCGCATCAACTCCGGATGGACGGGGCGAACTTCAGGTTCACAAGAATCCAGCCAGTAGCCCTTGATCCCGTAATCAAGGTAGTTCTTCTTGATTTGCTCGAACATGAACGCCCGTGCGCCCGGATGCGTGGGGTCGTAATAGGTCACCGCCACCTTGTGATTCGGACCGGTATCGGTGTCGATAAATGGTTTGAGCAGATTCATGCCGCGCGATGTCTGCACCAACCAACCTTCGTTGTGAAGCGTGTTGTACGTGTCAGCGTTGGGGTTAACGGTAGGCCAGACCGACACCATCAACTCAACACCCATTGATTTGAGTTCCGCCACCATGGCAGCAGGGTCAGGCCATGCTACCGGGTCAAATTTCCATTCGCCCTGCCGTGT
>JBAXHE010000307.1:0-1792 GCA_037139055.1 Betaproteobacteria bacterium | reverse complement strand
CTGTTCGAGAGCGGAGTGATTGATGCCATCAGGAGAGAGGTGGCTGGGGCTGTGCGGCAGACTCTCCGAACAAAGCTGAGCTATGACCCAGCTACGGTCAACTGGGCCTGGATCTGCGCCGAGCTTGGGCTTCCACCCGATACACCTGTTAGCCGAGTCCGGGCCCAGCTGGAAGAGCGTGTCATCAGCGAGGTCATCGGGAAGACAGAATTCGACCGACTACTGAAGGACCAGGCGCCTCCTCAGCTTTACGAGAGCCGAACAGAGGCAACAAAGAACTGGGTCCTGCTCCTGGACTAGGAGCAGGCGGCCTAGGAATCAGCCTAGGGAATTGGCGCTGGCCATCGATACAGGACATTGAGAGGCAAGCGAGCCTCCGTCTTAAAAGGGAGCAATCATGAGCGTACAAGCGCTAAATACAGCTTTAAAACAACATCTGCATGGCGAGTCGAACGGCTCCCACGGTTCGACAAGAAGTGCAGGTGTTGGGGAAGGCCTCGCAAGCCTTCCCACGAATGACGGGCGGCATTCTGTCGAGGGTGCCGTCCTTTCCCGTCTGGTGGAGCACCTCTCCATCACAGAGGAACCCGAGCAAGAAGTAAGCGACTTCCAGGTGTTTGTGCAGGGCAGACGGATGCTCTTCCAACAACTGGCAACCGATAAGCCAATTCTGGGAGGCTTCAGCGTCTCCATGCCCAGAAAGGACCGCCGGAAGCATGAGAAGAACCAGACCGTTGAGGTTGTTGGAAACCTATTCCGTCGAAGGACTGTCCGACTTGAAGGACTAACGGGCCCGGGAAACGAGAGGCTCATCTTTGCTGACTTTGACCTACTCCCAGAGGGCTATCCCTCGTTCGAGATGCTGGAGCACCTTCTTTCAGGTGCATTTCATGAAAGGGCCTGCGTCATACCTTCCTCTGGTGGACACCTCAAAGTGATGTTCAGAACCACAGGGAAGAACTGGAACAAGGAGGAGGTGAGGCAGTTCCTCGCCTGGCAGTTTGGCGGTCCAAACGGGTTCTGGACGAAGAAAGGTGAGCGACTGAACAAGAGGAGAGAGTATGTCAGTGCCTACTGCATCGACAGGCAGGGCACAGACCACACCTTCATCAACATGGACATGCTAGAGCTGATGCAGAAGAGCTATTCAAAGCTGCCTCTGTTCACCTCATTCAGGCCAGAAGGTCAGACCGATCATTCCTCCAATAAGGTTTCTTCTTCCACTACCTATAGTATAGGGGTAGCTGCCACTCCCTCCGAACCGTTCAGCTGGAAGCTCTATGCAGAGCCGCTACCGGCGGAGTTCTCGGCCATTAAGCACAACGGGTTGCTCGAAAAGGTTGTCCGGATGATGGCTGGCTCTTTTTATCTCTCCACGAGGTGCGGAATCGCATTACCTCAGGTCCGTATGGGCTCGATGTTTGGAGTGAGCCAACCTCAGATCTCGAATGCTATTCGGCGCCTGGTAGAAGCAGGCGTGATCAGGTTGAACATCAGCGCATGCCACCTTCAGAGAAGAGCTGCCAAATACCAGTTCGTTGGGTCATACATGGAGTGGGCCAAGAAGCAGTACGAAGGTATCAAGGCCCAAATGGCCCGCAACAACTCTCCCGAGACCCAAAAGAGCTACCGAGCATCCGTAGAAGCCCGTTTTCAGCCAGGGGAGATGAACCTCGCAGTCTTTGAGTACACAAGGTTCTTCGACTCGTTTAAGGCCTATCTGAGCGCCTGCGAGGAGCACTCCTACTTCGGTCAGAAGCCAGAACACATCCACCAAGCTAAGTACGCATGG
>JBAXHE010000306.1:0-1798 GCA_037139055.1 Betaproteobacteria bacterium | reverse complement strand
GTTCTTGCGGATTTCGAGTCGAAGATGGAGAAAATCGGCTATGACCTTCGGTCAGGCTTTCTTTCGGGCCTACCAATTCGCCGCCCACTGAAGGGGCTCGCGAGGGGGCAACTCATCGACCTATGCGAAGACTCCTTCGCAGCCCTCGAGTACTGATCCAAGGTCTCTCATGATATGCGTCTGATCACTGGCTATTTTAACCCCAATCGCCTCATGGGATCAAGAGCGCACTAGAACTTCGGGTCTAAGTGGAGGAAGGTTATATTCAGTACTAGCAACAAATTTCATGGAAGGGGTTGGGCACTTGGCTGAGCACGAGTCGACTCTTGTGCATCCTTGGGAATTTTGTCACGTCGAAGTGGCAGAGGGAATACGTGCCGGATTGATCGAAATGCTCTACACGGCCTTCGGAGAGAAGACCGAGGATATCCAGGTCGAACTGACACCCCCCCATTTGGCGCCAGCTGAAGCTCAATTCCTACGAACGAGTTCGCTGGGCCAGGGCACCATTTCGTTTTTTGGGAGCAAGGACAAGATCTCGTTCAAGGTTCCCTGGCCACACGAAGGCATTTTTTTGTTCCGTTCGGACCACACATGGTGCGTTGACCGTTGGAGGTGGCACCCTCGCCTGATCTACACTCCCGGTGTGCACTTCCTGGTCAATTTCGCCCGCCAAGGCCTACGGGCCGCTGCTGTTGCAGGCCGAAACCATATCGTCATCTCCAAAGCAAGATTTGCTAGTGCGGGATCGAATATCTCAGTTGAAGAGTCGGACACAGGAACCAGGGATCCCATCCATGTCGCTGCAGGCGTTAGGCAGACCCGCCCCAACCCTGTGTACCTTCCCCCGTCTGCACGCCGTGAATTGATCGGCATGGGCCTATTGCCAGAAAGGGCCCCCTCCATCGTGGATTGGGTCGACATCGAACGGCGATTCCGGAAATGGTGCTCGACAAGCCTTGTAGAGCGAGCGCGAGGCAGTGATGCGCAGGACATCTGTCTCCAGCGACTGTTCACATACAATGTCTTTGTTAAGGAATCGGTGCTCGAGGTTCTGGCACCATTGGTTTGGAAGCTGCGTGGTGCAACCGCAGCGGAAGCAGGAACGCCTCTTGGCCTAGAAGAGGTTCGGAGGTACTGGGAGACTTTGGCCAGGGTTTCTTCCGCATCAGCCTGGATAAGGGTTCAACCGCTGATGGATGAGGGACTCCTGGTAAGATTCGAACCCCTCAACGGAATTGACGCTATATCTGGCCTCACTGGGTTTCAGCGCTACGATAAACCTTCGGCTCAGGTCGAGCAAATGGCACCCTGGCGGCGGCAGAACCATCCGAGCTTTAAAGGCCTAGTCTGCCCTGTCGAATCACCAGAAACCAAGAAAGTGGGCATCACCCTTCACCTAGCGAGCGGGTGCCGCGTGACGCCCACTGGGAGACTTAATCCCAAAGATGCCACCGACAATGTTTCGGGAGCCGATGGGCTTGGCTATGCCGCCTCCATGGTCCCATTTGCACAGCACAATGACGGGGCTCGGTGCATGATGGGTGCGAAAAACCTCAAACAGGCTTTGCCAATTCGAGGATCGGAGGATCCCCTGGTGCCGACTGGCATCGAAGGCCTTGTACAATCACAAATACTTAGGGCGCTTCAGGTGCAGAGCGTTATCTCTGCTGAACAGGCCAGCACCACCCCTGGTGTCAACCTGCTCGTAGCCTATCTGCCGTGGTATGGATGGAATGCTGATGATGCAATTGTCGTGAATGAGCGACTGCAAGAGGTCCTATCCTGGGAGTACCTG
>JBAXHE010000305.1:0-1807 GCA_037139055.1 Betaproteobacteria bacterium | reverse complement strand
CTGGCTGGTCTTGCGGGAGTCGGGACCCGTTTTGTGATTGAAGTGGAGCGAGGCAAGGAGACCTCACAGCTAGGCCGAGTCTTGCACCTCCTTGCGGTGCTTGGCTGCGACCTGACCATCGGCCTGCCTGGGGGGCGGAAATGAGCTTCCTGAATGTCTTCCTGGGCGAGCAGCAGGTTGGGGTTCTCTCCCAGGACGATGCGGGCGAGCTACAGTTTCAGTACCTGCCTGGCGCCACACCGATTTCCGTATCCCTGCCACTCCGTGAGGAGCCCTTTGAGGATCGGGAGTGCTACCCCTTTTTCGAAGGGATCCTGCCCGAGGAAAATCAGCGCAGGGCCATCGAGCGGGCGGTCCACGTTTCAGGGACCAACGTCCTGGGGATGCTGGAATTTCTTGGTGGGGAGGTGGCGGGCGCCGTCCGGTTGCTCAGAGAAGGGGAAGATCCTTCAGAACTGGCGCCAACGGTGGTCCCAGCGTCGCTCTCAGACTTGGAGTTGGAGAGTGTGCTGAAGCGTCTCCCAGGGCGCCCCATGCTCGTGGGGGAAGGCCAGTTGCGCCTCTCCCTTGCGGGGGCCCAGACCAAGCTCCCGGTCTGTCTCACGAACGGCTGCGTGCGCCTTCCAGCGCCAGGGGAAGCGACGACTCACATCGTCAAGCCGCCCATCCCCAGCTACCCGGGCACCACAGAGAACGAGGCCTTCGTGATGCGTCTTGCTGCCGCCGTGGGGTTGCCAACGGCCAGGGTAGAGGCCCGCCGTCTGGAGGGCGCGAATGGCCCCAAGACCTACCTCCTGGTTGAGCGATATGACCGCGAATACCGGGGCGGCAGGGCAGTGCGCCTCCATCAGGAAGATTTCTGCCAGGCCCTGGGGTTCCCCTCTCGTCAAAAATACGAAACCAACCTCGGTCCGGGCATTGCTCGTTGCCGCCAGCTGATTATGAACTGCTCAAAGCAACCCGCATTGGACACCCGGCACTTCCTGGATGCTGTTGGCTTCAACTTGCTGGTGGGCAACGGGGACGCTCATGCGAAGAACTTCTCCCTTTTCTATACCGCTGAGGGGATCCAGATGGCACCTCTCTACGACCTCCTTTCCACGGCACTCTACCCCGACCTGCCGCTGGCCATGGCCATGTCGATCGGTGGGACTTATCGCTTCTCCGAGGTGGACCGAGTGGTGCTGACTGAAGGCGCCAGGGCCCTCGGGCTCCGAAGGGACTACCTCATCAGGCGCCTGGATTTTCTGCGGGAGCGCCTCCCAAAGGCCGCCGAGGAGGTCGCTACTGGGCTCTTGGGGTGCGGACTGGACGAGTCTGTACTGGAGCGATTGGTCCGGCTGGTGCGGGATCGGTCTGGTGAACTCGGCCTGCTCTGAGGGGGGGGGGTCAAATTTCGTGTCCTTTGGCCAGTAATCGCGCAGGCTTCCCTGGAAATGAGGTGATTAAGGCCCTTAATCGGCTCAGTGGTAGAGGCGAATATCGGAGCCCGATGGATTTGCCGGCACCCTGAATCCTCGTGAATCCCCCTGGACCCCCGGCTAAGGTTTTTTCTTTTCTGCTTCTGGGATAGGTTGAAATGGGGTTTGCGGGAGGCTTTGGGATGTGGGTGGGGCGATGGCAGGTACTTGGGTCGGTGAAGGCCGCGCTTGCCTTGGTTGCCATCACTGGCTCACTCGCCGGCAACCTGGGTTGTTCGGTGCTAAACCCTGCTCTGAAGTACGAGGAGGCGGCGCGTCAGCTGCGGTTTTCGCTGGACCGGGTGGAGCCTCACCTGGAGCTGGCTTTTCCGCTGGAGGAGAGCCGC
>JBAXHE010000304.1:0-1814 GCA_037139055.1 Betaproteobacteria bacterium | reverse complement strand
GGGAGTTCATCAGCAGATTAATGATCACCTGCTCGATTTGCCGGGCATTACCTCGCACCGGTGGCAGGTTGTATCCTGTGTTCAGCTCGAAATTTTCACAGCATCTTTTTATCTCATGGTTCAGGATGCTTATTGCATCAAGGATGGTGGTATTGACATCTACCATATCATTGGTGCCTCTGGATTCCTGGCGTGCAAAATCCTTCAGTTTTTCGACAATATCCCTGATCCGTTGTGAGCCGGTTACCAAGCCGGCAAACATTCGCGGGGCAATCTCCCGAATACTGGAAAACTGGAATTCGCCCAGGGTGAAATCACCGTATTCCTGGTAAAATCCGTCCAGGATCGGCATGGCTGACAGCCATATCTTAGCCAGAGATTCCGAGTTGGACATGATGAAATTGTTGGGATTGTTGATTTCGTGGGCAATGCCCGATACCAGGAGTCCCAGCGACGACATCTTGTCAATCTGGATGAGTTTGGCCTGGGTGGCCTGCGCCTCCTCCATGAGGCGAATTTGTTTGGTGATATCTTCTACTACCTCGATATATCCTGTCATTTCACCGTCCGGGCCACTTAACGGAACCACGCAGACGCGGGCAGGGAAACGGCTGCCGTCGTCCCTGACTCCCTCCGTGTCCACCATGACGGATTTGCCCGTTTCACGATTACCCAAACCGGGACAGTGCCCACAGGGGGCGGTCCGTTTCTCGAAAACCTCGAAGCAGTAGTGTCCTGCGAACCATTCCGGGGTATGCCCGAACCATGTTGCCACGGTACTGTTCACTGTGACAATCCGCTGGTCCCGATCAAGCAGGGTTATACCGAGGGGAATGTTGTCCACGAGGGACCGATATCTGCTTTCGCTCTCCCGGAGTGCTTCCTCGGCCCGCTTGCGCATCAACGCTCCGCCGAGATGCGCAGCAATTCCTTCCAGGAGTTCAACCCTGGCTGGGGTAAATCGTCCCTGATGCCGGTCGTTGAACTGGAGCAACCCGACAATCCTCACCTTGTTACGAATAGGCACCAGAGCCACGGAGGCATAACCTTGATGGATGCATTGGTTGCGGGGGTTAAGCCGGGGATCATCGCCCGGGGGGATCACCAGCAGCGGGAACGAATCGTTGGTCCAGAAGCTTCCACCCGGCGTGAAATACGGGTTGGCCGGATCGGTCCTGTCTGAAAGAACCAGACCACACATACATTCCAGGTTAACGTTGCCGGACTTGTCCCGGCACACTCCGCCATCGGCGGCACGTTCGATCAGGGAAGCTTCCTTCTGCAGAAAATCAGTTGTCAAACCTTTCTGGTAAAAATACGGGAAATCCTCCCCGTCCTGCAAGCGAATGCCTACCGCATCGAATCCGGTGCGTACCGTCAACGCTTCGAGAACATTCTGGATCATGAGCGAGAGTTCGTCTGGTTCATTCAGGATCTGCAGGACTTCCCGTCCCATTTCGCGGTAAGCCTCTGCCAGCTTGTGTTCGGTGATAACGTGATCCATCAGGCCAATTATCTCGGACTCAGGAACAGCATGGAAGCGTTCGAACGCCGAATTGCTGGAAAGGTAACTGCCGTCCTGGCTTTTGTGCCAGATCAGATCGGGAATGGCCCCCACCAGAGTTTTGAGAAGCGCCCGCTCCTCTTCCAGGCCCGCTTCGGTCGCTGCAAAGTGCAAGGCGTAGCCGATATCGGTACATACTTCCGCCAACAGTTTTTCTTCATTTGCACATAGTAACTCACCTTCCGCGGAATAAATGGTGAATCCGGCAACGACTCCGGAAGGGAGGAGCACCGGAAAACAGGCAGAAGAG
>JBAXHE010000303.1:0-1814 GCA_037139055.1 Betaproteobacteria bacterium | reverse complement strand
TGTCGGCCAAATGCATCAGCACCCACCTTACCAATAAAGGCAACTTGAGCACCTATGGATCTGGATGACCGTGTTCTGGCCCGCAGAGAGCACCGGGAAGCTGAGGGAAGCCTGGTCACTGGTGAAGGTATAGGCCCGCAGGAGGGCCCCCGTGGCGACGCCCGGGTTGGTGACCACCACATCCACCGCACTGGGGAAGTGGGTGGGGGTGGTACAGGTGATCTGGTTGGCGCTCACCACCACCACGTTGGTGGCCAGGGCCCCCCCGAAGGTGACGGAGGCGCCAGTCTTGAAGTTGGCGCCGGCTAGGGTGACAGCGGTGCCGCCGGTGGCGCCGCCGGTCATGGGACTCACCCCGGTGATCACGGGCGTGTCCAGAACCCGAATCTGGTAGGGAGCCTCCGGCCGACCGAAGTTGGCAGGAGAGACACCATCCGAGGCGGTGATGTAGTAGTCCACGCCCGGGGCGGTCATGGCCGAGCCTTCGATGGTGGCGGCGTAGGTGCTACCCATGGTGTTGGTCATGGCCCGGGCAGTGTAGGTCGCTGCGCCAATGGTCCGGAAGTGCAGGAGCACCTCCTGGACGCCCACGTTGTCGGTGACCTGGGACGTGAGGGAGACCGCCAGTCCTGCTGGGCTGGAGGTGAGCGGCACGTGGGAGATCATAGGGGCAATGGTGTCCACAGCAGCGGCTGAGGCCACATTGGAGAAACTGGCGGACTCGGTGCCGTCGCTCTTCACCACGGTGAACTTGTAGTAGTAGGTCAGCCCCGGGTTCACCGTCGTGTCCAGGTAGCCCGTCGTTTGCTTGGCGATGAGGGTGCTGTTGATGCGGGTGAAGCCTTCCGTCGCCTTGGTGGACCGGTAGAGGTTGTAGCCAGTCAGAAGCTCGAAGTCGTTCTGGGTCCAGCTGAGGATCACCTTCCCCTCGCCCCCGCCGGCCGCCAGGTTCATGGACTCGGTGCCGGAGGTAATGATCTCGAAGCGGAAGCGAGCCGAGTCCACACCGGTGACCAGCCATGGATCATTGGCGGCTACGGCCCCTGCCACGCGGATGTACTGGTAGCCATCCCCCGTGATGGGGTTGACCTTGAAGGAACCCACCCAGGTGCGGGCGTCCTTCCAGACGCCGGTGACAGCAAACTTCGTGTCGTTCAAGCGTGTCAGCGTTCCTGGGCTAATGGTGTAGTCGGTGTAGGGTTCCGATGGACCGAAGGACACCGCAGGCGCAACCGCCTGGTCCATGTCCCGATTGAATGCCACGGTAAAGGTGACGGTTTCTGCGCCAACGATGGAAACAGGCTTCCCATCGGCAGTGGTCAGGGCCACATCCACAACAAAGGGATAGGCCGTTACCGGTGCTGTGGTCAGGATGGGTTGGTAAGTGATGGTTCCAAGGGTGATGTCATCGTTGAAGTCCCAGATCATGGCATCGATGATCGTGGGAGAAGTGGTGCCCCAGTAGTTTCCCTTAACGTTTCCGGAGCCTTTGAAGCGCGGCCAGTCCTTGGGAATAGGATTGTTGTAACGCTCTAAAAATGCGTTATTTTTTGATTTTGATTCTGATGAGTTTGAGTCACCGACGAAAAATTCTGAGGTCGATGGATGCACTTGAGGCATACCTGGCATACCACTTATCAATCTCCCAAATCTTGAATTATTTAAATATACATTGTTGCTATTTGATATATTACTGCCTACACTAATCGATAACATACTGTTTTCAAATAATGAATTATTTACGGATCCCCAATACGAGAGTGAAATTTTATAGGTCTCGCTGAAAGCACTACCCATTGAGCGAAACCTTGAAC
>JBAXHE010000302.1:0-1817 GCA_037139055.1 Betaproteobacteria bacterium | reverse complement strand
CCCGCTTCCCACCCGCCTCGATGAGGAAGGCGTAGGAATCAAAGGCACTGTGGTCCGCCAGATAGGGGGTGATTTGGAAAGGGCCCCAGGCGAAGGGGCGGCGATCCACTAGGACGGGTCCGGGCGCCGGGACTGTCGCATCGGGCACCCAAGGCGCGGCGGCTTCCAGAATCCGACGGCCAGCAGCGCCCATGGCCACCGGCAGGTCGGGGCGGACATGCTTCAGCAGCCCGTAGTGGTCCTGGTGGGCGTGGGAGAACAGCACCCCTAGGAGATCCGCACTTGCCTCGCGCAGACCGGGGGTGTTCGGTAAGAGATTCTGTGTGTTCTCTTCGGCGTCCAGCGGCAGGCCCAGATCCAGCAGCAGCCGTTTGCCGTGGGCTTCCAACTCCACGCAGCTCCCGCCGATCTCGTGGGCACCGCGGTGGATGCAGATGCGCAGACCGCCGGACCCCGAGGGGCCCGGCGTTGGGGCGGAAGGACTCAGCAGGGTGGCTCCCTCAGGCATCCAGCCCCCTTCGGGTGGCGGTGCCAAGGCTGTGCCCCCGGAGGTCCGGACCGCAGAGCCGCTGGATGGCCCGGGCCGCCGCCACCTCCGCCTGGAAGCGGCAGGCGGGCAGGTGGGCCAGGACCTCGGCGCAGAGGGTGGCAGCGTGCCACTTCCGGCCGAGCCGCAGGTCGAGGCGAGCCAGGGGCAGCATGGCCTGCGCCATACAAATGCGGGCCCCCGCCTGATGGAGGAGGGCGCAGGCTTCCTGTTGGCGCGCCCGGGCCGCCGGGAGCTTGTTCTGAAGCTCCAGGGCGCGGGCCAGGAGGCGCAGGATGGCGGCGCGCTCATCCGCCGCCGGATGCTGCAGGGCCAGCTCCAGCCAGACCTGGGCTTCGGCGACATGGCCGGCGAGGAGGAAGTCCCGCCCGACGCAGCAGAGCAGGCCCGGGCGGCGCGCCTCCGGCGCTAGGCTGGCCATGGCGGCCTGGGCGATGGTGGCCTGCCGAAGGGCCTCGGGGAGGTGGCCCGCATCCAGCAGGCGCAGGGCCAGGACCGTCGTGGAGACGGCGAGCAGGGCGGGGTCGCCCACCGCTTGGTAGAGGCGGTGAGCCCGGCGGCTGAGGCGCAGGGCCGCGGCGGGACCCTCCGAGTCGAAGATCCAGCCGGAGAGGCAGGCGAGGGCGTTGGCCCGTTCGGCCAGGCCGCCGTGGCGGCGGACGCTCTCCCAATGCCGACGGGCATTCCGGGTGCCCTGGTCGAGCCAGGCCCGCTCTTCTGGGGGGCGGAGCGCCAGGGGGCGTCGGGGGGGGAGGGGGAGTTTCTGCATATTCCAAGTATCGGAGTACCTAATTGACAATAGTTGTCTAAACCAAGGCCCCGGCAGGACCGTCCGTGTTGGACCGGTCCATTCCACCTGCCACCGACGGACCAACCGTCCTGACACCAGCGTTTTCATGAGTCAACCTTGGCCAAAGGGAGCTAGGCCGCCCCCTCCTCATGGATGGCTTTCAGGAACTGCTGGAACGAGGGGATCTCGCTCAGGGTCTGCACCGCGCTGAGAAGCCGCAGATTGAGGACGGAGCCACCGCCCTTGTGGAGCTTTTCGGCGCTACGCCAGGCCCGGCGGAGGGAGAACACTGCGACCTCCTCGAACCCGGCCATGGCGAGGCGGCCCAGCACGGTGCCCACCGCGTGACCAAGTGGGTCCCGCTCACCCGCACGCCCCGTGGCTCGCGTGCTGAGGTGATCGCTCAGGGCCGTGCCCAGGATCCAGGCCCGGTCCAGCTGGCCCTCGCTGGGAACCTTGACGTCCCCCGGCGCTTCCAGG
>JBAXHE010000301.1:0-1817 GCA_037139055.1 Betaproteobacteria bacterium | reverse complement strand
CCTTGACCAGGATGGGATCGCCCGAGGCAGGCCCCCCCTTCCTGCCGCTGGCCTTCCGCCTGTTTGCCAGCTTTGGACTGCTTGTTCTGCACGCCGCCCTGCCCATCGAGGGGCGGGCCACGGGACCCGGCGAGGACCTCTACCTGGGACTGCTGCTCCTGCTGCTGCTGGAATCCCTCGTGGAGGCGGCCCAGGACCTGAAGGCCACCGGCCTCATCTTCCCGGTTCCAAGCCTGCCCTGGATCCGCTGGAACCTGGGCCTGGACCTGCTGCTTGTCACCCTGGTCATCGGCTTCCACGGGGTGCTCCGGGAGACCTTCTCGACCCTCTACATCTTCCCCGTGCTGGCCTCAGCCTTCTACCTCGGGACCATGGAGATCATCTGGGTCGGCACCCTCTCTGCTGCGGCGCACATCCTGCTGGTGCTGGCCTTCACCATGGGCTTCCTCCCTGCCTTTGGCCTGTCGCGGGAGGTCCTGGATCCGGAACCCGCTCGCCTCTCCTTCGTGCTGGGCGTGGCTGCGCTGCAGGTCTTTGCCGTCACCCTGGTGGTGGTGCTCATCCGCAGGAACCTCGACACCCTGCATACGGACCTCAGCGTCAGCGAGGCCGCGGTGGACGAGCTGCAGGCCCTGCACCAGCGGGTGGTCGAGTCCATGCACTCCGGCCTGATCACGCTGGACCTGCGGAACCGTGTCACCTCCGCCAACCCTGCGGCCGAGGCCATCCTGGGTCGGCCCATCCCCCCCGGCACGCCCATCCAGGACCTCCTGCCCCTGGGGGACCGCCTCCCCCACCTGGGCAGCCGGGAAGAGCGCTTCGAAGTGAGCATCTACCTGCCGGTCCTGGGCAAGCGGATCCTGGGCGGGCACTTGGCACCCTTGCGAGGAGCCGCTTCCGGCGCTTCCGGCCAGATCCTGCTCTTTCAGGACCTCACGGACTTCAAGGCCCTGGAGGACCGCACCCGCATCAGCGAGCGCATGGCTGCCATCGGGCAGCTGGCTGCGGGCCTGGCCCATGAGCTGCGCAACCCCTTGGCCTCCATCACGGGCTGCGTTCAGCTGCTGCGCAAGGAGGACCCTGCGGTGGGCGTCTCCCGGCGGGTCTTGGGCATCCTGGACCGGGAGTCCGTGCGGGTGGGGGCCATCGTCACGGACTTTTTGGACTTCGCCCGCCCCGCTCCCGCGGCGCACGCACTGCTCGCCCTACCCCGGGTCTGCGAGGAGGTGCGCTCCAGCTGGGAGATGGATCCCCGCACCGGCGGCCTGACCCTGCTCATGGACCCACCCCCTGCCCTGACCTTCATGGCCGACCCCGCAGGCCTCCACCGGGCCCTCATGAACCTCCTCAGCAACGCTCGCAAGGCGGTAGCGGGGGCGGAACAGCCCACCATCAGCCTTCAGTGCCTCCTCCAGGAGCAAAGGCTGACCATCACCGTGGCCGACAGCGGCTGCGGGATGACGGAAGACCAGCTCAATCGGCTGTTTGTACCCTTTGCTGGGACTTTCGAGGAAGGCACTGGGCTGGGGATGAGCCTGGTCTACAAGTTTGTCGAGGCCATGGGCTGGCGCCTTGAGGTACACAGCGCCCCGGGCCTGGGCACCCAGGTCGAGATCCACATTCCTTTGCCAACCGGCAAGGAAGGCATGGCGTCTGGAGCAGTCCGGGACTAAACTTCGGCCAGACATCCAACATCCAATCAGTAGCACCCTTGCATGGTCCACGCTTTGCCTGCCAAAGTGGATCATCCCCTTCCAGCCTGCGTCTGCCGCCTTTAGAGGCCAGTCCGTCCAGGTTCGGTTGGGTCGGCCCTCGGC
>JBAXHE010000300.1:0-1818 GCA_037139055.1 Betaproteobacteria bacterium | reverse complement strand
CTTGCGGTCTGACTTCCAGGCCCACATCAACGGAGAAATCGAATGGCCAACGACGGACTGAACCTTAAGCCTGCTGAGGCCGCGGCCCGGCTCCGAGTTTCCAAGGACACGCTGAAGCACTGGCGGATCCAGGGGTGTGGCCCACGCTTCATCAAGTGGGGTCGGGTGATCCTCTACCCACTGCTCGAGCTGGAGCGCTGGGAGAAGCAGCAGCTCCACACCAGCACCAACGTCCAGGCCAAGTAGTGTTCATTGCCCCCATCTCCCTACGCCAGGCCAGGGATTTCGTAGCCCTACACCACAGGCACAACGCCCCCCCCGGCGGCTGGAAGTTTGGTGTCGGACTGTTCGCCCCACACCTGGTTGGCGTGGGGGTAGCTGGGCGCCCGATAGCCAGGGTTTTAGACGACGGGTTCACGCTGGAGATCACACGCACCTGCACTGACGGCACGCCCAACGCCAACAGCATGATCTACGGCGCCCTCTGGCGGGCAGCCAAGGCCATGGGCTACGTCCGGTGCGTGACCTACACCCAGCACGATGAGAGTGGCGCCTCCCTCCGCGGGGCAGGCTGGCTGAAGACTGCCGACCTGAAGCCCCACGCAGGCTGGGACCGTCCAAACCGCAAGCGGCAGGACACGGGGTCTGCCGGAGTTGCCCGGTGCCGGTGGGAGATCAGGGCATCCCACTGGATCTTTACCTGAAATATTTTTGCTACCAGCCCGCTACCAGATCACTGCTACCAGACTCACAGTGCCGGAATAAAACAACAGCCACCTATATGGTGGCTGTCTTTTCTTGGTGGTCCCGGAGCGACTCGAACGCCCGACCCTCAGATTCGTAGTCTATATTGACAAGGGTACGCTAGGGGCCGATAATGGTATCTCAGCGCAGGGTAAGGTACTTACGAGGGCGCATCAGATACGAGGGGGCCGAATGAATGCTACCAATGTGCTACCAAGCGAGAAACTGGAGCTCAACGAGACCGACATCAAGAAGGCTAAGCCGGGCGACACCCTCTGGGACATCAAGTACAAGGGGCTGCACCTCCGGGTGCAGGCTACCAAGAAGACCTACTACCTCTACTACCGCACCAAGGCGGGGGTGCAGCGGAAGCCGAAGATCGGTGACTACGGTTCCATCTCCCTGGCCCAGGCCCGTAAGGTGGCCGGCGAGATCCTGACCGAGGTCGGCGCTGGCCGCGACCCTGGCCAGACCAGGATCGACGCCAAGAACGAGGCCACCCTCACCGACCTCTGGGATGAGTACTGGAAGCGCCACGGGAAGAAGAAGAAGAGCTCCGACGAGGACGAGCGCCTCTGGCTGAAGAACTTGGCCCCCCTGGCCAAGAAGCGCCTGTCCGAGATCGACTACTCCGAGGTGGCCGACCTCCATGAAGACCTCACTGAAAACAACGGTGGTACCACTGCCAACCGCACGGTGGCCCTGCTCTCCACCATGTTCAGCTTCGCCATCGCCCCGCTGGAGTGGACCGAGAAGAACCCCTGCAAGGGTGTGGCGAGGAACAAGGAAACCAAGCGCAAGCGCTACATGGCGCCCCAGGAGGCGGCCCGCATCGCCGCGGTGCTCCACTCCAAGATCGACTCCTTCCCTGCTGGCGTGGCCTTCATCTACCTGCTGATCCTGACCGGGGCTCGCAAGTCCGAGATCGCCAACGCGCGGTGGGACCAGCTCCACGGTAACAAGCTGATCCTGACCGACCACAAGACCGACCAGGATGGCGAGGCCCGGGTCATCCAGCTTCCGCAGGCGGCGCTGGACGTGGTGGCGACCCGCTACATCAACGAGTGCCTGATG
>JBAXHE010000299.1:0-1825 GCA_037139055.1 Betaproteobacteria bacterium | reverse complement strand
CTGGGCGGTGGTAACCACCAGCAGGTCCAACGGCCAAGCCTCGGCCTTGGGCCAGTCCAAACAGCCGTCTGTAAGGAGGACACCGTAGGAGGGAACGGGGAGGTCGGCATCCCCCTCCGAGAGGTGTCGGATAACGCAACGCGGGTCCGTCCCGCCGCCTCCGGTGATGCGGATGGTCCGCCGGGCAAGCATCTCCATCAGGTCATCGCCGGGTTCGAGTAGGAGATCCTCATGGATATCGGCGTCCCAAGAAATAAACCGGACCTGGACCTCAACTTGACCGAGAATTCCTTGGAGTTCAGCCAGGAAGGCAGACATCTCCCTGGAACTCACGCTCCCGCTCACGTCCACAAAGACCCCGACCACGCCCAGGTTCCGGCGCGGGCCTGGGAGGATTGCTCCCACGGCCTGGCTACGCCGGCCAGGGCGGGCAAAGGTGCGGGCGCGCCCAGCGATCCTCCCATGGAGTTTCCAGGCAAGGCGCTCCTGCCAGGGGACCTGCGGATTAAGAATGGGCCCCACCAGCTTTTGGGCCCAAGCGGGGAGATCGCCCCAGCCGTGGTTCCGTAGGGCCTCTTCGGCCGCTTGGACGAGTGCGTCCTTCCACTTGTCCCTTACTGCATCGCCATTCGGGCTCCCCTGCCCCGAACCGGGCAGGACGATGACATCGCCAGTCCAGCCCGGAGGCGCAGGTTCTATGGAGGCGAGCAACTTCTCGTAAATTTGCTCGGCGTTCAGGCCCTTGTAGGCTTGGTCCAGCAGCGGCTGGAAGTCCTTGGGCCAGGCCAGGAATTCCTCGTGGAACCCAGAAGCCTCAATGAGCAGATTTACGGCATGGTCGTGGGCCATGTTCCAGAGACCCGGGTGGCGGTGTTCCTGGCGGGGAAAGGCATCCAGGGCCAGGTGAAGGGTCTCGTGTAGCAACACAGCTCGCACCGCGGGCAGGTCGAGGTTCTCCAGGAAGGAGGGGTCGAAGTAGCACTCACCGTGGCTGGTCACACAGGCGGTATCCAAGCCCTCGCGGGGTTCCACGAACACCGGCAGGTGGAGGGTGAGCGAGCCGAGGAAGGGTTGTTCTTCGACTAGGCTGAGCCTCGCCCGAAAGAGCTTAGCCTTGAGACGGGGCAGATCGATCGCGGGCGTATCGGACATGCCATCAGTTTGGGTCGGACAGCTCGTCAAGGAATGTCCATCCGGATCCGCCTTCGGTCGATGAAGCAGTAGTTCCGAAGCCATTGATCCGCTCCGGCGGCCAAGTTCGCGTCCACCACCTAGGGGAGTGGCCTTTTGGACGTTCCCACGCACCGGAGGGCGAGGCTCAATATCCAGTTCTGATAGTGCGTTGCTCCGACCAGGCGGCTGTGAAAGTGCTGATTGGTCAGTTTTTGCCAAACAGGATCAATTTGAGACCTGGGCAGTTCTCGACCACGACCTTCCCGCCCACGATGGCGCGGCACTCCCTGGCCCGGAGCATGGGCAAGTTCCGAAGGGTGAGGTCCCCGGTCACGTCAAGACTCAGTGGGAAGGATTCCAGTCTCGGGCAGAATTCGATGGTCAGGCTACTTCTGGCGACGATCTGTTCCGGCAAGCGGACCAGCCGAGGACAATCGCTGAGCCATAGCAGCGTGTCCACCCAGAGCGGGCCATCAATACGCATCAACTGGGTATTCTGTGAAATGAAGGTTGGACGTAGCAGAACCAATGGCCCCGGGACCTCCCGCGCGTGGTACCAGGGCCCCGAGGACAAAGAGGGGGCCAAGTTCAGGCTTGCCCGGGGTGCCCAGAAAGAGCCCAACACGGGCTCCAGATTGATGGCCTTGCCTTC
>JBAXHE010000298.1:0-1825 GCA_037139055.1 Betaproteobacteria bacterium | reverse complement strand
CATGTAGGGCAACGATCATCAATGTAATGCCCGCTTTCCAGCCTGACATATAAATCAGATCGCCATTCCAGTTTGGTATTGAGTAATTGGCGTCTTTGATGAATGGGATTGGGCAGGCGTATTGCTCTGTTTCTATGCCGGCCGTATTTAGTGTCTTTCCAGAAACAGAAACAACGCCCCACTCTCGTTCAAATAATATATTGATTGGTATGTTGTCATCTTCTCTGTCTGATGACTTCGTGAGCATGACATCGAGGAAAGCATTGAGAAACGCACTGCTGCTGTCAAGAACTCCAAAGATTTGTTGTGATGAAGATGGTTGGTCAGTTTGTTGAGTAATGAATTGTATAGCCATAATATCCTCCGGCTTTATATATTGTAATACTGCTATTATAGTAGCAGTACCCTTCGCTATCAATATTTCTTTTTATCAAATAAGCGACTTATGTAGCGTTTTGGTATAAATAGATTTAGATAAATATTGATCCTCGTAGGCTCAGATAATATAATACATCAAATAAGTGGCTTGTTTGTTTTTCAATCCGCGATGGGAACAGGGAAACCGTTGACCGTGGCGATGAGGTCTAAATAGCCGGACCGAACTGGAAATACCTAATACACCGCGCGAGAGCATCTGTTGTATTAGCCCCGCCAGTATAAATAAAGAAAAAGGCTCATATGGTGGCGTCCAGTGAGATAGGATCCGATGGTTCTTACCATCGTTGAAATAGATTACGGAACCACTGTTGGTGTGGACCGTAAGGTTAGCAAATGGTGTTATCAAAGCGTTTGCTAACTGCTTGTTCAATAGAACATAACCGTATGGTGTAATTACAAAAACAACCTAATAGTATTCTACTCAGGAAATACCGAGTTCGTGTTATCGGCGCTATGCCGTTGATCGATGCGTTCCGGTGAAACGGGATTTGTAGAAATGATATTGGGATAGTTTAGTGAAACTACCGGATGCTGGTCGTTGTGGGTAAATGGATACCGCCCATGTTGATAGACCTTTGATAAAGACTGACGGCTCATGAAGCCTAACCTCATTCCTCCTGCTCATAGAAGAAGTCTCTGTGAGCGGGGGGGATAAAGCCATCTGGTCTATGATAAATAACGATTATGAATGTATGTATAAGAAAGAAAAATAATAAAGACCAAAAACGCAAGCGATTGAGCGCAGCGTTTGGGCTTTATTAGCACGAACAAGAAGCCGTTAGGCTGATGTGTTCGGGCTATGAAACTTGTGGGATTATAGGGTTCCTTACCCAATGACATATAAGTAGGCGCTGATAAGTAATGCTGAAAGGCATCTCGCAATAACAGGCGCTGATACATAGGCCTGTTAGCCAAATCGCTCTTCTGGATAAATAGAATATACATACACCAGAGGAGACTAAAATGAGTGAGTGGTATTTTCATAATATATCTGAAGATATAATATATGGGCCTGTCAACGATAAGGGGGCATGGCGTGGACATATGAGAAAACTAAAAAAGAGAGCAGTCATTAGAAAATACGGGAACGACCTCCGTTGTGATATAGCGGCACTTCCAGAGATATTGGCGATTGCTGTCAGGGAATATAGGCGTGAACATAATTTATTCGGGAGATAATATAATGAGGATGTGGGAGATATTTGAAGGATATGCGAAATTTATGGAGGACACAGACGCACTCATAAGTGCGGCTAAAACAAACTTCACAATGGCGAAAAAACAAATGAAGCAAGGAGAAATAGCAAAATTGAAAGATCGGACTGCGAAAAAGCAAAGTGAGTTATCAAAGATGGCGTTCGACAACGAATAGGAGGAGTGATGAGAC
>JBAXHE010000297.1:0-1828 GCA_037139055.1 Betaproteobacteria bacterium | reverse complement strand
GACTGTTCTGAGGCGCATCATCATCGAGGTACAGCTTCCACCTTCTTTCATCACTGTTCCAGTAAAACATGTAGTCGTGACCGTTCCCGATGGTGAAGCGCATAAAAGATCCTCCTGTTCTGATTCCAAGGACCTTAAATTCAGAGCGGAAATATTCCCTGCGTCCGTATGGCCGTATACTGTCGGCAACCCAGTGGCGGTCATCAGAGGAGAGTGAATAGTAAATTTTATAGCTGGTGGGATTTTTGATGGCCATAAGGTTAACCCTGATCACCGGTGGTTTTTGCAGGACCTCATGGCGATCCGTACTCCTCTCAATGCATGATTTTTCCAATCTGTCAAAATTCTGATTTCTGGGGAGATCCCGGGAGAAAAGATCGAGTGCCTTATCCTGGTTAAGCCAGAGGATGTCCCGGTCAGGTGCATCGCCTATTCTGATACGATCCTGGCCTCTGCCAGGCGAACCAGAGAGCAGCAGCAGGGCATGGATGAATAACAGATATTTAAATCTCATTTTCCTCTTTTTTTGGCGACGATTTACCAAGCAGGTAGCCGGCAATTGTTCCGAATAATCCTGCGGCCGGGGCGATCTGGTTATTGTTGTACCCGGCCGTTATCAGGAACAGCGTACCGGTTATGATGAGGGTCACAACAACAAATTTGACAAGGTTATCGGAGCTGATTTTTTTACTTTTTATCAAATAGATTTCCAGCAAAATGGTTAAGATTCCAAAACATAGAACCGCAAGAGAGAGGACAAATTCATAAGAACTAAGTACAGCATATTTTGTCTTCAGTTCATCGGGGAGCGGTTTTGGATTCTCCGGAGCGGCATTCCCTTTGAATGTCACCGCGGAACGGCCACTGTCGGCCCCGGCAGGACTGGTGTTCTGACCTGTTACGGGTAAAAACAGCAGCAAAAAGTTAAACAGAAACAGGTATTTCAGCAATAAAAAACCATGATGGTGAAATTGCAGATTTATTCCGGCCATATCCTGAGTTTTGACAAACAAAAATAATACATGGAAATTCGAAAGTCAATACATGACCATGACAACTGTGGTGGAAATTCAAACTATGCATTATATCTGTTTAAGGCGAGAAAAAAATGTTGATTTTCCAGGCTGGAAAATGTTTATTGATGAATCAAATTATTTTTTCACTATCTTTAAATTTCATTCTATTGGATCGTTTTAAACCCGTTTTAAAACCCGGTAATTATGAGATCAAAGATCTTTATTCCATTGATAATCCTGGTTTTCCCGTCATTCATTTCCTGCCACAAACTTAATAATTCAACACCGGACGATACTGATAAATGTGCCGGTTTTACCTCCCGGTATGGAGAAAAGAATTGGGATTCCCTTAAATATATGCCAACTTTATGGTGGAGTACCGACTCCATTGAAAACGGGTACCGGGTTTTTACCGTGAAGATACAATCTGACAAGGCAGCTTGTTACAATGACAGCATCCATGTCATCATCGTGGCAGGTTTTAAGGAGAATCAGCCAAGGCCCATCGGGGTAAGGGCTTACCTTGAAGCTGATTACACCGACCATACAGGTAAGTTTTCCCGCTATTTCGAGAAAATCCCCATGAAGGACAGTGCAGAGATGTGGACATCTGCAGGTCATAATTCGTTCTGGAATTTTTTTCCCGAACCTCACGTGGATGGAGCACCCTATGAATATTTTTACATCTATATTGATTTTCTTGTGCCTGTTCACGGGAACTCGCAGGATGACTGGCTCTATTTGTGCGCAATGAGCGAAGGCTTGGCGGTGACCTATTACTACTGGGCATCGCCGTCATAAAAAATTGCAAC
>JBAXHE010000296.1:0-1840 GCA_037139055.1 Betaproteobacteria bacterium | reverse complement strand
GACAATCACAGCGAATACCTTGGCTCATGCAAAAGAAATGTTATATCAATCGATATCAGAAGGTACAGAGACATGAAGCTGAAGAGATAGGGGGAAAAAGCCGAGCAGTAAAACTACCCGGCTTTTTTGTATTCAAGTAAAAACTATTTACTTGTTTTTCTTGGCGTTACGTTCGTTAACTTCTTTAATTACTTCGTCAGCTACGTTCTTTGGACAAGGTAAGTAGTGTGAGAATTCCATAGAGAATTGTCCACGACCTGAAGTCATTGTACGTAAGTCACCGATATAGCCAAACATTTCACTCAATGGTACGTCAGATTTAATACGTACACCGGTTACACCTGGATCTTGTGATTTGATCATACCACGACGACGATTAAGATCGCCGATCACATCACCGACATGATCAGAAGGCGTAAAGGTATCTACCGCCATAATAGGCTCAATTAATTGTGGACCCGCTTTTGGAATAGATTGACGGAACGCGGCTTTAGCGGCAATTTCGAAAGCAATCGCAGACGAGTCAACTGCGTGGAACGCACCGTCAGTCAAGATAACTTTAAAGTCTAAACAAGGGAAGCCTGCAAGCACACCTTTATCCAACATACTCTTAAAGCCTTTTTCAACCGCTGGCCAATATTCACGAGGAACGTTACCACCGGTAACCGCAGACTCAAATACGAAACCTGAACCTGGCTCACCGGGTTGAATAATGTAGTTGATTTTACCGTATTGACCAGAACCACCTGATTGTTTCTTATGAGTGTATTCATCTTCAACCGACTTGGTAATCGTTTCACGGTAAGCTACTTGTGGTTTACCGACGATAACATCAACACCATGAGTACGTCTTAAAATATCAACCTTAATATCAAGATGTAACTCACCCATACCTTTCAGAATAGTTTCGCCACTGTCTTCATCCGTTTCAACGTGGAAAGAAGGATCTTCCTGGATCATTTTACCTAAGGCAATACCCATTTTTTCAGAAGCACCTTTATCTTTAGGTGTAATCGCTAATGAGATAACGGGATCAGGGAATACCATCGGTTCTAATGTAGCCGGGAATTTAGGATCACATAAAGTATGACCAGTCTGCACGTTCTTCATACCCAAAACAGCAACAATATCACCTGCTTGAGCAGATTCTAATTCATTACGTGCATCCGCGTGCATTTCAACGATACGACCAATACGCTCCGTTTTACCGGTAAAGGTATTGAGTACAGAAGTACCTTTTTCTAATTTACCGGAGTAAATACGCAAGAACGTTAAAGCACCAAAACGGTCGTCCATAATTTTGAACGCTAAAGCACGTAATGGTTTGTCAGCATCAACAATTGCAAATTTACCCGTTGGGTTACCTTCCAAATCAACTTCAGGTTGTGGATTAACTTCAGTAGGTGAAGGTAAGTAATCAATAACACCGTCAAGAACTAATTGTACGCCTTTGTTTTTGAAAGATGAACCACAGAAAGTCGGGAAGAAGTCAAGGTGGATGGTACCTTTACGTAAACAACGTTTTAAGGTTTCAACATCAGGTGTTTCACCTTCAAGATAGGCTTCCATCACGTCATCATATTGATCAGCTACCTGATCAATCAATTTTTCACGCCATTCTTTAGCCGTTTCAACTAAATCAGCAGGAATATCTTCAATAACGTAGTTCATTGGATCGCCAGAGTTATCCCAGATCCATGCTTTTTCAGTTAATAAATCAACGACGCCAACAAACTCATCTTCTGTACCAATCGGTAAAGTCATCACCACAGGCACAGCACCCAATACGTCCTCAACCTGTTTAACAACACGGTAAAAGTCTGCACCGATACGGTCTAAT
>JBAXHE010000295.1:0-1842 GCA_037139055.1 Betaproteobacteria bacterium | reverse complement strand
ATGTCGCCAGCTTGATCGTCAGCGACGGCAAAGTAAATAGCAGCACTGCGACTGTCATCGTTACAGCCAGTACTGTGAGCACCGTCTCCGCACCTATTCTGAAATCGATCAGTGGGGTGCTAACTGGGAACGGACAGTCTGTTTTATTTACATTCGTTTTAAGCGAAGACGTGGACAAGTCATTTACCAAGGATGACGTGAACATTACCTGCGGAAAGACAAACACAGTATCTTCTGAAGGTATCGTGAATGTTCCTTGCGGAAATAAAAATGTGTGGACTACGATTGATGCCACTCACTATACGCTTGTCGTCAATGGCTTGACTGACAGTAACATAATCACGGTGACTGCTACGGTGGATGTTTACACATTTACTAATTTGACTGGCAATATAAACATGATAAAAAGGAGTGGTACAGTTTCAATCAATGCGACTGGCCCCACGTTAAAGAGTGTTGAGCGTACTGGTTATGATGCGTCAACCAAGAAAATGGCAATTTCTTTAACATTTAATGATGATATCGTTAAATTTAATTATGACAAAATACATGTCACTCAAATTTTAAGTGCTAATGCAATATCTGGATTAACACAGTTTCCATCATCTGATTTATCAAAAATAAACGACAAAGTTTGGAAGATGATGGTAATGTCATCAATGATAGATACTCCTGTCTTCATTCGTATGGATGAAGGTTCTTATATGAATGTAGCAGGCTTTTGGAATACAGTACCATCAGAATATATTATTGACACACCGGATGTGATGACGTTACCTTCCGTTTCTTATATTAACATTACTGATGAGCAATTTGACGAGGTATCGTATTCATTCTTATTCAACAAGTTTGTTAAACCTGATGTAAGTTTGTTTCTCAAAGGTTTAGACATTGTTGGCGCGAGTTCACAAGTTAAATTTATTGGTCAGTCTACTAGTTCATCTGTTGATCTAAAAATAGTTCCATACTCAACCAGTAACGGGTTCACATTCACCATAAAAGAAGGTGCCTACAAAGATGTATATGGAAACGCTAATACAGACAAGCAATCGGTCACTTATAAAAGGTTGCCGTATGCAAGTGGCTATAAGGGAACGTCACCTTCTAAGACTTTCTCCAAGAACGATATAGCCAATAACACAGTCAACGTTCAGTCGATAGAAGGTGGTAGCTTTAGCGTTAGCCTTGATGCTACATTGAATCGCGGCGTGACCGATGTTTGGTGGCCAGACGTTCCCGGCGAAGGCCCCGGCGCTATATTCACGACTGACAACAACTTCACTTCTCCGACTCTGTCGTGGGGTTACGGTCTCAGTCCTTCAGAAAAACCGGGTTCGTTGAGTGGTACTGTTGGCGCGCCTGGAAATAGCACTGCTGATATTTCTGAGTACTCAACACTTGGTATTGAGCTTGCTACCAACCCGGAACTCGCTAATAATCCATCCAACAACTTCATTGTAATGTTAATTAGCCCTACAGTGAACGGTTGTGCTACTGAATTGACCCATAGTGTTCATGTTTTTTCTGTTTCAGCCTATGTGTATCGTTTACCTCTCAGCGAGTTTGACCTAGCGAAATACTGTCCTTCTTATGACACCTTACCAAAAGCTCTTGCTGCTGGAGTAGCAAAGATAAAAATTTTGCTTCCAGGAGATAATATGCAGTACAACAACCCTAAAGGTGCCACACAATTTTCAAATGGGTTGGCTTTGGGGAAAATTTGGTTTTATGGTGCGAGTTCAACAGGTTCTACTGTAGCTGTGCCTTGATAACACAGTTCTTTATATCTCACGGTTCGCTCATTTCAAAAGCCACATATTGGCATTGCGCACTCAATCCCTG
>JBAXHE010000294.1:0-1850 GCA_037139055.1 Betaproteobacteria bacterium | reverse complement strand
CCGTGGGCCGAAGACGCCGTCAGAATCAAGCCCACACAGAGGCTCGCCAACACCAGTGTTGTTTTCATGAACATATACTACTCGCTAACACGATAAACACCAAGACAAACCAAGAGTTGTGACAGGATTAACAGGATTTACAGGATTGGGAAGGGGATTGAATGAGGCAGACTGGGGAAATCAAGAGCCGCTCATTTTCGATAGCTCTGGTACAGCGTTTCATTGATAAGGCATCATATAATACAGCTTGTAACGAATGGTTGCTTATCAATGAAACGCTATACTCTCCTCTTCCCAATCCTGTAAATCCTGTTAATCCTGTCTATGTCTTGGGCGGTATATGCGGGTTTTGCGCCGGAATTCGAGGCTTTCGCGGCCGAAATTGAGGAGCAATCCAATTTCAATCCCCGTCGCGGTGAGGTAATTCACAAGCTGAACTTCATGGGCGGGAATAATCCCCTGAACTGACTTGTTCTCGATCATAACACGCTCCTCAACAAGCATATCCACGGCAAAAACACCCACCACGATCCCATCGTAGCGAACATCGATCCGTTTCTCGCACTCAACCCTCAGCCCCGCTTTGCCCAGCTCATGTCTTAAAGCGTTCTGATAAACCGATTCCAAGAAACCCGCCCCCAACACCCGATGAACCCTCATCGCGCATCCAATGATTCTCTCAGTCAGCTCAGCCTCCTCCATACCATGCTTTTCCTACATCCTGTAAATCCTGTTAATCCTGTCTTCCAAATCACGCGCTTGCAGCCGAGGTCAAAACAAGCACCTGTTCGAGAGTCGAGAGTCCCTGGCAGGCTTTTTCCAAGGCCACTTGGCGCAGGGTTTTCATTTGCTGCGAGATGGCCAGTTTTGCGATTTCGGAAGCGCTGGCGCGCTTGATGATCATTTTGCGAATATCGTCGGTGACGGTCATGGCCTCAATGATCGCCAGACGCCCGCTGTAGCCGGTGTTCTTGCAGCGGTCGCAACCACGTCCACGGTGAAGATTACTGTGGTCAAAGGTCGCGGGGTCGATCTTCAGGTCGAGAAACATCTTCTCGGTGTAGGTAACCGGCTCTTTGCAGGCCGGGCAGATGCGGCGCATGAGGCGCTGGGCGCAGGCGAGAATGACGGAGGATGAAATCAAGAACGGAGCGATCTCCATATCGTCCAAGCGCGAGATGGCACCAGCGGCGTCATTGCAGTGCATGGTGCTCAAGACCTGATGGCCCGTCAGCGCAGCTTCGACAGCAATTTCGGCTGTTTCGGTATCGCGAATTTCGCCGATCATGATGATGTCGGGGTCCTGGCGGAGAATCGAGCGTAGAGCGCTGGCAAATGTCAGGCCAATCTCCTTTTTCACTGGCACCTGGTTGATGCCGGGAATCTGGAATTCAACCGGGTCCTCGACGGTGACGATGTTGAACTCGGGATTGTTGAGCTCGTTGAGCGCGGAGTAAAGGGTGGTGGTCTTTCCAGAACCGGTGGGGCCGGTCACCAGAATCAGACCGTGCGGAGCGTCGATGGCGGCTTTGAACCGGACGAATGTCTCTTGGTCGAGGCCGAGCTTCTCCATGCTTGCGGAGAGGTTGCTCTTGTCCAGGACGCGCATGACGCATTTTTCACCGTGGACAGTCGGCAGAAAGGAAATGCGCAAGTCAATGTCCCGTCCGCCGACGCGCACGCGCATGCGTCCGTCCTGGGGCAATCGCCGTTCGGCGATGTCGAGGTTGCTCATGACCTTGATGCGTGAGGTCAGGGCGACTTGCAGGTTCTTGGGCGGCGGCGGCATGTCCATCAGAGCGCCATCGACGCGATAGCGCAGACGCACGCTCTTTTCGAACGGCTCGATG
>JBAXHE010000293.1:0-1852 GCA_037139055.1 Betaproteobacteria bacterium | reverse complement strand
GGGCGGCCGGAAGTAGCCCATGCGGCTCGGCCTCCTCCTCCTGCTGTCGGGGCTCTTGGTGGCCCAGTCCAGTCAGGAGCCGGCGGAGCTGCGCCAGAAGCTGGCTGCGTTACAGGGCCGGATGGGCCAGGTGGACCAGCAGTTGGAGCAGCTGAAAAAGCGCCGCAAGGGTGTGCTGGTGGAGCTGCAGGGGATCTCCCTGCAGCTGGATCGGGCCCGGGCCCAGGTGGAGGGGGCCCGCCTCCGCCGGGATCAGGCCCAGGGGGAGGCCCAGGCCATCGGCCGGGAGCAGGCCCGCATCCAGGGCGAGCTGAAGGCCATCCGCGAGGCCCTGCGCCGCCAGGTGCGCTGGGCCCAGGCGGTGGGGCCCATGGGCGACCTGGGTTTCTACGCCACCTTCCGGGACATGGAGGCCTGGCTGGAGCGGGGCCGCATGCTGGAGTGGGCTCGCATCCAGGAACACCGTCGCCTGGAGCTCATCCAGAGCCTGCAGACGGAGCTGACCCAGAAGGCCCAGGCCCTGAAGGACGTCGTGGCCCGCATCGCCAAGGAGGAGAATGAGGCCAGCCAGTTCCAGGCCTCCCTGCGCCTGCAGGACGAGCGGCTCACGACCTTCCTGGAGGGAATACAGAAAGACGAGGGCACCCAGAAGCGGGTCCAGGCCGAGCTGACCGAGGAGGCTCTGCAGCTGGAGCGACTCTTGGCGGGGCTCCTGACCAAGCCCAAGGGCGAGGCCTTCGAGGCCGCCGTGGTCTTTGCCAACCTGCGGGGTGAGCTACCCCAGCCCGTCAAAGGCACCCTGGCCCAGCCCTTCGGCGAGCACGTCCATCCCAGGTTCCGCACGCGCACCCAGCAGAGTGGTGTGCTCATCGCCGCACCTTCGGGGGCGCCGGTCCAGGCGGTGGCCGAAGGAAAGGTGGCCTTCGCCGACTACTACCAGAGCTACGGACCCATGGTGATCCTGGACCACGGCGGTGGGTGGTTCACCCTCTACACGCACCTGCAGGGCCTGGCAGTTGCCCGGGGCCAGGTGCTGGCGGCGGGGGAGGTGCTGGGGGCTGTGGGTGAGACCGTGGATGGGCCCCGCCTGGGCTTCGAGATTCGCCTGAAGGCCCAGGCTCAGGATCCGCAGAAGTGGCTCAAACCGAGGTACCGCTAGGTTCCCGGGCTCAGCGCACCATGCTGCTGGCGTTGAACAGAGGCACGTAGATGGCGAGCAGGAGGGCCAGGACGACCACGCCCATGAAGAGGATCAGCACGGGGCCGATGAGGCTGGTGACGGCAGTGGTGGCCTTCTCCACTTCCTGATCGAAGAAGTCCGCCACGTGGTCCAGCATCTCCGGCAGGGCGCTGCTCTGCTCACCCACGCGGACCATCTCCACGGCGAGGGGGTCGAGGACCTTGGCCTGCTCCAGGGACTGGTGGAGGCTGCCGCCGGCGCGCACCTTGTCGGTGATGACCGTGAGGGCCGCCTTCATGCGCTGGCTGGGGCTGGTGCGCTGCACCACCTCGAGGGCCTGCACCACCGGCAGGCCGCCGCTGATGAGCACGCCCAGGGTGCGGGCGAAGACGCTGGAGTGGTACATGCGGTAGAGGGTGCCGACCTTGGGGACCATGAGCAGCAGGCGCTCCGTGAGCATGGCCCCGGCCTCGGAGGTGGCCATCCAGCGGCCGGCCACGAGGAGACCCACCACGACGATGCCCTGCAGCCAGAGGGTCGAGCTGATGAACTTGCCGGCCCCCAGCAGGGCCCGGGTGAAGAAGGGCATCTCGATGTCGCCGCCGGCGTAGAACTCCGCGAAGCGGGGCAGCACCACGTTGAAGATCACGCCCAGGGCCAGGGTCAGCACCA
>JBAXHE010000292.1:0-1854 GCA_037139055.1 Betaproteobacteria bacterium | reverse complement strand
CGCTTCATCGGCCGGACCTCGATCTGCAGCCCGCCAACATCTGCTGAACCGGTGAGCTGTTCTTCTGCGGTGTAGCCCTTTCCCAACGGCATGGCCACAAACTGCCTGATAAAGCCCTTTTCGACCACGTATCCATCCAGCCATGGCTGATCAGGCACGATCAGGTAGTTCTGGGGATCCCTGGAAAGCCCGGGAACCCACGCATCGCCGGTGATCGCACTTCGCTTCCCGGTCGCGATCTTGATGACGAAGGGCCAGTCGGAGCCGTGGTCATCCAGGAAGTCCGAATCGAAGGACAACCAGGTGGCTTCGGCCTGATACATCGGCATCATCACCCCGCCGTGCTCGAGCCAGGAGGCAGGAACCTGTTCCTTGTAGTCGTCCACATGCCGGAGGGGGAACTCCCCCAGTCCTGGCGGGAGAGGCCAGCTTTGACCGTCATCCGGGATCCGCAGTGTACGGTTGAAGGTGACCTTCAACCGGGCTTTCGGATGGACCTTGGGGAACGTAAAGACCAGGGTGTCGTGTTGCATCTCGATCATGGCTGGCTCCTCACCATTTGCCGTCACGGACGTCCCGCGCAATGCGCAGGACGGCGTGGTCAGGAAGGGTTTTCAAGTCCCGCAGCAGCTGGCTGAATAGTTCCGGGCGCTTCCGGATGATCTCCAGGAGATCCGTGGAGACTTTCCCGGCCAAGGCCAGGAGCAGGTCCGGGTCTTCATCCAGGGCCACGGCAAGCGCCACGATACGGGCCTCTGAAGGGGGTGACTCTATTCCGCGCTCCACCTTGCTGAGGTAGGAGGGCTCAACCCCAATCGTTCCCGCGAGCTGCCGCAGCGAAAAGGCAGGATCCTTGGTGCGTTTTGCCTCACGGCGCTGGCGAAGGAAGTTCCCGAAGGCGTTCATGATGTGTAGTATGTACTACACGCTACCCATGTCAAGCCCCCGTAATTCGGACGGGAGACCGCCCTGCAAGTTCTTGGGCGGAGGGTTCGATGGCTCTTAGAGCCCAAGATCCTCGGCCTTGGCAGCCTCTAAAAGGACCCGCCAGGTGTCGAAAGTGCCCTTCAAATTGGGCAGGTTCCCCTGCATGCGGTTGGGGTGTCAGAACGTGCCATCCTTATCCCCCTGGAAGCGAGCAGGTTCCACCCAGTTGAACCCGCCAAATTCGGAGAGCTCCGGGCACCACTGGGTAACCGCTGGGGCACCGCGGCCAAATCACGGTGCCTAAACAAAGGACTTAGCTTCGCAATTTGACGCAATATGAAACACGATTTTGCTCTGTTAAAACGCACAAGAAAAAGCCCCGAAACCTAATGGTATCGGGGCTTCCTTGCTGGTGGTCCCTCCCGGACTCGAACCGGGGACCCTCTGATTAAGAGTCAGATGCTCTAACCAGCTGAGCTAAGGGACCACGAAGAGAAAATTCTAGCATGGCTCGGCAGGGGCGCAAGGGGCAGGTGCCCGGGGTGCGTCACAGGCTCGGCATCTGCATGGCGTCCCGCACGTCGGCCATGGTCTCGGCGGCCACGGCGCGGGCCCGGGCGCTGCCGTCCCGCAGGATGTCGGCGATGGTGTCGGGACGGGCCAAGTGGTCCTCGATCCTCTCCCGCACGGGCTCCACGCGCCGCGTGATGGCCTCCGCCACGCGCTTCTTGCAGTCGAAGCAGCCGATGCCCGCCTGCCGGCACTCGGTGGCCACGGTGGCCACGGTGGCCTCGTCGCTGAAGAGCTTGTGGAACTCGAAGACGGGGCAGACCTCCGGGTTGCCAGGATCCGTGCGTCGCACCCGGGCCGGGTCTGAGGCCATCTGGCGGGTGCACTTCTCCAGGATGGTCGCCGGGTTGTCCCGCA
>JBAXHE010000291.1:0-1859 GCA_037139055.1 Betaproteobacteria bacterium | reverse complement strand
AAGCGCTTGCCGATCAGTCGCGACAATTGCTTCTCGATGTCCTGCAGCGCCGCCGCATGCACCTTGAAGGCCGGCAGTTTTTTCTGCAGCGCCTGCCAGTCGGTGAGGATCTGTCCGACCAGCCGACAGATTTCCTGCGCCAGCAAGCCGAGGCGCGACTTGGCTTCGGCGCAGCGTAGCTTGAAGCTTTCCGCGTCGGTCGGCCACGGTTCAACCAGACAGGCGCGGGCAAAAGTCAGATCGACCAGCTGCCGGCGCAGATCGTCGAGCGAACCGAGCGGCATGAACTGCATGCCCATCTGCGTCAGCCCGGGCAGGTTCTTCTCGAAGTATTTGAGCTGGTCACGGAACTGCAGCATGTACAGGCGCAGCAGACCCGAAGCGTGCGCTTCTCGCGCTTCTTCTGGAGTATCGAACACACACAGTGACACCGTCTCGCCGTCATCGGCCAATCCCGGATAGCCGACAACCATCTGGCCATTCCCGACATCGACTTCCATCAGCTCGGGCAACTCGCCAAAAATCCAATCGGTCATCCCCGAATATTCAGACGGCGTTTCGTGCAGCTCGGAGAATTCCTGCTTCGCCTTGCCGCCCCACTCGCCGCGCAGTTCGGTCAGGCTGCGGCTCTGCCCGAGTTGTCGTCCATGTTCATCGACCAGCAGAAAGCTGAACGAGAAATGCGCTGGCAGGGCATCGGGGCGAAACGCATCGGGAGTGATTTCCCAGCCACGCGCATTCAGCCCACGTGATTGCAGGATGTAGTGAATCAGCGCCGGTACCAGCCCTTTGTCGGCGGGCGAATTTGCCAACGATGCGGCAGCAACAAACTCGGCGGCAAACTCCGGTACCGGCACCAGCTTGGAGCGGATTTTCTGCGGCAGCGTCTTGATCAGCTGGATGACTTTTTCCTTGAGCAGGCCCGGAACCAGCCACTCGCAACGCGCCGCCGGAATCTGGTTGAGCTGCGCCAGCGGCACCGTCATCGTCACGCCATCCTTCGGCGATCCGGGCTCAAAATGATAAGTGAGCGCAAACTCGACGCCCCCAAGTTTGATCTGGTGCGGGAAAGCTTCGGTGGTCACCCCGGCCGCCTCATGGCGCATCAAGTCTTCGCGCTTGAGGTAGAGCAATTTGGCGTTCTCGCGCTCGGCTTCTTTGCGCCACTTGTCGAAATCGGCGCCGTTGGTGATGCCTTCGGGAACGATCTGGTCGTAGAAGGCGAAAATCAGCTCGTCGTCGACCAGCACGTCGGGCCGTCGCGACTTGTGCTCGAGCGTTTCGATGTCGAGCATCAACTGGTGGTTGTGCGTGAAGAAGCTCCAGCGCCGGGCGAACTCCTCGGCGATCTCGCCCGCGACGAGTCCCTGGCGAATGAAGATCTCGCGTGCTTCCTTGGGGTTCATCGGCCCGAAATTCACGCGTTTTTTCGGATTGACAACGATGCCGTAGAGCGTTGAACGCTCGAAGGCCACGACCTGCATGGCCTTCTTTTCCCAATGCGGATCGAAGAAGCTGCGCTTGATCAGGTGAGCGCCCACTTTCTCCAGCCACTCCGGTTCGATGCGGGCAACACAGCGCGCGAAGAGCTTCGAGGTCTCGGTGATTTCCGCCGCCGCGATCCACTTGCCGGCCTTCTTGTTGAGCGCCGAGCCGGGGTGAATCAGGAACTTCATTCCGCGTGCACCGAGGTAATGCGCCGAATCCTCGGACTTGCAGCCGAGGTTGCCGAGCAGCCCGGCGAGCAGCGCACGATGGATGGCTTCGTAGGTCGCCGGGATCTGATTCTCGGCCCACTGATGCTCGGCAGCCAGCCCATGCAGCTGACTGTGGATGTCGAGCCATTCGCGCATGCGCAA
>JBAXHE010000290.1:0-1873 GCA_037139055.1 Betaproteobacteria bacterium | reverse complement strand
CACCCTCTTTTCGACGAGCACGCTGGAGGCGGGGGCCGCTGCGGTGGAGTTGGTCGACCCCAACATTCGGATGAGTGCACTCCTCTTCAGGCCGAAGCCCACCCGCAGGTACCCACGGGTGAACACCGCGGTGGAGGTCTTCTCCCGGGGCGAGCTCCTTCCGGAAGCCCGAAAGAACATCGGTGATCTGGTCCGGCCTGCCTCCCCGAAAACAGCCGAGGCACTCCTTGGCTACACCCATGATCCGGAGCTCTGGGCTTATCCGAGCCCCACCGTCCCCAAGTAATCCATGGTCTGATTTTCTCGGACTGATTCCACCAAGCCCAGGAGTATGGCATGCGCTTACAGCCCGCCCTTTTCGCAACCCGAAGCACGCTGGTGGCCATCCCGCTCCTGGCCTGGACGATCGCCTGCGGACCGGTATCCACCCTTCCAACAGGGGTCGTTCAACCGGCCGTGGTGGCCCAGATGGAGTCCCTGGTACACCTCCAAAAGGGTGAACTGCCGATTCTCATCTCGGCTCCCCATGGTGGTCGCAAGGACATCCCCGGCTCAAGGCACCGCACGGGCCAGGGTATGGCCACGGGTGGCGCGGGCTTTAGCACTGCCTGGGATGCTGGGACGGAAGAACTGGCACTGGAACTGGCGGCTGAAGTCCTGCGCCTAACCGGCAAGAAGCCCTACCTCGTGGTGGGCTCGTTCAAGCGCAATTTCCTGGACTGCAACCGGCCCCCTGCCATCGCCTATTCCGATCCGGCGGCCCGAGCGGTCTACGAGGTCTACCACGGGGCCCTCCGGGAAGACTGCAAGGAAATCGTGACCCGGTTCGGCAGCGGACTGGTGGTTGATCTGCACCGCCAGGGTACCTCCGCGAACACGGTCTATCGCGGCACGAAAAACGGCAAGAGCGTGACGGCCATGCGGGCCAAATTCGGCGACGGTATTCACGAAGGACCCGACAGCGTCCTTGGCCGTCTCAAGGCCCAGGGCTGGAACGTCCACCCGGACCCCGGTGGCATGGAACAGACGGGTTACTCGGGGGGCTTCATTACCCAGACCTATGGCAGTGAAAGATCACCCACCGATGCCATTCAGTTCGAATTCGGCGCTGACTACTGCAGGACGCCAGAGCAGCGCAAGAGCACGGTAAAGGCTCTGGCCAAGGTGGTGGTGGAATTGGCCAAGAGCTACCATCTCTAGGAGCGCGTGCGGGCCTGGGAAGCTGTTCCCCGGGCGACACCAGAGTGTAGATCGCGATGAGAGCTCGATCTACCTGATGGTCAATCGCACGAATCGACCTTCGGGCGTGTTCTCGAACTGGACCTTCGTGCCCCAGGCTTCGGGCTCAGGGCTGTGTAACAGCAGGGCTGCCTTGGCCCGATCAAACTCCGCGGGGGTCACGGGGCGCGGCTGGTACTTGGTCAGAATGTTGTCCGAGACGATGGGGTACAGCTCCAGACTCAGGGTGCCAGAAGGTGTCGCCACCAGCACTGCGGGCAGACCGAATGGGTCCACGCCACTCTTGACAAAGCGGCCAGCCGAGTTGAAGGCAAAGTTGCCAATGGAATAGGCAATCCAGCGGTTCTTGTACTGCTCAATCTCACCCATCATGTGCGCGCCGTGGCCAAGCACAAGATCCACCCCCGCATCGATGGCGCCATGGGCTGTGGTCGTCTGCTCCGCATTGCGCCATTTGTAGTTCTGTCCCCAGTGGGGAAAGTAGACGACGAAGGCATTCGTGTCTGCCTTGCGGATGGTTTCCACCTGACGCTTCAGGATGCCCAGGTCGATGGCCGCCACGCCTGGACGACTGGGCTTGGCATAGAACTGGTACTTCGTGTCGTACTCGGCTTCGCGGTACTCGAAGGCGGTG
>JBAXHE010000289.1:0-1876 GCA_037139055.1 Betaproteobacteria bacterium | reverse complement strand
GGCCTTCATGGGCCAAACGTTTGTATTGTCCCATGACGCACCGAGCGCGGCGATCTCGAAAGATCGCCGCGCTCTCTATACGCTTTATGCTCTATTAGCATAAAGCGTACACACTCTCACGAATCACGACCTACCCCCCCGATGCTGATGCGCGGGCGAGCATGGCACGGATCGCGTGCATGGTCAATCGCTGGCCCTCGGGGGAAAGCTGCTGCCACAGGTCGAGCAGGGCATCTGTGGAGATCGGGCCATCCCCCGCACGATCCGCATCGGGGGGGGGCGTGTCCGGGGGCAGATCGCGGTCAGGGAGCAGCACGAGATCGTGCAGGGTGAGGGTCGGGTCGTAGGCTAAGAAAACCCGGTAGCACTGAATCACCGTCGAGATTCGCGGCTGGGTGCGGCCCCGTTCGAGGAGCCGCAGCGCGGTCGGATGGATGTGTGCGGCCAGCGCCAGCTTGTGAACCGTCCCGAGCGGGTCACTCGCGTGGGGCGCGTAGGCGTGCCGCAACAGCGGCGTTCCGAAGTACACCTCCGGCAGATCCCGCAGTGGCTCCATGTCCGCCGGGATGACGTGCCGCCGTACCACAAGGGGGGACGGCTCCCCGTGGACGGCCAGCAGATCATGCAGCGTGAGGGTGGGCGCGATCTCCCGCGCCGCTCGGTAGACCTGGATCAGCACCGATGTCCACGTATCGCTCGCCCCATGCAAGTCCGCGAGGGTCGCCCGCCGCATGTTCGCCCGCGCCGCAAGATCGACCCCGGTGATGTGGAGCCGCTGTTTGAGTTCGGTGATGCGCCACCGCCAGCCTTCTGCGTCCATCGGTGTTCCCTGTTCTCTCTGTTCTTCGTTTCCGTCATTCCCCCCATCATAACGCAGAAGTACGCTTTATGCAATATTCCTGCTCTGCTATGTACGCCTTGTGCTTGACATATGGTACTCTTTATGCTATAATGAAGAGGTCAAAACGTACACGCCACCAATTACCCGATGCGAGGCCACCCATGTACAAGATCCTCACCGCTGCCCTCATCACCGCCGTGGCCCTGGCGGTCTTCTTCCTGGGCCAGGTCGCGCTGATCGTCGTCGGCGGCATCGCCACCGGCCTCGTGCTGGGCGAGGTGGTCGATCTGTTGGGCATGGACATCCTGGCGACCCGCAAGGGCAGCAGCGGCAGCACGGGCCAGACTCGCAGCAAGGGCCGCGAGCGGGACGATGCGTAGGAACACACCGTCGCGGGCGCGTGGGGTGAGTGACGCCACGCGCCACGATCACGAAGGGGCAGAGACCAAGACGACCACCAGCCCGAAGCGCACCCCGAAGGCCACGCCTGCGATCACGGATGACGGCAGCGTGCGCCATGTCTACCGCACGGCCATCAAAGTATGCGAGGACTTTCATACTCTGGAATGCGAGATCACGGTGCCGCTCGGGGCCAGCGACGCGCTGATTCACGCGGCCCAGGACACCGCCGAACGGGTGCGGGCGGTGCAGATCGCGGCCACGCACGCGGCTATCGCCGATATGCGCGAGGATGCCATGATCACCCCTACCCGTCGCGCCTCGCGCTACACGCTGAAAGACCCGGACGCTCCCGCCAGCGACAAGCAGCGGAATGCGATTGACCGCATCGCGAAGACGAAGGGCTGGAGCCTCGCGCACCTCGTCACCTTCTGCGAGGGCGTGGGCTACCCGGTACTGACACTCACGAAGGGGCAGGCGTCATGGCTGATTGACATGCTCACCACCGCCCCGACCCTGCCGTTTACGCCGCAGGCCGCGCAGGATGCCGCTGGGACGCCCCAGGAGGGCAGTGCGCCGCCAGTTGCAGGCGACGATCAGGATATTCCGTTCTAGGTGCGCAGGGGTTGGGAATCG
>JBAXHE010000288.1:0-1892 GCA_037139055.1 Betaproteobacteria bacterium | reverse complement strand
GCTCCGAGTGGCGCAACCAGTGCCTCCTCGGCTTCAAGGACTGCTCCGACGAGCGCGCCTGCCCCAGCCACACCTTCTGGAAGTCCGAGCGAGACCACATCCACCGCTGCCTGAAGGACATCTCCCTCGAGGAGATCCGCACCTTCGAGCAGGCCAGCCGGACCTGGCGCTTGGCCGATGCGCTGCCCGAAAAGAAGGCCAAGCCCCGCGTGAAGAAGGCTGCCAAGCCGGGCGCCAAGCCCGCCGCCCGCAAGGTCGGTCGCCCCGCCCTGAAGAAGGCCCCCGCCAAGAAGGCTTGAAGCCGGCTCAGCCTGCCTGTCGCCTGACCCCCCTGGGGGCAGGGAGGGCTCTGGCTCAGCCGGGAATGACGCTGGCGATGTTCTCCCTTTCCAGCCACCCTGCTGGATGATCCTCTCTCCAGGGCCGACGACATGCGGAAGCACACCCTCCCCATCCTGCTCTTCATCTTTGTGATCTCCGGCTTCTCCGGCCTCATCTACGAGTCCATCTGGACCCACTACCTGAAGCTCTTCCTGGGCCATGCAGCCTATGCCCAGTCCCTGGTGCTGGCCACCTTCATGGGCGGCCTGGCCATCGGGTCCTGGCTCGCCAGTCGCTACTCGCAGCGCTGGCCGAACCTCCTCCAGAAGTACGCCCTGGCCGAGGCACTGATCGGCCTCTCGGCCCTCCTGTTCCACTCCGTGTTCGACCTGTGCATCCGGTTCTCCCTGGCCAGCATCCTGCCGCACCTGGGCTCCCCTGCTGTGGCCTATGCCTTCAAGTGGCTATTATCGGTGCTCCTGATCCTGCCTCAGTCCATCCTGCTCGGGATGACCTTCCCCCTGATGACAGCAGGCATCCTGCGGTTGGCGCCGAAAAACCCCGGCCGCACCATTGCCCTGCTCTACTTCACCAACAGCCTGGGGGCGGCCATCGGTGTCCTGGCCAGCGGGTTCGTGCTGATCCGCCTGCTGGGCCTGCCCTGGACCATCCGCGTGGCCGGCCTGCTTAACCTAGCGCTGGCTTTTGTGGTGCTCTACCTCGCTGGGGAGCGGGGCGAGGCTCCGCCCCTCCAGGAGCATGCGGAAGGTTCCGCCCCCGACGCCGGTCGCCGAGGCAGCTACCGCACCCTGCTCCTCGTGGCCCTGGTCACGGGGGCCTCGTCCTTCATCTACGAGATCGGCTGGATCCGCATGCTGAGCCTGGTCATCGGCAGCAGCACCCACGCCTTCGAGCTGATGCTCAGTGCCTTCATCCTGGGCCTGGCCCTCGGCGGGCTCTGGATCCAGCGGCTGGTGGACCGCATTGAGCAGCCTGAGCGCTACCTGGCCTATGTGCAGGTAGCCATGGGCCTGCTGGCCCTCTCCACGCTGGTGCTCTATGGCGGGGCCTTCAGCGTCATGAAGTGGCTGCCCCAGAACATCGACAAGACCGCCGACGGCTACCCCGCCTTCAACCTGGCGGGCCAGCGCATCGCCCTGGCGATCATGCTCCCCACCACCTTCTGCGCCGGCATGACCCTGCCCCTTATCACCGCCATCCTGCTGCGGCGCAATGGCGGAGAGCAGACCATCGGGGCGGTCTACGGTGCCAACACCGTGGGCGCCATCCTCGGGGTCTTCTTCGCCATCCACGTGGGCATGCCCGCTCTTGGCCTGAAAGGGCTCATCATCTTCGGCGCTGCGTGCGACCTTGCCCTGGGCCTGCTGCTCCTGTTCCTTTATGCCCGGCCCGCCCGGCGCCAGCTGGCCATCACCGCCGCAGCGGCAGGGGGTGCCATCGCCGTGGTCCTGCTGGGAGTGACCTTCGACCCCTACAAGCTGGCCTCCGGGGTCTACCGCACCGGCATGTTCCTGTACCCCCAGCTCACGGAGATTACCTCCCACACGGAC
>JBAXHE010000287.1:0-1903 GCA_037139055.1 Betaproteobacteria bacterium | reverse complement strand
ACTGCTACTCCAATACAAAGTGCTCCATCTGCTCCGCAAAATTTAACAGCAGGGAATACAGTTAGTAATCAAATTGACCTAACTTGGGGTACTCCTGTATCAAATGGGGGAGCAAGTATTACTAATTATTTAGTAGAGTATAAATTAACTTCGGAACCTACTGTTTGGACTACATTCGCACATGGAGTTTCTACTGCTACAAGTATCTCAGTTACAGGTCTTACAAATGGGCTAAGTTATGATTTTAGAGTTTCTGCAATAAATAGTAATGGTACTGGGACTGCTTCTGCTATTGTAACGAAACCGACAGTTAATTCTACCCCTGCTGCTCCTATTGCAAGTTCAGTCAGTATCGCAGGGCAGCCACATGTCTCTGAATATTTACTAGGATCATATGTTTATTCTGATCCGAATGCAGATCCCGAAGGCGTAACCACTTTTCGTTGGGTGAGTTCATCTACACTAGGTGGTACATATTCACCGATTTCTGGAGCTACAAGTATTAATTATACAGTTGGCTCAGGGGATTTAAATAATTATTTGAAACTTGAAGTGACACCAGTTGCAACTATTGCTCCATTTACTGGTACTCCTGTATTAAGTAATGCTATTGGTCCAATTACAGCAGCAAATTATATTTATCATATACTTTCTACAGGACAAAGTTTATCATTAGGATATGCAGGATCTCCTGTTCTTTCGACAACTCAACCATACAGTAATAAAATGCTAGATGGGACAGATAGTGCTCCTGGAACGAATCTTTCACCACTTGTAGAAGTCAGTAATGAAACTCCTGCTGCTGCGATGGGTAATGGAATCACTTTTCAAAATGGAGTACAAACCGTTGTTACTAGACATGGAGTGGGAGGAACGGCTTATTCTGGTCTTAAAAAGGGTACAGCTCCTTATGCAAATGGTATGCAACAGTTTGTGAATGTCAGAAATGCTGCGACATTACTTGGAGAAACTTCTCAAGTTATGGGTGTTACTACTGTTCATGGAGAAACGGATAGTATTTCAGGAACATCAGCTGCTACTTACGAAGCTGATTTAGCAGAATGGCAGCACGATTATGAGACTGATATTAAAGCTATAAATGGTCAGACTGGAACTATACCAATGTTTACGGACCAGATGGATTCATATACAACTTATGGAAATGCTACTTCTGTTATTCCCCAAGCACAGCTAGCTGCATCAGAAGATTATCCCGGTAAGATAATACTTGTAGGACCAAAATATTTTTTAAATTATTCTGGTACTGGCCCTCATTTAACTAATACAAGTTATAGAATGCTCGGAGAATATTATGCAAAAGTCATGAAGAAAGTTTTCTTTGATAAAGTTGCATGGAGACCTCTTTCTCCTGATGCTATCCAACTGATAGGGAATGTAATATACGCAAAATTCCATGTGCCTGCAGGTGTTCTTGCTCTAGATACAAATATCGTAAGTCAAAATACTAACTACGGCTTTGAATATTATGATACTACTTCTTCTGCTACTATTAGCTCTGTTTCAATAATGAATTCTGATACAGTGAAAATTACATTAAGTAATGTTCCAACAGGAGGTAATCAAAGATTAAGATATGCTTATACCGGCGTAATAAATGCTGCAGCTGGAGCACAATCTGCTGGAGCACCTAGAGGAAATCTACGTGATACAGATTCAACCGTTTCTCTTTCAGGAAATAATCTTTATGACTGGGCTGTTCATTTTGATAAATCAATAACAACAGTTTCTGATACAACCGCTCCTACTGTTACATCTTTCTCTATTCCATCAAATTCATCTTCTTATACTGTGCCTATAAATTCATTTACTGCTAGTGATGATTATATTGTCACCGGCTACTTACTAACCGAATCATCCAGTGCACCACTTGCAAGTGATTCAG
>JBAXHE010000286.1:0-1918 GCA_037139055.1 Betaproteobacteria bacterium | reverse complement strand
GGCGATGTCTCGCCACATCTTGCACAATCTGAATACTTCATAGCGCCTTGTTACATGCAGTTAATTACTTTTTCTCAGGTGTTTCTCGCCTGCTCCCTCCTGGAAGGGGTGCTCATGAAAACCGAGTGGTCTCGCAACCAGTTTGTACGGGAAAACGTGCAACAGCGTGTTGAATTCATTAACCTTTTGATTATAGGTCAGCCGGGCGCTGATAACTCTGAACCCCGATGACTCGATATCCTGCATCAGCGCAAGATAGGGGTCACTACTTTTCAGCGCCGGGTAACTCTCTTTCACCCGGTCAATCTCGCTCAGGAGTTCAAAGAGTTCATTGCTTTTCTCCAGCCTGGTCGTATTGGTGCCGGGAGGCGCCTGCGCTGCATTCAGAGTGATCAGATATGTTTGTATTTTACCTTCCAGGTTGCTGTACTGCCGGACGGCTTCTCTGGCGCGGGCGATCAGATCGTCTCTACGCTTGATTTCCAGTTCCAGCAATCCGGACGCCATAAAGAGCAGGTGCTGTTCTTCTACGAACAAATTGTTGGCATGCCTGGTAAATAAATAAATACAAATAATAAACGCTGTAGAAAATATTACGGTGCTTTTGTTCCTTGCCATCCGGTTTCACCCGAAACTTCCGGGGAATCCTCCCATGTGCTGAAATACTTTCGGGCCTGATTGCCGACCATCATCGTGGAGGCAATGTTCAACGAAGCTGAAATAGGAATGCCGAGAAAAGGAATTATCCGGTACGCTTTTCCGGCAAACCTCGGGAGCAGTTTGGCTGAGACATCCACAGCCGAATCGGGAATACCCTTCCGGAGATACGCCGCAGTCATTTCATCCACGATCCCGCGCAAGGTCCTGACTGCGACCCCTTTTGCCGCCTCAGCACTGCCGGAAAACCCGAGCAGGGCCAGAGAAACCGCCTTTAATTCCTCGTCATCCATCTGGACGTCATAGGCAATGGAAATGGCGTAACAAAGCTCGATCTGGACTCGGATCATATACGCAAGATCCGCGGTTATGCCGGCCAGCAGAGTGCCTAGCATGCCGACGCCGGGAATGGCGGCTGGTACGCTGACCAGGCCACCGAATGCAGCCGTTTTCAGGGCCGCCCTGCTGATCAGTTTGCTGCTGACGCCATAGGAGCTATACCGGCGTGGCTTTCCGCCATGGGCCAGATCGTAGTCACGCATCATCTCTGTGACCTCCGCTTGAATGGAGGGGAGAGACTTGCCGGTCAGCATCAGTATTTTCGAAAGCCAACCCTTATCTTTCATGGCAGATACGGCTCTATGGTCAGGTTGACAGTAGTGATCCCACCCAGCGCGGCCTGAATGCTTTCCTTGACGTGCTGCCCGATCAGGTAACCTTCATCGTGGCTCAGAGCGTGGTCGATCTTGATCGTCATGTCGATCCAGATACCTTGACCCAGGTGCCGGGCGATGACCCTGGACACCTTGCGCACGCCGGGCACAACTCGGGCAATGGATTCAATGCGGAGGACCATATCCTGGGACGCTGCGGAGTCAAACAATCCTTTCAGGGACGCATTGAACATATCCAGACCCATGAATACCAGGCAGACGGACTCAATAAGCGCTACCAGGGGATCAAGAAACGTAAACCCCCACAGATGGGCGCCGAGTACCGACCCGGCAACCATTACCGATGAAACGGCGTCCGAGCGATTATGGCGGGCGTTGGCAAGCATAGACGGACTTTTTAATTTATCACCGACACAATGCAGATACTGTGAAAGCTTGTAGTTTGCCACAACAGAAATAAGAGCGGCCCAGAATGCGATCAGTTTGGGCGCTCTGCTGAAACCTTGAAAGCAGTTCCAGATATCCTTGACGGAATGAATGAACAGAACGATTGTTGAGCCGATAAGACACAGGCTTATTAAAAACAG
>JBAXHE010000285.1:0-1925 GCA_037139055.1 Betaproteobacteria bacterium | reverse complement strand
TCAGGAATTTTGTCCCGTCGGAAAATCTCCATCACGGAACGGTCCCGTTGCTCTAACGCATTCAAGAGAACCTCGTATTTGCTCTCCTCAATTTCTCGCCGTGCCTGCTTTTCGGTTTGTTCCAGCAATTCTGTCACAAGAAGCAACGGTGCCGCTCCTGCCGCCAGGTCTCGCAATAGCGTTTCCTTATCTGCAATCTCCTTTTCCAACCGGTGATGTTCGTCCTCCAGTTCCTTGCGCCGCCGAAACAGATCTCCGCCCTCCGCCTTGAATTTAGCTTCGCATTCAACAACCTTTTTGAGGATCTGCGCGACCTCGATATCGAGATGCCCTTTTTGCTGCGTTGCTTCATCAAGCAAGCGCTCCATTCGGATAGCCTCTTCTTCGGACTCCTTAAGACTCCGGGCTTCTTCCCCCGTTTTTCCTTCCGCTCGCTTCCGTCGCTCGAGGGCTAGCAGGTCTGTGCCCAGCCGCTCCACAAGGTCCAACCCAAGCAGCGAGTGGATCGCCGTTCCCAAGATTTCCGCCGCATGGTCGCCATCCGCCAACTCCTTGATCTGCTCAGCATCAAAGAAAAACAGATGCGCAATGCCGCTCGGGATATAACTCTCGATATACTCCTCCCAATGCTCTCCAAGCAGTGTGTCTGTCTCCCCATCACAGGTGACCTCCAAATGGTCTTCAACACCTCTGCCGGTTTCTCGCCAGGAACGAATGACATTATAGAACTTCATCTCTCCATCCACCGACCGATTAAAGCGAACCTCAATCGAAGCACCTTCCGCTGGGTCGGCACCACGATGGATGGCTTGTCGCAGAAAATCGCGATACGAAAGCTTGCCTCGATTTGAACAGCGCGCTTTGGTTCCATAAAAGGCCAGTTGGACTGCATCCAGAAGCGTCGTCTTCCCTCCGCCGTTCATCCCTCCAAAAAGAATAATCGGCTTATTTGCCTTATCTGGCAGCAATACGATCTCCTGCCGACCACCATACACCCCGAAATTGTCTAATACGATTGAGTCAAACGTCATTCTTCCTCCGATTTTCAAGCCGCGCTTGCGGCATCTCATTCCTGAACCCATTCCCAAACTCGGCGGTCAATTGTTGTGATACTGTTGCAACAATCTCCCGGACGTATTCCGCTCGTTTCACTTTCATTTCAGGTGAGACGCTTTACGGCACTGCCCTCGGCAGTGCCTTCATTCAAAATAAACAATATTTCGCTCTTCAATCCCTGGCCAGCCCGCTCGCGTGCATCGTGGTAACGCCGGGCCGTTGTCACAGCATCCTCTCGGTCATCGTAGTAATGACGTCGGATGGCTTTTTCCATCTCCTCGAACAGGCCTGCCCGCCGGGCGCTGGCCCGTTGCCGACGCTCGATTCCCAACAACTCTCGGGTCATCTCGTAGTGCAACCGGTCTGTTCCGCACAACTCGCTAAGGATCGCCATCTCTTCCTGCCCAAGCACAAGGTTGTCATCCAACCGCTTCCCAGGATACACTTCCCCGGTCGCATTCTTGTAGATTCCCGGTAACGAGTCCTCCATCTCATGTTTTTCAACCACCCAAATCCGTCTAATCTCCTGCAACTCGTTCAAAGTGATAATCTCAAAATTACGGACTTCCTTTGGGCCGTTCTTCCGAATCCACGTCTGAGCATCGAGTAGTTTGCGAAGCCATTCCTCGCGGGACGTTTGCAAGTAAGGTCCGGGAATGGGGCGATCATGGAAAAGTTGCACTGCTCCACTCATACGTCGAAAGTCTCTCAGATGCCGATCTGAGTTTTCCTCATCACCATTACCCTTGTTGCGGAAATCAATGGCGTTTCGTAATTTCAACAGAGGCATCATCCACTCTTTTTCCTCATCATTTTGGATCATGGCTGTCATGGACTTGTCTTTATCCACCAAAGTGCAAACCCAGCAG
>JBAXHE010000284.1:0-1944 GCA_037139055.1 Betaproteobacteria bacterium | reverse complement strand
GGTTCGAGCTACCATACCAACTTATCGGGCTGCTAACCGAAATATCACCTGTCTGAGAACCCCCGCCTCCTGTCGTAATCGTGACATTGGTATTAGCGTTTAGCGCGGTCGTCAGTGTGTTGACGTCAACGAAGCTGTCATTGTCAGTGGGGGTATAGGTTCCCCCACCCGAGACATTCGAGCCTGCGCTTCCGATGGTCACGTTGTAAGGGTCGAGCAGCCATGTCCCGATAATCCCATGCGCCGCCTTGGTCGAGGCGCTGATGCCGTTGATATCGAGCCAGTGGCCCGAGGTCTCGATGAAGCCGCCGTCACCAGCCTGCGAGCCACCCTTGGCGCTCAGGCTGCCTTTGACCGAGGTGGCGTCGGTGGACCAGACGACCAGCTCGCCGCCCCTACCGGTTGTTAGGGCGTCGGCGGTGATCGTCGCTCCGGCTTCGACGGTGGTGGTCTCGGCCGGGGGCACCGGCTTGCGGGCTGGGCGAATGGCATACTCGGCGTACTCGGCGGCGGCCGCGTTACCACCCCGGAAGTCGCCGCCGAGCAGCGCCTGACCGCCACCGGCATATCCCGAGACGTCAATGCGGGCATCAGCCTTGACCGTCACCGCGTCGGCAGTGGCGATGACGGTGCCACCGGTCTGTCCTGCGCCCTTGCCCGAGGCATCAAGCGTGCCGACAACCTGAACGGCGCCGCCCTCCCCGCCGAGGATGATCTCGCCGTTGACCTTCTCGACGCTGCGAGCCTCAATGAGGCCGCCGACGCTGACGACGGTGTCGACCAGCCCCTTGGCGGCGGCGGCGGTGAGTTGAACCCGGCCGCCATCGGCAAAGATTTTGCCGTCGCTCTTGACCAGGGCATCCAGGGGTTGACCGTCGCGCCCCAGCACCTGCTGCGCCGTCTTGGCATCCAGGGCCAGATTGATCTTCTGGTCGCCATAGAGATCGACGGTGAACTCGTTGCCTGAAGCAAGGAACACCTGCCCCAGGCGAGCGGTGATGGTGCCGTGGTTGACCACCCCGGGGGCGACGAAGGCGGCAAGGCCAGCGTCCGCCACGGTGATACTTCCCTGGTTCTCGACAATGCCGGGCGGCTGCGAATCGCTCTGAAAGCGGTAGCGGTCGGCATTGAAGTCCTCGACCTTGAGGTCGTGGGTGGTGGCGATCAGGCCGCCGACATTGACCCTGGCGTTGGGGCCGAAGAAGATGCCACTGGGATTGCTGATCCAGACCTGGCCGTTAGCGGTGAGCCGGCCGTCGATGGTCGATACCCCGCCCCCCAGCACGCGGTTGAGGATGATCGACTGGGTACTGGGCTGGTAGTAGGAGACCTGCTCGTTGGCAGCGATGCCATAACTCTGCCAGTTGATCGCCGCCTTGGGTGTGCTCTGCACCACCTTCAGCTGGTTGCCGCTCCGGGTGATGGTGGCACTGCCGCTGACCACCGTGCCGCCCTGGGGCAGGGCTTGAGCCGGGTGAGGCGCGACTGCCAGCACTGCCGCCGCCAATGCCCCGCTGAGAGCCGTCGTGGAGTTCAGCCAGCTGCGATTAGCCCAAACCCCGGTCGCCGGCTGCGTGCTGTGATGGATTATGGACCTGCGTTTCCAGGAGGCCATCGCTCAGGCCCTGCCCGTGATCAGGAATAGCCGCCTCCGGGCGTTGAGGACAAGGTCATTGTGCGGCTGCGAGGAAAGCGGGAGGTATGCGCCCAATGAATAGGCACCAGCGAAGATCAGTTCATGATTACAGGGGCATCCGCCCTTCGCACCCGCAGCATAGTTCAGTGGATTACACCCTCTCGATCAGCATCATTTAAGGTGTATACCATTTTGCGAAAACTTGATCAATGCAACTTGGTAGACTACCGCTGACTGACCTGCGCCGGTCGTTGCCGGATAAGGTAGTCGGCCCCCGGGTCATACCCGGCCGAGCTGATCACCCCGTA
>JBAXHE010000283.1:0-1945 GCA_037139055.1 Betaproteobacteria bacterium | reverse complement strand
CTCCTCCCTGACGATTTTCAGCGCACGGCTAAAATCGCCGCCCGCTATCAGGCGGTTCATCAGCGGGATATCCATAAAGGCAGGACAGGATAAACGGCAGGGTGCCTCACAATCCCCGATATGGTCGCTGAGCAGCAATTCGAGAGCCTCCCTTCGGGCCTCAAGAACCTCACCGGTTGAGGTCGGTATCTCCATTCCCTCCGAAACAGGCATGGCACAGGATGGACGGAGGCGGTCACGATCGCTCACCATGCAAACCATGCAGGAGGGATGGTTTGTAAAACCCGGGTGGAAGCACATTGAAGGAATGACAATCCCAAGCGAGGCAGCTGCCTCCATTACAGTGACACCCTCCTTTACCTCAACGGGAATATGATCGATCTTTAATTTTATCATTTTATTGAACCGTGATGGCGTTTACCGGGCATATCTGCCGGCAGATATCGCATTTTATACATTTTTCCGTATCAATCGAATGAATCTCATAGGGTTTATAGGCAATTGCCTCGGAGGGACATCGTTGTGCGCATTTGGTGCAGCCGATGCAGGTTGAATTAACTTCGTAATGAATGAGCGGCAGGCATTTCCCCGATGGACAGTGACCCTCCAGGTGGGCCTCGTATTCGTCACGGAAATAATGCAGCGTGGTAAGAACAGGGTTAGGCGCCGTTTTTCCGAGGCCGCAGATACTGCCGCGGCTGGTGCTGACAGCAAGTTTTTCGAGGTTTTTCAAATCCGCCTCCGTTCCGTGGCCGTTCCTGATCTTATCCAGTATTTCCAGCATCCTGCGGGTCCCTATCCTGCAGAAGGTACATCTTCCGCATGACTGGCTCTGCGTAAAGGATAGAAAATAGTGGGCAATGTCGACCATGCAGTCCGTTTCATCCAGCACGATCAGCCCGCCCGAACCCATCATGGTCCCTGCCTGCCGGAGTGCTTCAAAATCGATCGGCATATCTGCAGCCGAAGCCGGCAGGCATCCCCCGGAGGGGCCGCCGATCTGAACGGCCTTAAATTTCTTGCCATCGGGAATGCCGCCGCCAATTTCGAAGATAATCTCACGCATTGTAATTCCCATCGGAACTTCAGCCAAACCAGTATTATTTATCTTGCCGGTCAAAGCAAATACCTTGGTGCCCTTGCTCTTCTCGGTTCCAATCGCTGCATACCAGTCAGCTCCATTGGTGATAATATGCGGGATATTGGCGAATGTTTCGACGTTATTGATATTTGTGGGCTTGCCCCAAAGTCCGGATATTGCGGGGAATGGCGGCCTGGAGCGAGGTGTCCCGCGCTTACCTTCGATAGATTGCAACAAGGCGGTTTCTTCGCCGCAGACAAAAGCGCCGGCTCCCTCTTTGATTTTAAGATGGAAGCTGAATTTAGTACCCAGGATGTTATCGCCGAGCAGCCCCATATCTTCGGCCTGTTTGATCGCTATTTTCAAACGCTTGATTGCAAGCGGATACTCTGCCCGTACATAGATATACCCTTCACTGGCTCCGATAGCATAACCGCATATGGCCATGCCTTCCAGAACACGGTGTGGATCGCCTTCCAAGACGCTGCGATCCATGAATGCACCAGGATCGCCCTCGTCAGCATTACATACGACATATTTCTGAGAACCGGGAGCATTTTTTGCAAACTCCCATTTCATACCGGTGGGAAATCCACCGCCTCCACGGCCACGCAAACCCGATTTTTTCACTTCAGCCACAACCAGTTCCTGGCTCATTTCCGTGAGTGCTTTGCCCATGGCCGAATAACCGCCGACTGCGATGTATTCTTCAAGCACTTCGGGATTAATGTGTCCGCAGTTTGCTAATACCTGACGTAATTGCTTCTTGTAAAAATGCATATCTTCGAAACTAGGTATAGACTCAAGTGTGACCGGTTCCTTAAATAGCAGGCGCGTTACCACGCGGCCTTTGTAAAGATGCGA
>JBAXHE010000282.1:0-1945 GCA_037139055.1 Betaproteobacteria bacterium | reverse complement strand
GCCTTTGATAGACACAACAGCGCCAGTCTTTGCAAGTGCGGCGGTGAATGGCAGCACGCTGGTGCTGAACTACACTGAAGCCAACACGCTTGATGCAACGAATGTTCCTCCTGCAAATGCTTTCTCGGTATCGGGTGGCCACAGCGTAACGGCGGTAGCGGTGAATGCAGCAGCAAAGACGGTGACGCTGACATTAGGTACCGCCGTAACGAACGGCGAGACGGTGACGGTAAGCTACACCGATCCAACAGCGGGCAACGATGCGAATGCCATTCAGGATGCGGCAGGTAACGATGCTGCGACGATTATAACGCAGGCGGTGACGAACAACACGCCGGATACAACAGCTCCAGTGTTTGCAAGCGCCACAGTAAATGGTAGCACCCTGGTACTGAACTACACGGAAGCCAATACTCTCGATGCGACAAACAAACCTCTGCCAGGTGCATTTACGGTATCGGGTGGGCACAGTGTCACAGTGGTAGCGGTTAATACTGCATTGAAGACAGTGACGTTGACATTGGGCACAGCCGTAGCGAACGGAGAAACAGTGACGGTAAGCTACACTGATCCGACAGCGGGAAACGATGTGAATGCTATTCAGGATGCGGCAGGAAATGATGCCGCGACGATTACAACGCAGGCGGTGACAAACAATACACCGGATACAACAGCTCCTGTTTTTGCAAGTGCAACGGTGAATGGCGGCACGCTGGTGATGACATACACTGAAGCCAATATGCTGGATGCGACGAACGTACCAGCTCCGGGAGCTTTCACGGTATCAGGCGGCCACAGTGTCACAGGGGTCGCGGTCAATGCTGCATTGAAGACTGTAACGTTGACATTGGGAACAGCCGTAACGAATGGTGAAACGGTGACGGTAAGCTATACTGACCCGACAGCAGCCAACGATACAAATGCCATTCAGGACGTGGCAGGTAACGATGCTGCGACGATTACAACGCAGGCGGTGACAAACAACACGCCTTTGATAGACACAACAGCGCCAGTCTTTGCAAGTGCGGCGGTGAATGGCAGCGCGCTGGTGCTGAACTACACGGAAGCCAATACGCTGGATGCGATAAACAAACCGCTGCCTGGGGCATTTACGGTATCGAATGGCCACAGTGTCACGGCGGTAGCGGTGAATGCAGCAGCAAAGACGGTGACGCTGACATTAGGTACAGCCGTAACGAACGGCGAGACGGTGACGGTAAGCTACACCGATCCGACGGCGGGTAACGATGCCAATGCCATTCAGGATGCGACAGGCAATGATGCTGCGACGATAATAACGCAGGCGGTAACGAACAACACTGGAGATATTACTGCGCCTGTGTTTGCAAGCGCAACTGTCAATGGCAGTACGCTGGTGCTGAACTACACGGAAGCCAACACGCTGGATGCGACCAACAAACCGCTGCCAGGGGCATTTACGGTATCGGGTGGTCACAGTGTCACAGCGGTAGCGGTCGATGCTGCATTGAAGACAGTAACGTTGACATTGGGCTCAGCCGTAGCAAACGGAGAAACGGTGACAGTAAGCTACACCGATCCGACAGCAGGCAACGATACGAATGCCATTCAGGATGGAGCTGGCAACGATGCTGTAACGATTACAACGCAGACGGTGACGAACAATACACCGGATTCAACAGCTCCTTTGTTTGCGAGCGCAACAGTAAATGGCAGCGCGCTGGTGCTGAACTACACGGAAGCCAACACGCTGGATGCGACAAACAAACCGCTACCAGGGGTATTTACGGTATCGGGTGGCCACAGTGTCACGGCGGTAGCGGTTAATGCAGCAGCAAAGACGGTGACGCTGACATTAGGAACAGCCGTAACGAACGGCGAGGCGGTGACGGTAAGCTACACCGATCCGACGGTGGGTAACGATGCCAATGCCATTCAGGATGCGACAGGCAACGACGCTGCGACG
>JBAXHE010000281.1:0-1953 GCA_037139055.1 Betaproteobacteria bacterium | reverse complement strand
AATTGGGGAAAGGCCATATACTGGTACCAACAATCAAGAAAATTGGGTTATGTCAAAGGTCAGGAACTAATCCAATGCCATTCGAATTCTGCCTCTAGATCGGACATCCACACGGCAGCCACCGCTGAAAATGATTCTTCCGAATCCGAAGGCACAGCGCCTTGGATGGATTCTCCGAAGGATCATTCCGGGGAAAACCGAGAAGAGGAACCACAACCTTCTTACCTTCATCGTAACGAAGGTGAAGATTCTATGGAATCATCAGATAACGCATTAGTTGAGAATTCATCAACCCGACCAACCACACCCTCAACAGGTGATGGCAACTTTAAACTTGTTAATCGATCAAAAACGCTAGGCCAATCCCGATATGCCCTCGTTTCACGATTGACTGAAATCGGAGTCACAGAGGAGCAACTCAATAGGCTTGTAACAAATTTATCAACAATTGAATCTACGACTCAAGGATTACCCGTACAGAGAGAGACAAGACAATTGCTCGAAGCAATGTTTTCTTCCTTAAGTGACAACGATGTCTTGCAAATAAGCTATAAATATGATCGAGAGCAGCAATTTCTTAGAGAGGCCATCCAATTGAGAGAATTTGTTGAAGTACTATCTGGTCAGTATAATATTACCACTACCTATGAGAAGGCGAAAATCATCCTTGATCAATTTGGGCAGGATGGTGCGATTTGTCGGTTGATGGATGTAGGTGCAAGCAATCGAGGTGTCGGCAGACTTGTTCGGGCGATTGAAGGTGCAAACAATGCCGGCTACTCTGTTGATTCTTACATAAAATATTATTATCGATAATATGTGATAAATTAATTTAATTTTGAACGAGGCCATATGTCTCAACTGTCTTTGAATGATTTTACGAACGATGACGCACATAATCCCCTAAAGTTACTTGGGATAGAAACGTGGTTGTTGAAAAGTATTAAAAAAGCTGATATTAAAAGGTTTTTGGTTGATATGAAAAAGATATTAGGTAAATATCACCATCCTGATAATTTTCAGAATCAAGATGAGAAAAACATGCATCAAGCCTACTACAGTAGGGTGACCTCATCGATTGATATGCTTCTTTCCGATGGTTATCAACTGGAAAAGTCATTAGCGGAAATGCAACCCAAAGAACAAAATGAATTGGACCAAATTAAGTCAAAAATGAATGTTCAAACGCTGACAATAAGTAAATTGAACCTCGAGTTGGGTGAATTGCGCAAGTATGAACAGAGTGCAGCCAACCGAATAAAGCTTCACTACCAACTTTACAACCGGCTCATGAGATTAAATCAAATTCTGATAAAGCAAAAAAAATCAATACAGCTTGAAGAATTGACATCCAAAAAAATGAAATTCTACACGTGGAAATATTTATATGAGATCAATAGGCCAAAAAAATTGTCATCAGGAGTTATATCTCTCTTGGCTGATCCTTCTTCAACGCAGCAACAGGTTGTCGCAAGAGAGCTGAAGTTCATCGAATTCCTCAAAAATATCTGTTCTGCAGAATTGAATGATTTTACTGAAAAGCGCATCCAAGCAAGAGCGCCCAACGAAGCAATCATAGTTAATGATGTATCTAAGATTAATTTAGACAAATCACCTTTTTTCCATGCACTTGGATCATTACCGCTTATATCTATTGATCCAATCAATACTTTAAGTCCGGCCAATACTTTTAACGATCCATTCAGGAATGGGCCAAAATTTCATAGTTACCATCCAAACATTGATACTATAAACGAACTTTTAATGCCTCCTATTTCATTTGGAAACGGTGACGCATTAACTCTTGGGAATAAATTTCATCTGCTCCCCATTATAATCCCATTCTTGCCATTATTGGTTGTTAAGAAGGTTAGCAATGACAAGGATGTATTTGCCGCAGCGCTTATTGTTGTTCCTGTAAGTATTGATTAATTACCCCTTGATGATTCTATC
>JBAXHE010000280.1:0-1956 GCA_037139055.1 Betaproteobacteria bacterium | reverse complement strand
GCTCGGATGAACCGCTCCGCAGGGCGCTCATGTGTGGTCCCATGTGTGCGCTGGTGAGGATGAAGTTGTTTCGTTGAGCACCCGTGCAGGTGAGGGAGGAATCCCTCTCTCCCGTGTCGAGCGGGCCTTCCGAAGCCTCAAGTCGGTGGACCTGCGACCCCGCCCCACTCGGCATCATCTGGAGCACCTTGTTCAGCGCCCATGTATTCCTCTGAATGTTTGCCTACTCCATGGTGTGGTAAATGCGCCAGGCTTGGGTTGGTCTCATCCAAGAACCTCACCCAGACAAGGAAGGCCAGCAGCGGCGGCGGCGGAGACGCCGAGGCTCTTTAGAGATGCTTCCCCAAAGGTTCCGAGCCATTCTTCTAATGCTTCACACGGAGTCCCTGAACCGTCTCCGCATCAGTGACCAAGTTCAGGAGGCCGGCATCATTTCAGACCTAACCTCTATTCAGGCCAAGGTCCACCAACTCGTTGGCGTGGCGCAGGCAGGATTGCGCAAAATGGAACCCCGCCGAAAGCCAATAGCAGCGCTGATCTCCCACTTATTTTCAACTTTTAACTTCGGCCTCGATAGGCCCACAGAAAGCAGACGGCAAACTCGGATGGAACTTGGCTGAAGGGCGTGCTCAGCAATGCCCATAATGTCGTCCCCTGCGCCGCTGGACCCAACCTGACGAAGATCCTCGAACACCTCAGGCGATCTGGTTACCATTTAGTCCTAGCTACTAGCATGGTAGCGTTCAGTCCGCTCCCGCGAACCCTTCTGTCAGACAGTTGCGCCGCCTCAACCGTGAAGGAACTTTTTCAAGACAGATTGTTTTAAAAAATCAAACAAAATCTCTTAAACATAGGATTGTCAACCAAGTGGTGGGAAATATGTATCTACTCAAAAAAGCCATTAAAATCATCAAACGAGACGGTGGGTTCAAATTTTTCAGGAAATGCATAATTTATATTTTTGATCAAGCAATGACCTATAACCCTATATCTCTTTTTTTGAGAAACTCTAAGTTCAATTATCGAGCACATCAACGTAGAATTAAACTATCGCAGGTCATTTTTGATAATTTAGAGGGTGTTGTTAAGTATGGTCCCCTTAAAGGGTTCAAGATAAATAAAAATTCTAAGTGGGGAGAAGCTGATAGAGGAGGGATGCTGCTCGGTTTGTATGAAAAGGAAATTCAAGAAATGCTCTTGGCTGCTTCTAAAAATCGCAGGATACTTGTGGATCTAGGAGCCGCAGATGGCTTCTTCGGGGTGGGTGCAGTTGCGTCAAATCTTTTTGATAGATCATACTGCTATGAAGTGTCGGATGAAGCTAGAAATGCTTTATTTGAGACAGCTGAGGCCAATAATGTGTCTAATCGAATATCCGTTCGCGGTATTGCTGAACCCGATTTTTACAATGACCTTCTTGTGGATGCGGTTGCACTTACAGATGTAGTAATCTTGTCAGATATTGAAGGCGCTGAATTTTCAGTATTTACAGCCGAAACATTGGCTAATTTATCCAAGGCCAAAATCATAATTGAGATACATGATTGGGGCATTGGACGAGATGCTCAATACGACCAACTTAAAAAGAGTGCTGAAAAATACTTTAAAATATCTGAGATTCGCACTGGCGCGAGAGATTTATCGCATATTGAAGAGCTTGAAAATTTTCATGACTCGGATAGATGGATACTATGTTCTGAGGGAAGAGGTAATTTGGGCAAATGGATATGCTTAGATCCTAAAAATCAGAATAATATGCATACAGAGTCACCTGATTATCGGCCTAGCGTAGCCTCAGATTTGGGATAGCGTTTACGGCAACTCGTGATGTTTAGGCCCTTTTAGCCGAATTTAATAGTGGGAAAGAGATGGGCGATCTGCGTTGCTATTGGCTTTCGGTGGGGTCCCATTTTACGCACTCCAGTCTGCGCCACACCAAACTGAAGTTCCATAGTC
>JBAXHE010000279.1:0-1963 GCA_037139055.1 Betaproteobacteria bacterium | reverse complement strand
CCTTCCATGTTGAAGGTTCCGAATGCTATTTCAGTGGTCGAACAGTCCCGGTGATGCTTAGAACCATCTCTCGGCCAGGTGGTCAGTTGCTCCAGGTCATTCCGAAAATGACCCAGGCCATCATCATCAAGAGAATTGGCAAGAATGAACCTTTCTCGTACTTCGTAGCCTATGGTCCAGCGACCCGAACCTTCCTCCAGGGCCTCCAGCACTCGGATTGGAAGCCCTGTCAGCACTTCAACATTCTTGGTCACGATTACCTAGACTGAGAACCCAGAACCAGTGCCAGGATCTTCTGTATGGACTTTCGCATCGCCGACACCTTCACAGACAGCCTGGCCAGGCTCACTGGCGATGAGCAGAAGGCCGTCAAAACCACCGCCTTCGACCTCCAGATGAACCCAGTCAATCCCGGCATGAGCTTCCACAAGCTGGAGCACGGTCGGGACCCACGCTTCTGGTCGGTCCGGGTTAGCAGTGACATCCGGCTGATCGTGCATCGCACCGATACCAGCCTGCTGCTGTGCTATGTGGACCACCATGACAAGGCTTACGCCTGGGCCGAACGCCGGAAGCTTGAGACCCACCCCAAGACTGGAGCGGCCCAGCTAGTGGAGGTTCGGGAGACCGTGCAGGAAATCTGGGCCCCCAAGGCGGTGGCTGCACCCGAAATGGAGAAGCCCAAGCCTCTCCTGTTCGCGAAAGTGTCCGAGGACATCCTCCTGGGCTACGGGGTCCCCCCTGAATGGCTGGCCGAAGTCAGGACTGTCGATGAAGATGGCCTACTGAGATTGGCGGATCACTTGCCCAGTGAAGCCGCTGAGGCTCTGCTGGAACTGGCCACCGGGGGGACTCCGAAGGTCACGGTGCCCACCTTGGTCACCAACCCCTTCGATCACCCGGACGCTCTCCGCCGCTTCCGGGTCATGGCCAATGTGGACGAATTGGCCTTGGCCCTGGACTATCCCTGGGAGAAGTGGACCATCTTCCTGCACCCGGCCCAGCGGCAATGGGTGGAACGCAGCTACACAGGCCCAGCCCGAGTCTCGGGGTCGGCAGGCACGGGCAAGACCATCGTGGCTCTGCACCGGGCCGTGTTTCTTGCTCGGAAGCATCCGCAGAGCCGGGTGCTGCTGACCACCTTCTCTGAGACCTTGGCCAATGCCCTCCGTACCAAGCTCCGGCGTCTCATCAGTCATGAACCCCACCTCGCTGAACGCTTGGAGGTTCATGCACTGCCTGCGGTCGGTGAACGACTCTATGAGTCAGCTTTCGGGAAACCCATGCTGACCACCCCAGCAGTGATCCGCCAGGTGCTGCTGGAGGTGAGCCAGCAGCAGGGCTCCTCTTTTACTCCGGCCTTCCTGATGGCTGAATGGTCTGATGTGGTCGATGCCTGGCAATTGGGGACCTGGGAGGACTACCGCGATGCCAAACGGCTGGGCCGCAAGACCCGTCTAGCCGAGTCCCAAAGGAAGAACCTTTGGGTGATCTTCGAGTCGGTCCGAGCCAACCTGAAGGCCCAGGGTTTGCTCACACCCGCAGCGATGTTCAAGGCCATCACTGAACATCTGGCAACACGAAGTCATCTCCCCTACGACTTTGCCGTGGTGGATGAGGCGCAGGATATCAATGTCACCCAGTTACGCTTCCTGGCGGTACTCGGTCGGGCCAATCATGAGGGCCTTTTCTTTGCTGGGGACATGGGCCAGCGGATCTTCCAGCAGCCCTTCTCCTGGAAAGCCCAGGGAGTGGATATTCGGGGCCGGGCGAGGAACCTCAACATCAATTACCGTACCTCCCATCAGATCCGCATGCAGGCTGATCGACTGCTGGGAGCCGAGGTGTCGGATGTGGATGGCAACACAGAGACCCGCTCCGGGACCGTGTCTGTGTTCAACGGGCCCTCGCCCAAGATCCAGGTCCACCGGGATCCGGAGGCAGAAATCGCCACGGTGGCCCA
>JBAXHE010000278.1:0-1967 GCA_037139055.1 Betaproteobacteria bacterium | reverse complement strand
GATGGAGGCCTCCCATGCAGCCCCCTACGATCTGGGGGACCGGGGCACCAGACTTCTCTTCGGAGCACACCTGGCCCATGCGGCGGGCTTCGCCAAGGCCCGCCTCCCGGGCCCCACCGAGGCCTTCACCGCCCTCCATGGGCGCCTCCGGGGGGACCACGGCAGCACCCGCGTGCCCATCCCGGTCCTGCTCCATGCCCTCAGCACCCTGGACCGCCTGGCCAAGCTGGGGGAGCCCCTGTCGCTGGAGACCTACGCCGGCACCCTGGAGCGGATCCTCAAGCGCCTGCGGCACCACAAGGCCGTGGCCCGGGCCCTCCACACCGCCCAGGCCCTGGACGGCGATGAGGAGGCCCTGGCCGCCAACCTCTGCGCCCGGGTCTGTTTCCTGGAGGTACTGCCCCCCGCCAGCACCCCCCACCACCCGGATGCCGGCTTGGCGGGCCTCTACGAGGAGCGCGCCCCGGGCCTGCCCCCGATCATGGGCTCCCCCTTCGGGACCTTGATGCTGGCCTGAGCGGGCGCTCAGCCCCAGCTTCGCTACCGCTGGACCTGGGCACTCGCCCCTTGCGCCAGCTCTGGATGATATTAAAATGGTATCAAGGGAGGGGCCATGCCAAATATCCACCTGAGAGAGCTTCCACCAGCGACGGTCGAAATCCTGAAGTTCTCAGCAGAAGAGAATGGGCGCAGCTTGAACGCAGAGCTGGTCAATTTGCTGAATGAGGAGGCGGACCGCCTTCGGCGCACCTTGGACTTTCGGGCGAACGTGAGGCCGCACAAACTCCGGGAAGCAGTCGACCTGGAAGCCCTGATCCGGGCAGACCGAGAAGATCGGGCCGCGAGGGCCATTTGAACACCTTCGTCATCGATGCCAGCGTGGCCGTACGGTGGGTGGTTGATCTGCCTTTCGCGTCCGAAGCCAGGTCTTTCCTCTCGTTTCAGAATCGTCTCATCGCCCCGGACTTCCTGCCTGCAGAGGTCGGGAGCGCCCTAACAAAGCTGGTCCGGGCAGGGTCCCTCAGCCAGGCGGATGGGGTGGAGGCCTACGAAGATTTCTTCCGTGCACCGGTGCGCCTGTACCCAGCCCACCCCATCGCGCTCACAGCCCTCAAGACCGCCCTGAAGCAAGGGAGGAGCTTTTACGACTGCCTCTACCTGACCCTCGCCGAGAGCGAAGGGGGACGCTTCGTGACCGCCGATGCCGTTTTCTATAAAGCGATGAAGGGGACCCCACATGCGAAGCACACCCACTTCATTGGGCAGGAGTAATACCCGCAGTGCCCACCCCTTTCACCCCCACCCCAGCTCCTCCAGCCGCTCCTCGCCGATGCCGAAGTGGTGGGCGATCTCGTGGATCACGGTGGTGGCGATCTCCGTGCGCAGGTCCGCCTCGTCGGCGCAGTCCTCCAGCAACGGCCCTCGGTAGAGGGTGATGCGGGGTGGCAGGTCCTCGGCCTCTGGCAGCCCCTCCGGGAGCGCCCGGCCCGAGTAGCGGCTATAGAGCGTCTCGTCGTCGGGGACCCCCAACACATCCAGCAGGTCGTCCGGCGCCCAGTCCTCGATGACCACCGCCACGCCCTCCAGGTAGGGGCGAAACTCGGCAGGAATCAGGGCCAGGGCTTCGTCTACGAGACGGCGAAAGTTCCGCTCTGCTGCGCGCATACCCTGATCGTACTCCTGCGTGGCACCCACCCTCCCGTAGACTGGGGACTCGGCCCTGGCCGCTCGCCCGAAAGCCCCATGCCTGATTCGTTCCAAAGCCGCATCCCCACGCTGTCCGAGGCGGAGTTGCGCCGCTATGCGGAGCAGCCGCTGAGCTACCGCACTGACGCAGTGTTGGCGGCGGTGGCCGAGCTGGCACGCCGGGGGCAGGCCCTGCCGGCAGGGCAGGTCGAGACCATCCAGGCTCAGCTGACCCAGCGGGATGCGGCGAAGGTCGCCGAGGCCCCATGGCGCCGTCACCT
>JBAXHE010000277.1:0-1979 GCA_037139055.1 Betaproteobacteria bacterium | reverse complement strand
CACCGGCCTGACGGGCCTCAATCCATTGCCTGTCAGTCTTGCCGTCAGCAACCTGCAACCCCAAACGACCTACTACTATTCCACGTTCGCGACGAATGTTGCCGGTTCCGGCACGGGAAGTTACCTGAGCTTCAGCACCCCGGCCACCAATGCGCTGCTCAACAACCTCACGCTTAGCGCGGGGACGCCAAGTCCTGTCTTCGCCTCGAACACCGTGAGCTACACCACGATCGTTTCAAACGAAGTGACCAGCTTGACGGCCACTGCAACGCTGGCCCAGACAAACGCTGTTTTGAAGGTCAACGGCACAACCGTGACCTCCGGTGTAGCCAGTTCGGCGATCAATCTAATTGTGGGGACGAATGTGCTCTCCGTCGCCGTGACGGCGCAGGACGGGGTGACCACGAACCTTTACACGGTGTCGGTATGGCGCTATCCGCTACCGCCGGCTGCCACCACTTTGGTGGCCAGTGGGATTACTTCCACAGGGGCGACAATTAACGGAAGCGTGAACCCTGGTGGGGCGGCGGATGCTTATTTCAGGTATGGAACAACGTCGAATGAGGTTGCCACAGTGAGCACACTGGCGGGCGGGGACACCTGGGGATCCGCCGATGGCACGGGGACCAACGCTTTGTTTAGGTATCTGCGGGGGGTGGCGGTGGACGGTGCCGGTAATGTGTACGTGGCCGACTATGATAACAACCGGATTCGGAAGGTGACGGCAGAGGGGGTGGTGACGACATTGGCTGGCTCCACCGCTGGATCAGTGAACGGGGTGGGTGTCGCAGCTCAATTCTCCAGTCCATCAGCCATCGCTGTGGACAGTGCGACGAACCTTTATGTTGCGGATGCCAGCAACCACCGGATTCGGAAGATCGCCTTGCCAACGGGCCCGGTATTCGCCCAGTCCGGCTTCACCGGTCAGAGTGCGTTGGTGTCCAGCAATGTGGTGACCGGCCTCACCCCGGAGACCACATATTACTACCGCGCCATCGGGACGAACATCGCTGGTCAGACAGTGGGCGCGGTACTGACCTTTACGACCCCCAGCACCAACGCGGCCCTGTCGGCCCTTGTTGCCAATGTGGGAACGCTAACTCCGGCTTTTGCGGCTGGAACCGGCACCTACTGGACGGGAGTCAGCAATGGGGTGACGAACATGACGATCACGGCGACGGTGGCGCAGAGCAACGCGACGGTGAAGGTCAACGGCACAACGGTTGCTTCTGGAACGGCTTCCGGATGGATCAGCCTGGTGGTTGGCACAAGCAGCATCCCGGTTGAGGTGACCGCCCAGGATGGGACCACCATCACCACCTACACGGTGGTCGTGATTCGGGAGGGCCGGGCTCCGGTGTTCACCACTCTTGCGGCCGGTTCAATCGGGAGCAATGTGGTGACATTGAGCGTGAGCATGACCCCCTACGACCTGCCGACGGGTTCATTCTTCCAATACGGCACGGTTACGAATCTCACAGGGGTCACGTTCAGCACGTTGATGGATGGGGTGTGGAACGGCATGGCACCGGTTGCGATCACCAATCTGGTGACAGAGCTGATTCCTGACGCCACCTATTACTACAGGGCAGGGGTGACAAATCGGATTGGGACCAATTACAGCGACATCCTGAGTTTCAGTACATTGCCTGTGAACCGGGCGCCTGAGCTGGCGGTGGGAATCACCAATCTGGTGGCAACCTACAACTCAGCCTTCAGCTACACCTTCCTGGCGGGAACCTTCACGGATCCCGACAATAACTCCCTGACCTACATAGCCTACGGGTTGCCCGGCGGGATCACGCTGAACTCGGGCACGCGGACCTTCTCCGGGACGCCGACGGCGGCCGGGAGCAACTGGGTGGCGCTGGTGGCGAGCGACAGTTTCCTGACGACGACAAACACGTTCCTGTTCGTGGTGGGCAAGGCGGCAGCCAGTGTGGAACTGGCGGCCCTGAGCCAGACCTACAGCGGGACCC
>JBAXHE010000276.1:0-1983 GCA_037139055.1 Betaproteobacteria bacterium | reverse complement strand
ACGTGCAGGCCCTCGGCGCCAACATCAAGGCCCTGAGCACGGCCGGCCTGGCTGCCATGAGCACGGACTTCATCGTGGGACTGAGCACCACCCAGATCGCCTCTCTGACCACCGCCCAGGTGAAGAACCTGACCACGGACCAGGTGAAGAACTTTGGCACAGATCAGGTCAAGGCCCTCACCAGCATAGAGGTTGGAGTCTTAACTTCAGATCAGGTCAGCGCACTGAACACTGACCAGGTACGAGCTTTTGACATCAATATTAAGGGTCTTAGCACGGCGGCCCTGGTTCAACTGAGCACCGATTCGATCCAGGCCTTGACCACCACCGAGGTGAACGCCCTGACGACGACCCAGGTTCATGCTCTGCTTAATTCCCAGTGGAACGCATTCACCACAGATCAGATCACTCTCCTCCATTTCTAGGGGAATCTGGATGCGAACACTGTTCAACCGTCAACCAGGCACGGTAAGGATCTGATCTTGCCGTTGCCGAGGTTGGTTCCTTCTCAACAGGATTTTGGCTCTAGTTGTTGAGGGGGGTGAAGGTGGTTCCAGTAGAGCCTGACTTTGCTTCTCAAATATTGCTTATCTGGCAGAAGAATCTTGATTTCATGGAATTGCTCAACATTGCGAGCAAGTATGAATCCCAAGGCCAATACCCATTGGCTGTTGTCGCATATCAGACATGGCTCAACCGCAACCAGACAATTTATGACCACATTGTCTACTTCAATCTTGGTGTCGCGCTGTCCATTGAAAGCGACCTCCAAGGGGCCGAAGACGCCTTTCGTCTGGCGGTCCGCTTGTCTCCCTCCTTCCTTCAACCTCATATCAACCTTGGGTTAATCCTTGAACGCCAGGGTGACAAGGAAGGTGCACTGGCCGAGTGGCGGAAGGTCGATCAACTTGCCCTAACAGAATTCCCTGATCAGACGGCCCTAAACATACATGCGCTGAATCACCTGGGGCGCGTCTTGGCGTGCATCGAAAGATACTCCGAGGCAAATGCCTACTTTAAAAAAAGTCATTTGCTTGAACCCGTTCAACCGGAAGTGGCTCAGGCCATCGTTAATTGCCAGGCCCGAATTGACCGGCAGGCAGGAATGCTTGTTGACCAATCCTTGCCCCTTCAGGCGGGAGTCCCTAACCCAGGCTCGAACCGCCTAGAGATTTTCGATGACTATTTCCCCGCGTTGACGTCTGCGTTTAGAGTCGCTGAGTTCAATGGCTATTTCCGAGCAATACCCGAGTCAGCAGCGTACTCATACCATCCCTATTTCGAAAATGCGCATATTGAATATTCGAAAACCTACCCCGGCCTGGGAGGACGGGTTAATTCCATTGTGGCGCGAAAACAGAGATCTTCTGTGCTCGCCTATTCCCTGTTTCTCAACAATGCTTTCAACATGCTCGTTCCCTCGAGCATGCCATTCATCTTCACTTTATACCCCGGTGGGGGTTTCTGGCGGGATCACCAAGAGTCCCATCGAAAACTTGATTCAGTCTTTTCTTCACCGAACCTGCGAAAGGTCATTGTAACAACACCAGTTGCACGAAGATATCTGCTTGATCGACACTACTGCACTGAGGAACTCATTGAATACATCTACGGGGCCGTGTTGCCCATAGACCATTACGAGCAGTGCACCTCGCCTAAGAAAAAATACCAAGAAAACAAGGCGACCTTCGATGTGTGCTTCGTCGCGCACAAGTACACAAAACAAGGTGTTGACAAGGGTTATGATACATTTATCGCCGTTGCCCGCATTCTTGCTCCTCTCCTCCCGGATATTAGGTTTCATGTTGTGGGCCCCTGGACTCCCTCTGACGTAGACCTTGCTTCAATCGCCAATCGGGTTCGTTTTTATGGGCCTCAGGTCACCAGTTTCTTCGTCGATTTCTATTCCCAGATGGATGTAATCCTATCCCCGAACAAGTCAGGTCTGATGTATCCCGGTAGCTTTGACGGATTCCCAACGGG
>JBAXHE010000275.1:0-1988 GCA_037139055.1 Betaproteobacteria bacterium | reverse complement strand
ACCAGGTGCTGCCGCCGGAGTACCTCAACACCGAGGTCTCCATGCTGTTCGGGGGCAAATACGCCCACAACACCTGGTGGACAGATGAGCCCCGCCAGATCAAGGGCATCAACCTGCTGCCGCTCACCACAGCCTCTCTTTACCTGGGCAAGGATCCCGCCTTCGTGAAGAAGAGCCTGGCGGAGCTGACGGCTCAGACTGCCACCCACGCGACAACGGGGCGCCGGGCTGATCCGCCTGATCTCTGGCAGGACATCTTCGCCAAGTACCTGGCTCTGGCCGATCCCGCTGCGGCCCTGGCCCAGTGGAAGCGCTGGGGAGCCGTGGAGCTGGGGGACACCCGGACCCACGCCCTGCACTGGCTGCTGAGCCTCCAGCGCATGGGGCCGCCGGACTTCAGCGTCACCGCTGATACCACCCTCTACAGCGTGTTCCGCCGGGCCGATGGCGCCCGCACCTACCTGGCCTACAACGCAGGGACGACGCCCATCACCGTCACCTTCAGCGATGGCGTCCGCCTGACCGTTCCCAGCCGGGCCCTGGCCCAGAAGGCACCCTGAATGCCGCCTGTCTTGCCCCTGCCCGTGGTCACGACCTTCGCCGAGGTCGAGCAGGGCCATGCCGTCCAGGGCCTCCGCAGTGGGCGGGTGGAGCTGAGGATGGTGCCGGCCCTGGGGGGTCGGATCATCGGCCTGCGCAGCCTGGACTCAGAGCGGGAGTGGTGCTGGCACCGCCCCGATGAGAAGTGGCTCTGGCCCAGCCAGCAAGGCGACGGGTTTGGCGACAGCTGTCAGGCCGGCCTCGATGAGTGCGTGCCTACGGTGGCGGCCTGCGAGGTGAAGGGGCGCGCCCTGCCGGACCACGGCGAGGTCTGGTTCCAGGCCTGGGACCTGGATCCCGAGGCCCTGACGGCCAACATCCTGCAGGCCACGGTGGACCTCCCTGTGAGCCCCCTGCGCTTCACCCGCACCATCCGGGCGGACGGCTTCGGGGCTTTCCGCTTCGACTACGCCCTGGAGAACCTCGGCACCGAGTCCGAGCCCTTTCTGTGGAGCCTGCACCCACTCACCACGCTGGAGCCCGGCGACCGCCTCGAGCTGCCCGCTGAGGTGCAGAGCCTCCGCCTGGATGGGGGCATCGGGGCGTTCATCCGGCGCGGGGACATCTGGGCCTACCCGGAGCCCTTTCCGGGCATCCGCCTCGATGAATGCGTGGTGCCGGGCATGCCCGCCGGCTGCGTGAAGGGCTTCGCCGGTCCCCTGCGCACGGGCCAGGCCGCCCTGCTCAACGACCGCACCGGCGACCGCCTCAGCCTGCGCTGGGACGCGGTGGAAGTCCCCTACCTGGGGGTGTGGCTCAACCGCGGCCACTGCGGGTTCCACCATGTTGCCCTGGAGCCCACCACCGGCGCTCCGGACTCTCTGGCGGAAGTCCGGGGGGACTGGTGGGGCCAGCCCCGGCTGCTGGCACCTCGAGGAACGGCCCGCTGGTCTATCACCGTGGGGGTTTCATGAGCGAAGCAGGGAAGGGGAATGCCATGGTGCAGGCACCTGAAGACGGCCTCCTGTCCTTCCGGGAGAAGACGGGCTATGCCCTTGGCGATGCCGCCTCCAACTTCTATTGGAAGACCTTTGAGTTCTTCATCATCTTCTTCTACACGGATGTCTTCGGGATCTCTGCCGGGGCCGTGGGCACGATGATGCTGGTGACGCGGGTTCTCGATGCCGTGGCGGATCCCCTGATGGGGGCCATCGCCGACCGCACCCGCACCCGGTGGGGACACTTCCGCCCCTACCTCATCTGGTTCGCCGTGCCCCTGGCGCTGGCGGGGGTGCTGACCTTCACCACGCCGAACCTGGGCGCCTCCGGCAAGCTCGTCTACGCCTACATCACCTACTGCCTCCTGATGCTGCTCTACACCGCCGTGAACATCCCCTACAGCGCCCTGATGGGGGTCATGACGCCCAACTCGAAGGAGCGGACCTCCC
>JBAXHE010000274.1:0-1990 GCA_037139055.1 Betaproteobacteria bacterium | reverse complement strand
CTCTCCCGCTTCAATCGGATCCAGGAGCTACTGGAGTCAAAGACCCCGCATACGATGGATGGCTTCCTGGGCTTCTCCAGGGACCGCCATGCGGGACCCGACCTGAGCATCTTCCGAACGGGTCTCAAGCCCACGGGCACCCGCACCATGTCGGTTTGGGCTGTGTGGCTTAAGCCTGGCGGCGGCGCGGAAATCGTCGTGCGTCTCCTCAACGCTGGCCAACCCGAGGTGCTCGTCCGGCGAGACTTTGTGGAGATCTTCGGGAAAGTCCCTACCCGCTAGGGCAGAGCCCCCGTGGCCTGCAGGTGGGACTTGATGGCCGCTGCCATCCCGGCGGCAGTCGCTGCAGAAGCGGAGCTGGGCGAGCGGAAGCTGAGTCCAAACTCCAACTGCACCGCGTTCAGGCGATTCGGCGCCGCATCGGGGAACCCGTAGGCCTGCACGATGTAGCCGCCCGTAAAGGAGGCATGTTCGCCCGTGGCGCTGGTACTGGGATTGACCGGAAGACTCCGCGCCAGCATCTCTGTTATCAGTCCGTTGGGTGCCGTTCGATAGAGCGTCGGAAGATCGACAGTATTGCCGTTCTGGGTTCCCCGATAGATCAGGTTGGAGGTGGTTCCCTGTCCGTGGACATCGATGAGGATGGCGCCTGTGGAGGACTGGACCTTTGCGGCATTCACAGCAGTCTGGAGGGCGGTGTGATAGAAGGCATAGATGGGGGCTACCGCTGCTGATTCATAGGCCTCGGCAGCACTCCGGTTGAAGTCCACATACTTCCGGCTCACCTGGGACGCCACCAGATGCGCCTTCTTGCCGGTCAGTGCGAAGATTTGACTCTGGATCGCAAGGCCGAGCTCGTACGTGTTCGTGTCGAGCACGGTGGTGGCATCCGTTGCGACCCGCTCTGGCACACCGGGTAACACGGCTGATCCACCATGTGGAACTGAGAGCACCACCGGCAGGGTCCCGCTTTCCACCAGGACGTAACTGGCTGGGCTCAGTGGATCGATCTTGACTGCGTTCCCAGCCCCACTTCCAGCGCCACCACAGGCGGCACCCGCCAGGACGGCTGTAAGCAGGGAGAACAGTCGAAGGACGCGACGGTGGTTTCGAATAAACGTTTGGATCATTTTGGGTGTCCTCGGGCAGGTGGCCCGCAAGCCTTCGGAAATTAACAGGGATTAACCGGCCTGTGGCACACACTTCTTCATCCGCCATTCATCCAGGGGCGGCTCTGAACCCGTGTCGGAAGAAGGGTGACTGCATGACCAACTGGCTTAGAAAACACCTCCACTTCAGCGCAATCTGGCTGGTCGTCGGGCTCCTCCTGCTCGTCCTTCCGCTGGGCGCTCAAGAGGACATTTCGGCACTTCGGAAGCGCCTCGAAGCCAAAGCGTCGGTCACCATCCTCGTCACGGATTCCGGTCTGGGTGGCCTCTCTGTGGTGGCCGGAATCGAAGAGCGGGCCCGGGCCAGCCGTACCTTCAGAAAGGTTCGCCTGGTGTTCGTCAACGCCATGCCAACAGCCAAGAAGGGCTACAACAAGATGTCCCCGGAGGAAAAGGTCAGCGTGTTCAACGACGCGCTGAAGGCCATGGCTACCCGGTTTAAGCCGGATGCCATCCTGATCGCCTGCAACACTCTGAGCGTCGTCTATCCCGACACGCCCTTTGCACGCACCACCAAGGTCCCGATCGTTGGCATTGTCGGCCTTGGGATCGACATGATTGCCGAGTCCCTCGTCCGCACGCCCAAGAGCGTCGCCATGATCTATGGGACGGAGACCACGATTGAGTCCAATGCCTACCGCGATGGGCTGGTGAAGAAGGGCATTCCACTTGAGCGCATCGTGTCGGTGCCTTGCTCTGGACTGGCCATCAAGATTCAGAACGATGCAGCCAGCGAGGCCGTGAAAGTGGCCATCAACGGCTTCGTTCGCGCCGGCATGACCACACGGCCCACCCCTGACGCCATGGTTGTGGTCGGGCTC
>JBAXHE010000273.1:0-1990 GCA_037139055.1 Betaproteobacteria bacterium | reverse complement strand
GCATCGCCGGGATGTTCCAGGACGCCAACTTCTTCAACACCGACCGGGGCAAGGAAATCCTGGCGGACCACGGCAAGGGCATCCTGCCTGGGGGCCGGGGCATGGCGCCGGGCCCTGATGGCGACGGGGGTACGGACGCCAACGCGGATTCGCCGGGTGCCGCCGCTGAGGAACGGAAGACCATGGAGGCCACCGCGGAGGCCATTGAGAAGGCCTTCCAGATGGACGAGCTGCTCCAGGCGTTTCAGGACCAGATCTCCATGGACTTCACCGACGAGGGCCTGCGGATCCAGATCCAGGACAAGGCGGCGCAGGTGCTCTTCGACTCCGGCAGCGCCACCCTCAAGAGCTACACCCTGACCATCCTCAAGGAGATCGCCAAGGAGCTGGGCAAGCTGCCCAATCGGGTGGTCATCGGCGGGCACACGGACGCCTCCCAGTACTCCAACCGGGCCTACACCAACTGTGAGCTGAGCTCCGAGCGGGCCAACGCTGCCCGACGGGTCATGGAGAGCGCCGCTGGGGGCCTGCGCCCCAACCAGGTACGCCGCGTCACCGGCTACAGCGACACCATCCCCATCGACGGCAAGGACCCCAAGGATCCCCAGAACCGCCGCATCTCCATCGTCGTGGTCTCCGCCGCCACCGAAGCCGCCGAGACCAAGCACCAGAAAGCCAAGCCCCGGGAGAAAGCCGCCCCAGCCAAGCACTGAGCGCGCCTCCGTTGCGGGAAAAGCTCACCACGAAGGACACGAAGGAAAGACTATTGGGGGCTTAAATTCCCTGCGGGGTGCTGGCATTCAAAAGCTTTAACCACGAAGACAGAAAGACCACGAAGAAGAAAACCTGAATGTTGCTGTCTTCCTTCGTGGTCTTCGTGGTTCAAGATCCTTTTTCGATGCCGCAGGATGAGCCCAAAAAAAGGAAGCGCCCGGAGGTTCGGGCGCTTCTAGAGGGTAGTTTGGCGGGGTATCGAGTGGCGGGGTTGTTGAGCGGGAGTTCCCGAAGGAACTGGTTTCAAGTGGTGGGACAGTTCGTGGCGGGAAGCCCTTGCGGGCACCTCAACAATGAGTCTAGCACGGCCAGACCGGGCCCTCATGGCAGCTGGAAGCGGCTGGCGGGCACGCCACCGCGGGCCCAGCCGCTGAAGCTAAGCTCCACCCGGGCGCCGCTGGGCTCAAGCAGCTCCATGCCGGACAGCACCGGCTGCCCCAGCGCCTGGACCGGGGGGCCGAAGGTGGCCGTCCGGGCCACCTTGCCCGAGGCGAGGTGGAACTCGGCCTTGAGGGGCACCACCGGCTCCCGAGCCACCCACAGCAGCACCCGTCGAGCACTCAGGCCCGGGGTGCGGGCCGCCAGCTCCAGGCGCCAGCAGGGCCGGCCGTCCAGGTCCTCCTCTGACTTGGCTGCCACGGTGTAGTCCTGGAGGAACCGGGTGCGGGCCACGTCCCCGCCAGCTGCCGGCCCCAGCAGCCGCTGCTGGGGTGTGACCCGGAGGGCCCGCTTGGAGCCCGGCACCAGGAGCCACATCTGGTCCCCCAGCATGAGCACCGAGCGCCCCTGCTCCTTGTCACTGAGACCGTCCAGGCGAGCGTCCCCGTTCTCCCGGGCCGAGACCTTCCAGCGCTGGGCCGTGGCGGGGTCCTTCACCTCCAGCTCCACCGTGAAGGCGGGCCAGGGGTGGCGCAGGCGGTCCACCCGGGCCAGCAGCTCCTCGCCACTCTGGGCCAGGGCCGGCAGGGCCAAGCAGAAGAGCATCGCCCGGCGCATCAGCTCCGCCCGTAGTCGTCCTGGAGGCGCTCGATGTCGGCCTCGTCGAAAGTACCCAGGCTCACTTCCAACACCCGCACGGGCTGGGCCGTGGTGGCGTCGCAGCGCAGGCGGTGCGTGCTGCCCAGGGGCAGCCAGATCTCCTCGCCCACCACAGGGCGCAGCTCCTCGCCATCCCGGTCCACCACCACCCCGGCATCCAGGGCCACCCACAGCTCCC
>JBAXHE010000272.1:0-1992 GCA_037139055.1 Betaproteobacteria bacterium | reverse complement strand
TGATGTTCATCACGCCGATGCCGCCCACGAGGAGCGAGGTGGCCGCGATGCCGCCGAGACCCACGGCCGTCAGGATGGTGTACCCGACTCGGGCGGCATGGAGGCTCCCCACCAGTGAGATGACTGGCACTCCCATCCAAAGGGCTTCGCAGGTCGTGGTGGTGCCATTGTAGGGGAAGGTGTCGAGGGCGATGTCCACCATGCTGTAGGCGGCGAGGTGGCCCTGGTCTCCATCCATGAAACCCGAAAAGGTCAGGCGAGCAGGGTCGATGCCGCGCTGGGAGAACTGCCCACGGAAACGCTCGCAGACGGCCGGATTGGCTAACACCCAGGCCTTGATGAACATGCGCGAAGCGGGAACTTCCGTGAGCACGCGGGACCATAGGTCGAGAGTGTCTTCCGAGATCTTGGACGAGTTGTTGAAAGATCCAAAGGTGATGTAGCCGTTGGCCAAGACTGGTGGTGGTGTTGACTCCGGGAAAGTGGAGTGGGGGTAGTAGCTGAGGAAAGGAGCGGGAAGCCGGATCAGGCGTTCCGTGGCATGCGCTTCACTGCCTTCAGGGTCGGTGAGGGCATCGACCAGCCGATAATCAATGAAGGAACACCCCGTCGTGGCTGGATAGCCCAGATAGGTCACCTGCACCGGCGCTGGACGGAGGGCGAAGATGCCGAGGCGCTTCCCGCGTGTATGACCACCGAGATCCACGAGGATGTCGATCCCGTCCGCTTCGATGCGCCGGGCTGCTTCGGGATCTGAGTAGGGCGAGAGATCGACGAAATGCTCAGACAGCTGCCGAAAATCCTCCGTCTTCCGGTCGGGCGCATGAGTAGTTGAATAGCAGAAGACCTCAAAGGCGCTGCGATCGTGGGCCAAGATGGGGCCCGCCATGAAGAACGACACAGAATGATTTCGGAAATCGCAAGATAGATACCCGATCCGGATGCGTCTTCCACTCGCGTCAGGGAGCGGTTTCCGGGGTGAAGAGGGAATCTGGGCGCACAGCATCTGGTGGACCTCAGCCAGATCCTCGCCATCGGTGGCGATGTAGCAAAGGTTCATTAGGATGTTTTCGCAGACAATGGGATCATCGGGCACAAGCTCAAGGGCGCTTTGCAGGGCTGCGATCCCCTCAGGCACCCGCCCCTGCTCGTTGAGGGACAGGCCGAGGTTGGTCCAGGCCAGGTGGTGGTCGGGCTGTTGGGCGATGATGAGGCGGCACGCCGCCTCCGCGGCGCAGGGATCGCACACTTTCAGGTAAGCCGCCGCCAGGTTGTTCAGGACATCCAGGGAATCCGGGCGGCATTCCAAGGCCAGACACAGCTGGTCCCGGGCGGCTTCATAACGGTCACAGTGCATGAGCACCGTTCCATAGTTGTAGTGGGTAAAGTAGTCGGACCGGCCGGCAGTGATCAACTCAGAGTAGGCCTCGGAGGCTTCGCGCCAGCGTCCGCCCTTGGCCAAGGACTCCGCAGCAGCGGCGCGCGCATCAAGTGAGCCCATCGGATTCTCCCCGGTGGGATAGTGCCACACCGCACAAGCCCAGACAACTCCAGGAGTTCCGTACCGTTGTGAAGGCCCGCCGGACACAGTCCACTTCAATCGGTTTCTTGAAGGATAGAGGAGTGCGATCAGGCCAGAGAAAGGAGTGGCAGAGAGCCTCTGAGTAGCCTGTCGTGGATATCGCCACCATGCGGAATTCCCCAAGAATGCCGGGGCCCAGGATGAACCAAATTTGCGCCAAGTCCGGATTGGCCTCCGCCCCAGCGATGACCAACCGCAGCGCCTCCTGGTACCGTCCCGATTCCAGGAGAATGACCGCCAGGGAATTCAGGGCGACCGCGTTGGTCGGTGCGACCCCCAAAATCCTTCGGAAGAGCGCCTCGGCCTCAGCGGCCTGCCTTGCCACTGGAACGTCACCGCGGTGATCAGCGGATCGTCCTGGGGCGCAGCAGGGGTCTGGGGCGGGCTTTCCTGCGATTCACGTTACCCCC
>JBAXHE010000271.1:0-1999 GCA_037139055.1 Betaproteobacteria bacterium | reverse complement strand
GCTTATCTCTTTTAAATTCTTCTGCCATATGTTTTTATTGGTTGATATACGTAACGAATATGGATATACCTTATTCATTCAATAGATCAACATAAAATTATTAATAAATACCGTCCCCCAGTGGAGGATCTCCCAATGGGAGACTAAACGATTGACTCTCATAGTATCAAATATGAGCAAAATGTCAAATTTAACACTAAATACAATAGCCCCGAGCTGTAGGCTCGGGACTATTGTATTCTATATATGCAAATTTTAACGTTCCTTAAAGATTGGCTTTATCTTCCCAACTGTAATTCTCAGCGTGGACATTGCTGACCCTCCCTCACCTGTACATATTAGAGTGTAGTCTGAAGTACTATTTGGGAAAAGCTTCTTTGTACCACTTGTATTTAAGTTTGTTAAATTTACAGACGGGGAAGGAATAGAGGTGATAGCACAACTATTAGCATTTGTTGAAGTCCATTTTAACACTATGGCTTCTTCAAAATTAATGTTACTTGTTATTTCATTCTTTATATTATATGAATCAAAAGCAACAGTAGGAGCTGGAGGTAATGCTATAGTGGTAAATGTTCCTTCTGTTGAATATCCTGTTCCAGCATTTGAATTCGTAGCATAACCACGATAATAATAAGTAGTTGTAGGAGTCAAAATATCTCCAATATTCATAGTAAATACTCCTATATTTAATCCTCCTTCAATTCCACAAGTTGCTCCGTTTGTCAGATCTGGATTATGTGCTGTACCATAGCAAACTCCACGAGCGGTTATAGAAGCAGGCTCACCAAGTGATACAACAGTAGCCCCAAGGGTCGCACTTGTTGCCTTCACAGAAGAGTCTGTAGGAGTAGTAACTACTGGTAGTATAGGATATTTACAATTATTATCACTTACCCATTGAGTATTCTCTACAGTTGCGGGTGAAGGGAAAGTACATTCAGGATATATTTTATTTAATCTTCTTGTTACATCTCCGGAAACAGCAGCAATTCCAGAAACTGGAGGACAACTGAAAGAAACATCTTGAGTTGTTGGTTCTGGACAAACACATGAGTCAGAAACTGTTCCGAAAACTGTTATAGAAGGAGAAGATGTACCACTATCATTACTTGCAAAGACTTGATATGGATGAGTTGATGATAAAGCTAAGCCTAAATCTTGAAAGGATAGTAAAGGTCCATTATATAACAATATTCCTTCTCTATATAACTGATAACTTGTTGCTCCATCTGTAGCATTCCATGAAGTATTAAGATATGTAGTCCCACAAGTACTTGGTCCTACCCAAAGTCCATTTGGAGTAGGAGGAATAGTGACAAATGTTCCATCTGCTGAATATCCAGTACCTGTCGTATTTGTAGCATAGCCTGCATAGAAATATCTTGTTCCTGGAGTTAATCCAACTACACCTTTTGTATATGAAGTAAGTGTCTGTGCTAAAGTAGCAGTTACGCAAATAGCTCCATTAGATAAGGTAGGAGTTCCCGTCGTGTTATAGCAAACTCCACGAGCAGATATTGCGGCTGGTATACCAAGAGAAGTTACTCTAGCACCAAGAGTTGCAGTTGTAGTAGTTACTGAAGTTACAGTTGGAGTATCTAAAGTAGGTAAGGTATTACAAGCTGATGTTGTAAATATTACATCTAATCCATAACTAAGACCAGCACTATTTTTTGCAAAAGCACGAACATGATAATCAGTATTACAAGTTAAACCTGTCATACTACCTGAGATAACTCCTAAGACAGGGCCATTTGTTGTCTGTCCTACGTTCCCTGTAAGTGGGCCGTTTGCAGAATCATATGTTGGATTTGCTGAAGTACTCCAGGCTAGACCACTAACTATTACTAAACTTCCTCCATCTGAGGAAATATTTCCTGCACCAACTGCTGATGTTTGAGCAATTGAGGTAACAGGAGAAGTAGTTGTGACAGTTGGTATTAACCCAGTAATACTATATGTATTAGTTGTAGTTAATCCAGATGTTAATGCATAG
>JBAXHE010000270.1:0-2008 GCA_037139055.1 Betaproteobacteria bacterium | reverse complement strand
GGGTCATGCCCCAGCCCCAGGAGAGGGGAATGGGCGTGATCTGGGTGCTCTTGGTCCCTTCAAAGGCGGCGGTACTGACTTCCGCCGCAGCAGCCGTGGTCCCATTCTGCCAGGCGTTCCATATGAGTGTCTCGCTGGGGAAGGCCTCTCCGGCAGTGGTGGCCTCGGCATAGATCGTGTAGCGGTTGGCGGTGACCGCGGCGTTCACCGCGGTGGGGATGTAGAAGAGGGCGTTGGCCGCGGTGTAGGTGCCCGGCTCCCAGGTGCTGCTGGGATAGAGGCCCTGGACCACGTAGCGGGCTTGGCGAGACACATTGAAGAGGCCCCAGCCATCGTCACCACCCTTCCAGGGCTCGTCGAAGGCCTCGAAGTAGAAGATGTTCTTGGGGGCCCCGGCGCTGGCCTTCCAGGTGGCCAGACGGTCGAAGTACATCTTCTGGTTCACAGGGTGGGCGCGGTAGGTCTCGCCACCAGTGACGGTGGCCTTCCAGCCGGTCTCGCCGATGACGATGGGCAGGAAGGTGAAGCCGATGCGGTCGAGGTAGGTCCGGGCGGCGTCGTGGTCCTTGATTGACTTGGCTATGGAGGCATCCATCATGGCTGCCGCACGGGCGCTGGCGGCCACGGAGGCCTGCTGCCAGTCCCAGGAACCGGGGTCGTGGACGGTGTCCAGGATGGAGTAGGTGTGCAGGGCCACGAAGTCGATGGCTTTCAGGATCTCAGTGGGGGCCGAGGCGAAGAAGGCGTAGTTGTCATCGGTGGTCACAGGCTGGGTGATGGAGCTGCGGACCTGCCCGAGGTAGCCGGCCATCTTGGCGGTGGAGACGGGGTTGAAGGACCAGCTCACCATGCACTCGTTGCCGACGCTCACGGCCAGGACGATGTCGCGGTAGGTGTTGGCGAGCACCACGCCTCGGGCGATATCAGCCTGGGTCGCGGTCTCGTTGCCGCTCGCCACCCAGATGCCCAGCTGGACCTTGATGTCCATGCTGTTGTCCTTGATGACCTGCAGGGTCTGCTTGGCAGCGGCGTCGCTGCTGTCGAAGAGGCGGAGCAGCTTGAAGTTGCCCGCCACCAGCAGGTCCAGGTCCTGCTTGATCATCGCTGTTGTGATGGTCTCAGTGTCCCGGTTGGCGGACCGGTAGGGCGAATAGGCCACCGCGTTGCGGGTGGTGAACTCCGTCGGCAGGGCGCGCAAGGTGACGCCGCCAGAGGTGACAACACCGCCGCCGCCACAGGCCTCGAGGAGACCGGCGAGCAGGAGGGCCAGGGTGGAACGGACCAGTGTGGAAGGTGAAATCGTCATGGCCGGGTTTCCTTATGGATCAAAGAACGTAGACAGCGCCGATGAGGAACCAGTTGCCGGTCTTGGTGATGCGGGAGTCGACACCGGTGAAGGCGGAGTTGCCGGGCATGGACATGGGGGAGAGGCCGAGGCGGCCGTAGGCGACCATGCCCAGGGAGGCGTAGACCGTCAAGCCCCGTCCCACTTCGTACTGCAGGCCTGCGGTGTTGAAGATGGCGTAGTTGCTCTGCCCGCGTTCACTGGGGTTGGCGGTGGACGCCTTGCCCAGGCGCTCGATGGCGATCCAGGCGGAGAGCTTGGTCCACTTGTAGCGGAGGCCGGCGAAGCCGTCCACGGAGGTGGCGGCATAGCCCGGGTTGGCCACGCCGTTGAGCGTGCCGTCCCAGTTCACATTAAACATGTCGTTCCACTGGGCCGGGGCGTTGGGATCCGTGATGACGGCGTAGGCGCCGCTCCAGTGGTTCCGGCGCAGGCCACCGGACAGTTGCCAGCGGCTGTTGAGCTCGTAGCGGGCCATCACCATGGCGATGCCCTGGCCTGAACCACCCAGCTTGGCGTCGTCCTTGGGGAAGGGGGTGAGGCCCGTGAAGGGCCCGTGGCCCCAGGCCATGGGGGTGCCGTTGCGGGTGTCCTGGATCATGGCGTCCACCACCAGGTCGCCCTTGTGGTACTGGCCGTAGAGCTCGATGAAGCGGGGCTTGT
>JBAXHE010000269.1:0-2031 GCA_037139055.1 Betaproteobacteria bacterium | reverse complement strand
CGGCGACTTCCGTGGATGACCCCACCAAGTCCGTGAGCACCACGGCCACCGTGGTCACGCCTCCGATCACTCCCATCATCACCAGCCCGACCCTCGTCACGGCAGGGCAGGCGGGCTATACCGCCAGCGTCCCTGCCCAGGCCGGCATGACCTTCGCCTGGACCCTGACCAACGGCACCATCACCGTGGGGGCCGCTACCAACGCCATCACCTTCACCGCCGGCAGCGCCGTGACCACCGTCGACCTGGTGTGCGTGGCCTCGAACCTGGCGGGTGCCCATGCGGCGTCCCGCTCAGTCAGCTCCACCGTCCTCGCAGCCCCTGCGGCCACCAGCCTGGTGGCGGCCGTGAACCCCGTGCCCTTCGGCGGCGCCACCACCGTGACCCCCACCTTCAGCAATGGCACCGCCACCGTGAACGGCAGCGCTGCCACCAGTGGCACGGCCATCGCCAGCGGCACCATCACCGCCGCCAAGACCTTTACCCTGGTGGTGACCAACGCCGCCGGCAGCACCGCCAGCACGACCCTGACCCTGAACCCCCAGACCGTGGCGCTGACGGCCCTCAGCCCCGCCACGCCGACCCGCACCGTGGGGAGTAGCACCACCTTCAGCACCACCGCCACGGGTGGCACCACCAACACCGTCACCTGGACGGCCAGCGCCGGCAGCATCACCGCCAGTGGTGTCTGGACCGCCCCGGCCACCGCAGGGACGGCCACCATCACCGCCACCTCCGTGGATGATCCCACCAAGACCTCCAGCACCACCGTGACCTATGTGCTGCCTCCCACCCTGCCGGTGGTCACCGCACCCACCTATGTGACCGCCAGCCTGGCGGGCACCTACACTGCTTCCGTTCCGGCCCAGACCGGCACCACCTTCGCCTGGACCTTGACCGGCGGCACCGTTGCCAGTGGGGCCGGCACCAACACCATCGCCTTCACCCCCAGCGCCAGCGGCACGGTCGGCTTCAGCGTGGTGGCGACCAACGCCGCCGGTCTCCCCTCCACGGCCGGTACCGGTTCGTCCACCATCGTGGCGGCTCCCCTTGCCACCAGCCTGGTGGCAGCCACCAACCCCGTGCTGCTCGGTGGCTCCACCACCGTCACCCCGACCTTCTCCAATGGCACGGGCAGCGTGGACAACCGCGTGGGCGTCGTCACCAGCGGCGTGGCCTTCTCCACGGGCGTCGTTACGGATCCCCGGATCTACACCCTGACGGTGACCAACCTCGCCGGGTCCACAGCCAGCCTCACGATCACCGTCCGTACCCGCGACGTAAACATCACGGGCATTACGCCTGCGATGCCCACCGTCACCGTGGGCTCCACCACCCTGTTCACCGCCACGGTCACGGGTGTGGTTGACACCACCGTGCTCTGGACGGCCACGGGTGGCACCTGGTCCGGCAACGCCTGGACCGCGCCGGACACGCCGGGATCGAGCTACACCATCCGGGCCACCAGTGCGGTGGATCCCTCCAAGAGCGCCACCACCACCGTCACCGTGGTGGGTGCCCCCGTGCAGCCCACGGTGGTGACCCCTGCGGCCGTCACCACGGGCAAGGCTGGCTACACCGCTTCCGTCGCAGCCCAGGCCGGCATGACCTACGCCTGGACCATCCAGAACGGCAGCATCACCGCCGGGGCCAGCACCCGGAGCATCACCTTCACGGCCGGTCCCACGGGCCAGGTCGCCATCGGCTGCACCGTCAGCAACGGCGTGGGTGCCTCCGAGCTGGACATCGCCCTGGTCGACATCGTGCCCTACGCCACCATCATGGACTTCTCGGCCAGCAAGGCCGATGTCCTGGCCAATGCGGCCTCCACCCTCTCGGCCACCTACACCGGCGGCACGGGCGTCGTCACCCCCGGCAACCTGACCCTCGCCAGCGGCGCCACCCTGGTGGTGAACCCCAGCCGCACGACCACCTACACCCTGACCGTGACCAACACCGCCGGGGACACGTCCACCGAGGCCATCACCATCACGGTGGGCGCGCTACCCAGCATCGCCTCCTTCCGGGCCA
>JBAXHE010000268.1:0-2074 GCA_037139055.1 Betaproteobacteria bacterium | reverse complement strand
CTCCTCATTTACCAGTTGGCTGGCGAACTCCTCGTTCGCGCGCTCAACGTTCCGATTCCGGGGCCAGTCGTCGGAATGGCCCTGCTCTTTGTCACCCTGCTCGCCCGAGGACAGGTCAGCGAAGAACTGAGAACCAGTACTGCGGGTCTGCTGCAGCACCTGTCACTGCTCTTTGTTCCGGCGGCGGCTGGCATCATGTTGCACGTGCAGCGTGTCGCCGACGAGTGGCTGCCGCTGAGCGTCGCCCTGGTGGTCAGCACCTTTGCCGGCATGGCCGTCACCGCACTGGTACTCAAGGCGATGACCCGCAAGCACCTGACCGAGGAACACTCATGAAGGTGACCGCGCTGACCGAAACCTGGGTCTATCTTTCCGCCTCTCCGCTGCTCGGTCTGACGCTGACCCTGCTGGCCTATCAGGCGGGTTGCTGGTTATTCAAGCGCAGCGGACAACAGGCTTGGGCCAATCCGCTGATCATTGCCATTCTGATCGTCACGCTGTTTCTGACGGCGACCGGAATCCCCTACCTGCGCTACTTCGAAGGCGCGCAATTCGTACATTTTCTGCTCGGGCCGGCCACCGTCGCCCTCGCCGTTCCGCTTTTCGCCTACTGGAAGCGACTCAAGCGCATGGCGCTGCCGCTGATCGTTGCCCTGTTCGCCGGATCAATCACCGCCGCCGGATCGGCGATGCTCATTGCCCATTGGCTAGGCGCGTCGCCAGAAACCGTGTATTCGCTGGCGCCCAAGTCGGTGACCACGCCGATCGCCATGGGCATCGCCGAACAGATCGGCGGTCTGCCTTCGCTCACCGCCGTCCTCGTCGCATTGACCGGCATTCTTGGCGCAATCTCGTTCCCACTGCTATTCCGGGTCATTGGCATCCGTGACCATGCCACGCAGGGCTTTGCCGTTGGCCTGACCGCACATGGCCTGGGCACCGCTCGCGCCTTCATGGTCAGCGAGGAAATGGGCGCCTTTGCCGCGCTGGCGATGGGGCTTAACGGGATAATGACGGCGGTGATGTTACCGATTCTGCTGCACTGAAAGGCTGAAAGAAATGCGAACCCCCACCGCAAAGGCGCAAAGAACACCAAGGTTCCGCAAAGTGATATCTTGTAAAAACAGGAAGATGCCCTTTGCGTTACCTTTGCCACTTTGCGCCTTTGCGGTGGATGTTGTTATTTTCACAAGCAAAGAACCCTCGTATCTCGTATCAAAGGACGCCATCAGATGAACCTCAAGGACTGGATCGGACGCTCGGAAGAAGTTTCCGACATCGCCACGGCGACCCCTTACGCCGCGCTCTCAGCGACCTTCGACCGGCCGGCGGAACGCCCGGCCGCCGGCACCCCACTGCCCGCCCTGTGGCACTGGCTGTACTTCCTGCCGTTGGCTCGCCAATCGGAACTGGGTCCCGATGGGCATCCTAAACGTGGCGGTTTCCTGCCACCGGTACCGTTGCCTCGGCGCATGTGGGCCGGCAGCCAATTTACGTTTCATCAGCCACTGCGGATTGGCGATGAATTACTCCGCACCTCAACAATTGAAGATGTCAGCGAGAAGTCCGGTCGCACCGGCCCGCTGGTTTTCGTCAAGGTCCGCCATGAGGTTCGCCGCGCTGGCGAAAGTGAAATTGCCCTGACGGAGTTTCACGACATCGTTTATCGCCAGGCTCCCGGCGCTGACGATGTCGCCCCACCACCTAAGGCAGCGCCGTCTGGCGCCGTCTGGGAAAAGCAATGGATTCCCGATGACGTCCTGCTCTTTCGCTATTCGGCGCTGACCTTCAACGGCCACCGCATTCACTACGACCGGCGTTACGTCACCGAGGTCGAAGGCTACCCGGGACTGATCGTGCACGGGCCGATGATCGCCACGCTGCTGCTCGACCTGCTGCGCCATCAGCAGCCCGACGCCGAGATCGCCGGTTTTGAATTCCGTGCCGTGCGCCCGACCTTCGACATTAACCCTTTCTTTGTCTGCGGCACACCCAAACCCGATGGCAAGACCATCCACCTGTGGGCCAAGGATCATGAAGGCTGGCTGACCATGGACGCGACGGTGACGCTGCG
>JBAXHE010000267.1:0-2087 GCA_037139055.1 Betaproteobacteria bacterium | reverse complement strand
AGTTCAGAAATTTCGTTTTCGCCCAGCAACTGAATACAGAACTGGTTGGCACGCACGCTGACTTCTCGTTCTTCCTTGATAAAGCTTGACGAGACAAAACCGTCAGGGTAAATCGCCAGAAAACGTTCAATGGCGATCGCTGACGTAACGTACTCCACACCCCCGAGTTGTGAGGTTTCGATCAGGTTGTCGAGAAGGCGATTTTTTGCCTCAGGCCCATCGGCTATCTCAAGCTGAATATATGTTTTTGAAAGTCGCTTGGCACCGATACCGACAAAGAAAACATCAATATTGTCGGGGGTAACGCTGAGCACTTTCCCGAGTCCCCATTCCTTCTTATTGGGGTGGTACACACGATCACCTTGGGTTATGCTCATCTTGCTCTCTGCCATTTCCCGGAAAAAGCAGACCATTCTATCATGCGTTGGTAAATGAAGACCGCGACTGGCGATCTTCCGCTACCAAGATATTGACCTGAATACGAGCGCATCACTGGCATATGCTCATTTGTGCAGCAAATATCGGATCGAATGGCGGGTTTGAGGATTATTTCTGCCGCCGTTCGTCAAAGAAAAATAAAGAGCACAACGCCCCGGTCACTCAGCTCTCACTGAACCGACCGGGGCGTCTGTTTCATCGCACTAAATCATTTAAACCGTCACGGTATCTGCGGCTTCCCTGAACTCGGCAATCTTGTCGAAGTTCATGTAGCGATAGACTTCAGCGGCCTTGGTGTTGACCACCTTCACCTGCTCCAGGTACTCGGCCACCATCGGGATCTTGCCCATCAGCGCGCAGATCGCGGCGAGCTCGGCCGAGCCAAGATAAACAAAGGTGTCGATACCGAGGCGGTTGGGGAAGTTGCGCGTCGAGGTCGACATCGCCGTACTGCCCTTGCGGATCTGCGCCTGATTGCCCATACACAGCGAACAGCCGGGCATTTCCATGCGCGCGCCGCTCTTGCCGAGGACGGCGTAATAGCCTTCCTCGTTGAGGATCATTGCGTCCATCTTGGTCGGCGGGGCGATCCACAGGCGCGTCGGAATATCGCTCTTGCCTTCGAGAACCTTGCCGGCAGCACGGAAGTGGCCGATGTTGGTCATGCACGAGCCGATGAAGACTTCGTCGATCTTGGTGCCGGAAACTTCGGATAGCAGCTTCACGTCGTCCGGGTCGTTCGGGCAGGCAACGATCGGTTCCTTGACGTCGGCCAGATCGATTTCGATCACTGCCGCGTATTGGGCATCGGCGTCGGCCTTGAGCAGTTGCGGGTTGGCGATCCACGCCTGCATGGCCTGGATGCGCCGGACCAGCGTGCGCTTGTCGTCGTAGCCGTTGGCGATCATCCACTTCATCAAGGTGATGTTCGACGTCATGTATTCGATGATCGGCGCCTTGTCGAGATGCACGGTACAGCCGGCGGCGGAACGTTCGGCCGAGGCGTCGGACAGCTCGAACGCCTGCTCGACCTTGAGATCGGGCAAGCCTTCGATTTCAAGGATGCGACCCGAGAAGATGTTCTTCTTGCCCTGCTTGGCCACGGTCAGCAGGCCCTGCTTGATGCCATAGTAAGGAATGGCATTGACCAGATCGCGCAGGGTGATGCCGTCCTGCAGCTTGCCCTTGAAGCGCACCAGCACCGACTCCGGCATGTCCAGCGGCATCACGCCGGTGGCTGCAGCAAAGGCTACCAGACCGGAACCGGCCGGGAACGAGATGCCAATCGGGAAACGCGTATGCGAGTCGCCGCCGGTACCGACGGTATCGGGCAGCAGCAGGCGATTGAGCCAGCTGTGGATGACGCCGTCACCCGGACGCAGCGAGACACCGCCGCGCGTGGTGATGAAGCTCGGCAGGGTGCGATGCGTCTTGACGTCGACCAGTTTCGGATAGGCCGCGGTGTGGCAGAACGACTGCATCACCATGTCGGCTGAGAAACCGAGGCAGGCCAGATCCTTGAGCTCGTCGCGGGTCATTGGACCGGTGGTGTCCTGCGACCCGACGGTGGCCATGCGCGGCTCACAGTAGGTGCCGGGAATGACGCCCTTCCCTTCCGGCAGGCCACAGGCGCGACCGACCATCTTCTG
>JBAXHE010000266.1:0-2101 GCA_037139055.1 Betaproteobacteria bacterium | reverse complement strand
GGCCTCCAAGACCTTCACCCTGACCGTGACCAACGCGGCGGGCGCCACCTCGATCACGACCCTGACGATGACCCCGCAGACCGTGGCCGTGACGGCCGTCTCCCCGGCCGCACCCACCAAGGACGTCAGCTCCGTCACCACCTTTAGCGCCAGTGCCAGCGGTGGCAACGGCAATGGCATTAACTGGTCCGCCAGCGCCGGCAGCATCACCAGCGGCGGCGTCTGGACCGCCCCACCCGCGACGGGATCCGTGACCATCACGGCCACCTCTGCCGACGATAACTCCAAGTCCTCCAGCACCACCGTCACTGTGGTGGCGCTACCCACGGCCACGATTCTTTCCGCTACCACCAACCCCGTGGTCTACGGCGGCAGCACCACCATCACCCCGGTCTTTGCCAACGGCACCGGCAGCGTGAACAACGGCATCGGCGCTGTCACCAGCGGGACGCCCTTCGGCAGCGGCGTGATCACTGCATCCAAGGCCTTCACCCTGACTGTGACCAATGCGGCTGGCACGACCGCCTCCACTGGTATCACCGTAACCCCCCAGACCGTGGTTGTCGGCGCGGGTACCCCTGCAGCCACCACCCAGTCCGTGAGCACCACCGCCACCTTCAGCGCCACCGCCTCCAATGGCGCCACCAACGGCATCACCTACAGCGCCAGTGCCGGCACGATCAATGCGAGCACCGGCGCCTGGACGGCCCCAGCCACGGCCCAGACCGTGACCATCACGGCCACGTCCAACGACGATCCCACCAAGACCGCCAGCACCACCGTCACCGTGGTGGCGCTCCCCCTGACGCCGACCATCTCCGCCCCGGCCACCGTCACCACTGGCCTGTCCGGCTACACGGCCACCATTCCTGGCCAGACCGGCGCCACCTATGCCTGGACCATCAGCAGCGGCAGCATCACCGCCGGTGTCACGACCACCAGCATCACCTTCACCCCCGGCGCCCCGGGTGCCATCACCCTTGGCTGCACCGTGACGAATGCTGCGGGTGCTTCTGCCACCGCTGGAACCGCCACCGTGACCAGCGTGGCTGTCCCCGTTGCTGCCAGCCTGACGCCCGCTGCCAACCCGGTTGCCTACGCCGGCACCACCCTCATCACGCCCTCCTTCAGCAATGGCACAGGCAGCGTTGACAACGGCGTTGGCACGGTCACCAGCGGCGTCGCCTTCAGCAGCGGCACCATCACCGCCGCCAAGACCTTCACCCTGACCGTGACCAATGCGGCCGGCAGCACCGCGACCACCAGCCTGCCCCTCACGGTGCAGACAGTAGCCGTGGGCGCCATCAGCCCGGTGGGGGGCACGCGGACCGCCAGCTCCACCACCACCTTCAGCGCCACCGCTTCCAACGGTGCCACCAACGGCATCACCTGGTCCGCCACTGGCGGCAGCATCAATGCCAGCACCGGCGCCTGGACTGCTCCTGCCACGGCTGGAACGGTGACCATCACCGCCACCTCCACGGACGATGCCACCAAGACCGCCATCACCACTGTCACCGTGGTGGGCGCGCCCACCACACCAGTGGTGACGGCTTCTGCCTTCGTCAACACGGCGCAGGTGGGCTACACCGCCAGCGTCAGCGCCCAGACGGGCAGCACCTACGCCTGGACCATCACGGGCGGCGCGATCACAGCCGGTGCTGGGACGACCAGCATCACCTTCACGGCGGGTGCTTCCGGCAACGTGGTAACGAGCTGCATCGTCACCAACCAGGCCGGCACCGCTTCCACCGCCGGGACGGGCACCAGCGCCATCGTCGCGGCCCCGACCGTGCCGACAATCGCGGCGCCGACCTACGTGACGGCCGCGCAGGCGGGCTACACCGCCAGCATCAGCGCCCAGAGCAACAGCACCTACACCTGGGGTATCACGGGCGGCACCATTACCGCTGGTGCCGGGACGGTCTCGATCACCTTCACCCCCAGCGCCTCCGGTTCCGTGGCCCTGACCTGCAGTGTCACCAACCAGGCCGGCACGACCTCCGCGGATGGCACGGCGAGCAGCACCATCGTGGCGGCACCGACCACGCCGTCGGTCACGACCCCGGCCTATGTGACGGCCGCGCAGGTGGGCTACACC
>JBAXHE010000265.1:0-2106 GCA_037139055.1 Betaproteobacteria bacterium | reverse complement strand
CGTGGAGAGAATACCCAGAACCTTTATTCGCCCAAGGCAGCCAGGCGAGACGCCAATTCGGTGCGCGTAAGTCGGATATGCACGAGAAGTGCAAAAAACAAATCGGAGTGCCGCATCGGCAGGCTGCTTGCGGCAGTGTTGATATCTTCTAGATCGACCTGTAGCGCTGTGACTTGATCGACGGTCAAGCCCGCGTTCAGATGCGCATCCACGATCCTGAGGCGGTGATACAACTTCGCCAAGCGCAAGTTCAAAAGCCACCCATAGAGCCTGGGCGCATACGTCAACAAAGGGATCACGATCGCTATGACGGCAAGCAATATGGCAACTGCGCGCTTGGCATAGCTGATCGTCCAGAACGGCAGATAGCGTTGCAGCAAGGAAGGCCCGTTCCGGTAGAAGTCCAGCGCTACGTCAGCGACAGGAAATTCTGGGTCGGTTTTCGTAGGGAACTCGCCTGCCTTCTGAAAAACACCGGCGTTCCCGTGCACCTCCTGCAGCGTCTGCGCCAGAAGATAGATCAACTCCGGATGCAGCCCTTTGCGGACCACAACGACATTGGCAGATGCGATCAGGTTCACGTCCGTGGCAGGGATGTTTCTCTCGAGGTCGGCGACGCCCTGCGGCAGGACCAAGCGGCTCAGCGCTGGAAAGAGCCGGACCAGGGCGTCCGCCTGGGCGACGTTCAATAGCCGGAGGTCAGGATTGCGCAGCAACGGCAGGACCTCATGTCCATCCATTTCCTGGGGCGGCAAGAATACAAAATCGGCTTCGCCATTGACGAGTGCCTTGCTCGCGACGACGCCCGGCGAAACCTGTATGGGCGTGTTAGTGGCGTTGACCCCGTGTAGGTTGAGGAGTGGCGAGATGACGCCCCGAACGGCTGGATTAATGATGACCCGCTTGCCCTTGAGGTCGGTCAGCCGGTCGACCGGCCTGGTGCCCCGGTAGAAAATCCAATAGGGCGCATAGTTGATGCGGCCTAGCGACACCAAATTCGGCGCACTTTCGCGGTTAGTGATCCCTGCAAATAAAAGCGCCGCGTCAATGCCGGAATTGGGATCGTTCAGCAGCTTGACGCTATCGAACACGCCTTCGGTGTACCGCAGGTTCAGCGCTATCTTGCGGGATGCGAGTCTTTCACGGTAGCGCTCGGCAATGTGGTCGAAAGCACCACCCTTAAACCCGACCGCCATCGTGAGGGTCGTTGGTGGCGCCGGGATGAAATACCACAGCGCGAGCCAGACCGAGGAAACCAGGCCGAGCATCGCAACGAGCACCCGCAGGACGTGTTGTTTTTGGGTCCAAATCCCCATAGACCCCCCCCCAGGCCCGTATCTTAGCGCAAACAATCAGCACGCCCGAGTTCACTTGCGAAGCTGCTTGGAGCAGAGGCACCGAGCGAAGCCGGAACCGCACGAGGCAAGAGCACCGGAGGAGGAGGGTATTCCACCTCCGGGCTCTTCCAATCAGGCAGTAGCGCTTGCGTGAAGCTGAAGCCCCAGGACACGTACCACCTTGATAAAAGTGTCCAGCTCTGGATTCCCCTCACCCGACAGCGCCCGGTAGAGAGATTTGGGGTTCAGCCCGGTGTCCTTGGCGATTTTGGCCATGCCCTGAGCCCGCGCCAAGGTTCCCAGCGCGGCAGCGATGACCTTGGGGTGCCCATCCTCAAGGGCGGCCTCCAGCAGGGCTTCCATGCGAGCTTTGCTGGTGAGGTTCTCTGCCGCGTCATAAGGGGTGGTCAGGGTACGCGCCAGCTTGAGGGGGCGCGGGGCGGGGGCTTTAGTCTTTGGCATCGATGGCTCCTTCATAGCTTGCTGGCCAGTCTTTGGGCGGTCTGAATGTCCTTGATCTGAGTGGTTTTGTCGCCCCCCACCAGGAGGAGGCTGAGGGTCTTGCCTTTCTTGCAGAAATAAACCCGGTAGCCAGGTCCATGGTCGATTCGCAACTCTGAAACCCCCTTGCCCACAGCCTTCACATCGCCTGGCAACCCAAGGCCAAGCCGAAAAGCCCTTACCTCGATGCGGGCATAGGCCTTCGCATCCTTCAGGCCGTCCATCCGGTCCGCATCATTCTCTTTGGGTCGGCCGCCCGCGGGGAGAT
>JBAXHE010000264.1:0-2122 GCA_037139055.1 Betaproteobacteria bacterium | reverse complement strand
TATATGAACAAAAACAAATTCCGAATTATTAATTAATACTTATCAAATTATGAAAAGGTTTAACAAATCAAATCGTTTATGGGAATTGCTAAAGCCGATGGCTACGCTAATTCTCTTATTTACATTGATTACCAATGTAAATGCTCAGGTTGTTACGGGTAATTATCTCACAGCACCTGTAGTTGTAACCAGTACTGTTGCTTTTAATCCCGGACTTATTGTGGGATCTACAGTTACTGTAACAGATGCACAGGGTAGTACTTGCCCTAATCCTACTTATGAGTGGCAATCAGCTACTGATGAATATTTTTCTGAAAATCTTATACAAAATCTTGCTAATACTAAAGATTATAATCCAGGAACCGTTACAAAAACTACTTACTTCCGTCGTGTAGTAACTATGCAGTGTACCGATCCTGAAAGAGAAACTTTAAGCAAGTGTGGCGGAGTTAAAATAACTATAAACAATTAAATAAATCCACTATGAAAAGTTTATACTCAAATTTAAACATGAAGAGAATTATACAATCATTGTTTTTTCTTTTCTTCTTTTTTGCATTTGCAATTAATAACGTAAATGGACAGTCGCAACCAATTTTTAATGCGAATGCTGATACAGCTAAATCGCCACTCAAAGCTTGCGGTTCTATTACACCTCTTCGCAATGGAAATGCGATAACTGTTACAAACAATACCTATCCAGTTCCTCTTACTAATACAGTAGGAACTTGTAACAACATATTGTATAAATGGCAATATCGTGCTGCAAGTACTGACCCATGGACAGATATTAATTCTTATAGCGCCTCAAATAAAAACCTTTCAGGCGTTACCTATTATAATAATGGCGATACAACAAGAACTTTTTGGATTCGTCGTGCTGTTATTGACACTTGTTATTTGCCTTCTTTTAGTTATACAGAAGCATGGACAGCACCTGTTCAATATACAATTTACGCTCCTTTTACAGCTTCTATTATTTCTCAAAAAAATCTTAATTGCTATGGTAATACAAATGGTAATGCAGTAGTAGAAGTAGTAGGAGCATCTCCTAAATTTACTTATTCATGGGATTCTTCCCCAACTCAAGGAAGATCGTTAACTAACTTACGCAAAGATACTGCTACAAATTTAAAAGCAGGAACCTATACTGTAACTATTGTTAGTGCGTTGGCTTGTACTACAAGTACTACTGTAACTATAACCCAACCTGATACTTTAGTAGCTTCCGTTGGTTCATCTACTCCACCAACATGTATTGCAAATAATGGAATAATTAATCTAAGTGTAACAGGTGGAACAAATGCCTATACTTATGCATGGACAAAGAATAGTATTGCTTATGCAACCTCACAAAATTTAACAGGTCTCTCAACGGGTGTATATGCCGTTACTGTTAATGATAGTAAAGGATGTACTGCTACTACTTCACATACATTTACTACTCCTCCAGCTATAAATCTATCTATCGCATCTTCTACCAATGCTAAATGTCATGGTTCTGCTGATGGTGCTATTACCTTAAATGTAAGCGGTGGAACAGGAAGTTTTACTTATGCATGGTCTAATGGTGCTACAACAAAAGATATTTCAGGTCTTGTAGCAAATACCTATTCTGTAACCGTAACAGATGCTAACGGATGTACTGCAACAGCAAGTAGAGTAATTTCTCAACCCAATACATTAACAGCAACCATAGGAACTGTAACAAATGTTAGCTGTAATGGTGGTAATAACGGAGCTATTAATTTAAATGTTGGTGGAGGAACTACTCCTTATACTTACGCATGGTCGAATTCTGCAACAACACAAAACATATCTGGTCTTATTGCTGCTCCTTCTTATAGCGTAACGGTTACTGATAGTAATGCTTGTACTGCAACTGCATCGCAAGAAATCACTCAACCTACTCAGTTAGTAGCAACAATAACTTCAAAAACAGATGTCTTGTGTAAAGGGAATGCAACAGGTTCTGTAACTGTAGAAGCAACTGCTTTATCAGGAACTGCTCCTTATCAATATAAGAATGATGTAGGTGGAACTTATTCTTCAACTAATACTTTTAGTTCATTAATAGCTGGTAATTATACCATATATGTTAAAGATGCTAAAGGTTGTGAAA
>JBAXHE010000263.1:0-2145 GCA_037139055.1 Betaproteobacteria bacterium | reverse complement strand
AAACAATTCGGTTACTATCCATATTTTCTTTTTCATTAATATGGAACTTTTTGACTAGGGTCAGATTAATTTATAAAATATCGATTAGTAAAAATGAATGCTCATTATCTATTCCTAAGGAATGATGTTTTAACTTCAGGTTAAACTAAAAAATACTTTGATATCAGAATTTCTTTTTCCTTAACAGTAGGATAATTAATTAATACAGCCCTGTATTTGCCCTTAAAAACAAATATACTTCCGGCAGCTACTCCTCTAATGCCATGCTGCTTAATAAGCTCGCCAAGATCGTCAAACGAACCTGCACCAACCATAACCGTCATTGGGATATTGATGACATCACGTATTTTTTGAATCAGGGATAGATCGTAGCCTTTCATAACACCATCGTTATCAATAGAGTTAACAACAATTTCACCTGCGCCCAACTTTTGCATTTCTGCCCCCAAGAGTAAAGGGTCAAGCCCTGTTGCTGTTGTCCCGTTGTGTATGAAAATCTCATATTTACTACTAAATGTTTTTTTCTTTACATCCATCACCACGACAACACTTTGGTTTCCGACTCTTTCAGCAATCTTGGTAATAATAGTTGGGTTTTCGATTGCCAAAGAACTAATCGCTATTTTCTCAACGCCTAGGCTAAATATGCGTTGAGCCTGTTCCACTGTTTTAATTACACCTCCATAACAAAATGGCATGCGACATTCAGCTGCAAGGTTTTCGATCATCTTATAATCAGGCTCCTTACCAGCCCGTGAGGCATCTATATCTATAACAATAAGCTCATCAACTTCCTTTTCGTTGAAAATTTTAACTGCGTTAATAGGATCCCCAACATACTTTGGATCTTTGAATTTTGTTGTTTTTACAAGTCCTTTATTGTGTACCAATAAACAAGGAATAATGCGCGGATAAAGCATATGTTAAAGTTTGGCAAAATTGTGTAGTAACTCAATCCCGTTTGCATGGCTTTTTTCGGGATGAAATTGTATACCATATATGTTCTCTTTTGCAACTGCACTGGCATACGTTATTCCATATTCTGTTGTAGAAAGAACATTCATCTCATTATAACAGGCAAAGTAGTATGAATGCAGGAAATAAAAACGGGATTGAACATTAAATCCCAATAACAGTTTAGAGCTATTGACTGGATTGATGCTGTTCCACCCCATGTGGGGTAAGCGGGTTTTATATGGAATCAAATGAGCATCGAATAACTTTACTTCACCCTCAATCCAGCCAAGACCAGGCAATTTCCCTTCATCGCTCGATTTGGCCAGCATCTGCATACCAACACAAATTCCGACGACGGGAATCTTATTAATTAAAACCTGTTTTTCTAATTCTTCTCTCATGCCTGAAGCGTTTAATTGCGACATAGCATAGTCGAAAGCCCCCACACCTGGAAGTATTATTTTTTTTGCATCCAGAATATCAGCAGCAGTATGGGCAACTTTTGTTTTTATGTTTAATCGTTCATAAACATTAACAAAAGCGTTTATATTACCTAAGCCATAATCAATTATCGTTATCATTTTTTGCGTTTTTTAACTTTTTCAACACCTAGCATATGAAGTACCCTGGCTCCTATCCGAAAAATGTTCTGTTGGTTTTTGTAATCCCAGTAATATTTTTTTGGAATTTTTTGATAGTGACGGAGTTCTTCCGGCTCTATTCCAAGTTTAACAGCAATGTAATTAAACTCATCATCGATGGTTGCCGGGTTATAGGCAGGTTTCTTTAGTTCTTCAAGCGCTGCCTCGCGGGTCATTTGCCCGGTTAAGATCAAACTCGAAAGTTGCACCTTACGTGTATCGTAGCCAAATCGTTCAGGTAACCAATACCCCTCGTAGAATTTAGTAAACCTCGATTCAAAATGTTTCTGAGGGTAAGGTTTCCAACCATATTCCTTTTCAAGCATATCCAGGGCTTCGGCTTTGATATAATGCATATAATTAAGCGGTTTTACTACTTTAATTCCTTTGAAGTAGCGGAGGTAAAATTTATGCCATAATACAGAACTAAAGGGATAAGATTCCATATTGACAGTACCAAATTTTTTCCTGATGTCGTTTATCTGCGACATGTCGGTTCCATAATAAAACCATTGCATGGGGTACTGAACACATTCTGTCGAAAAAT
>JBAXHE010000262.1:0-2159 GCA_037139055.1 Betaproteobacteria bacterium | reverse complement strand
TGTAACAAAAATTGATGTTAAAGTATTCTTCGTTCCAGGATAGATTGTTTTTAATCACTCAATTAGTAAAAGTGACTGAAAAAGAAGCACGATATTTGACGCGCACAGCAAACCGACTTAATGAGCTTAATATAAATTTATCTTGGGTCGAGTCGCTTGATAATAATGACCTTCATAGTGAAATGCTGGATGCTTTTGTTTCACGTTATGGACGCTTACAAGATACGCTGGGCGATAAACTTTTGCCTGCAATGCTGCGAGGAAGCCTTGAAAAAACTGGCTCACAACTGGATAATTTATTACGCGCAGAAAAACTAGGATGGATCGAGTCCACTCAAATTTGGATTGAAATGCGAGAACTTAGAAACCGTTTGGTTCATGAATATCATGAATATATAGAATCGCCTGGCAATCTTTTAAGTGCATTACAACAAGCCTTGAAGTGGGTCACTATTTTAATAGAGACACAAGATCGTATGGCTAATTACGTCAAGACAATTGAACAAATCTAAATGTTTCCCTGTTATTAATTACAAATGCGCTTAACCCCACAACAACAATCCGCTATTCGTACTGCCGTTGCCGAAACCTTTGGTGAGGATGCCAATATTTGGTTGTTTGGTTCACGGGTAGATGACAACAAACGGGGTGGAGATATTGATTTGCTGATAGAAACTAAAGAATTAGAAGTAACTACGATTGTTCGAGCCGAACTAGCTTTTTTGACGAAATTGCAAATGAAACTGGGCGAGCAAAAGATAGATGTATTAATTGATTATCCAAGTCGTAAATATACGCCCCCTATTTTTGCTATTGCAAAACAAACCGGTATTCAACTGTGAGTTATGATAAATCTTTGCTGTTATTACAAGATGCGTGGCGCGAATGTGAGCGGCATATTTATCATCTTTTTTATGCAATGAGGTCTATTCGTAAATTTATGCCATTAACTGAAAAAACTTATGTAAATCTAACTGATGAACAAATACAGTACATTGATCAGTTTATTTTACGCTATACTAAATTACAGGATACGATCGGCAATCGCTTATTTCCAGCGATTTTAAACTATTTAAACGAGCAATTTGAAGAGCGGCCAATGCTGGACAAACTTAACAGATTAGAAAAGCTTGGATATATTGACAATGTTGAAAATTGGCAGGTGGTTAGAAATATTAGAAACAAATTTGCCCATGATTATCCAGACGATCCAGATAAAAATCTTGCTCATTTAAATGTCGCCTTGGAGTCTGTAACAACCCTATATAACATCTTAAGCACTATTAATAAGCAATTAAAAGATTCATATCCACTGCTTCAATTGGGTAAAGATTTACCTGAGTATTCATAATTAGCATTTCACTTTTCCTGTTAAAATCTCTGACTGGATTCTATTGTTTCTTATCTTAAAATTTAGATTAAATAGTCAATGCGCTTAACCGAGTTTGAAATTAACGTTATAAAACAATCAGCCAATGAGATATTTGGCTCAGACGTTCAGGTGTATTTGTTTGGTAGTCGGGTAGATGATACTAAAAAAGGTGGAGACATCGATTTGTATATCAAAACTAAAGTGGGTAATGATTTAAGACATAAAATTAAATTTTTAGTATTGCTTGAACAAGAGTTAGGTGAGCAAAAAATAGATATTGTTTTTGCTGAAGATCAAAGTCGACCGATTGAACAACAAGCCATACTGCATGGAATATGCTTATGATTAATCCAAGAATGGACAAGCTTATTGCTGAATGCGATAAGCATGTTAAAAGAATGAGTTATGCCTATTTAAAAATGGCATTATTTATGCCATTAGATATAAATCGATATCAGCAACTTTCTGATGATGAAGTTGAGCACATCGATCAATTTTTGTTTCGGTTTTCAAAATTGCAAGATGCAATGGGTGAGAAATTATTTGTATTGATGTTAGAGTTTTTGCAAGAAGAAAATCCTAAATCAAAACCTTTTATTGATACGCTTAACAGGCTAGAGCAGATTGGATTATTAGAAAATAAAAATACCTGGTTAGAACTTAGAAAAATTAGAAATACTATTGCTCATCAATATGAAGATGAACCTAAGCAGGCATCAGAAGCGCTAAATGCTATTTACACAGTAAAACCCACTTTAGAAAGTATTTATCAGCTTATAAAAACACG
>JBAXHE010000261.1:0-2165 GCA_037139055.1 Betaproteobacteria bacterium | reverse complement strand
AGCGTCAGTCCCTCCGTATCCACCACCTATCTCCTGACGGCGACCAATGCAGGCGGGAGCACCACAGCCACGGTGACGATTACTTATCTGGGCAGCAAGCCCACCATCAGTAGCCTCACCGCCAGCCCAACAAGCATTTCGACGGGCCAAAGCAGCACGCTTTCTTGGTCTGTAAGCGGGGCGACCAGCCTAAGCATTGACCAAGGTGTAGGGACTGTCACAGGAACAAGCGTGCTAGTGCATCCCACGACAACGACTACCTACACAATTACGGCCACTAATGCTTCGGGTTCTGTCTCAGCAACAGCGGCCGTGAACGTGTCAGCAATACGCGGAGTCTTTACAACCGTAGGCAGCATGACCTTGCCTCGGTATGACCATCGGGCAACGCTGCTTCCAAATGGGAAAGTGTTACTGACGGGATGCAATGCGACCCAAGCCGAAGAGCTTTACGATCCCCAGACAGGACTCTTCTCCTCCACTGGGGTTTCACCAACAGGCCACTTCCAGGCACATGCCGCTACCCTGCTTCCGAATGGAACCGTAATCATCTCGGGAGGGTATGGCGCCACCGTAGGAGAGCTCTACAACCCCAATACGGGCGCCTTCACAGTCACTGGCGCTATGGTGACTCCGCGGTGGGCTCACACGGCGACATTACTGCCAAATGGGAAGGTCTTGATCGCTGGCGGTTCCCCATCTGGGGTAGGCACATCCGCAGAACTGTTTGACCCAGCCACAGGGCTGTTCACATCTACCGGCTCCATGAGCGAGTACCGAAGCAACCTGACCGCCACCCTACTCCCCAGCGGGAAGGTCCTGATTGCCGGCGGGTCCAATGGTGCCGCCCTTGCGACTGCCGAGCTGTACGATCCGGCCACAGGCGTGTTCACGAAAATTGCCTCGATGACGACCTATCGGGAACGCCCGACGGCCACGCTGCTTCCCAATGGGAAGGTCCTGATCACGGGCGGACTCAATGCTGGTGCCATTGGGACAGCAGAGCTATTCGATCCCGCAACTGGGACTTTTGCCGCAACGGGGTCCTTAATCACGGCGCGCTGGTGGCACCGGGCCAATCTGCTTTCATCGGGAAAGGTGCTCATATCAGGAGGTGGGAACAACGCCAGTGGTGCCCTCCCTAGTGCGGAAATCTATGATCCCACCACAGGTGTTTTCAGCCCCACCGGGGCAATGGCAACCGCGCGCTTCTACCATGCCACGACCTTGCTTTCCGACGGTAAGGTCCTTGTTTCCGGTGGGACGCCAGATGGTATTGCTTTCATCTACAAGGCTGAGGTGTACGATCCTCAGGATCCAGCACCGGGGTTATATACAGCCACAGGATCTATGAGTACACAACGCTATGAACACACCGCTACTGTGCTCGGAACCGGGAAGGTGTTAATAACCGGGGGACAAGCAGGAGGTGGTGGACCAATTAATACCGCAGAACTTTACGACCCTATTACACGGACTTTTTCTGCCACTGGATCTATGAGTGTGGGGAGGTACTGGCACAGGGCCACGCTTCTGAGTAATGGGAAGGTGTTGGTGGTAGGCCCCACCAAAACAGTTGAAATTTATGACCCCGCTACTGGGACGTTTGCTCTGACAGGCAGTTTGAACGTTGTTCGGAATTATGAGGCGTCCTCAACCTTGTTGCCTAACGGGAAGGTTCTTGTTGCCGGGGGCGGATTCCAATCAAGTGCTGAAATATATGACCCATTAACTGGAACCTTTTCAATGACGGGAAGTTTCGTATTAGAGGCCCGAAACAATCACACTGCAACTTTGCTACCAAATGGAAAGGTTCTTATAGCAGGTGGGGCGTCAGTAGGTAGCGCTGAGTTATATGACCCTGGTACCGGGACATTTTCCATAACAGGAAGTATGACTTATTCTCGTGCAAACCATACGGCGACACTTCTTGGGAACGGAAAGGTTCTCATCGTGGCTGGGGAGGGGAGTCCCTTGGGTGGGCAACCACAATCGGCTGAACTGTACGACCCCATGTCGGGAACATTTTCTAATCCTGTGACCATCCAACAGGGAAGAACCATGCATACCGCGTCATTGCTTCCGAACGGAATGGTCCTAATTACTGGCGGCACTGCTTTCGTTGCACCCAATTACCCGGTAACAGCATCATCTGAATTATTCGC
>JBAXHE010000260.1:0-2188 GCA_037139055.1 Betaproteobacteria bacterium | reverse complement strand
TCTGCTGCGCCTGCTCGAGGCTGGAGAAGCTGGTCATCTGCTGGACCATCTGGTTCGGATCCTGGCTGCTATCGGAGGTCGGGTCCTGGTTCTTCAACTGAGCCACGAGCAGCTTGAGGAAGCTGTCCTTGTCCAGAGCGTTCTTGGCGGTAGCGGTGGCGGCCGACGAACTGGCTGTCGTTGCCGAGGTGATCATTCCGGTCTCCATGGGGACCTCCGTGGCATTGCATCATTCAGGAAGCGTGCCGATTAGGCGTAGAGCTCGACGTGGTGCGGGTTTAGACTGGCTGGCCGGGTGGGTGTCGGTGCTTCTTGCCGGGTGCTGAGGCGCTCGGGCAGGAGGTGCTCACGCACCACCGGGGCCGGCGGGGCTTCCTGGTGAGGGCGGTGACCCTGCTGGAGATCAAAACTGCCCAGCTGGAGGCCCTGCTCCCTAAGTGCAACGCCCAGGTGCTCCTGCCCATCCCGCACGGCCTGCATGGACGTGGGGTCCGTGACCCAGAGGCGAACGTGCACCTCGCCGCCCTGCACCTTCAGATGGATGGTCACCTGACCGAGGGAATCCGGATGGAGCTGGAGCTGCGCCTCCTGGGCACCGCCCTTGAGCATCCACTTCAATCCACCTTCCACCTGCAGGGCAGGCGCGGAGGGCGGTGGCGCGGGAGGTGGTGTCGTCTGAGCTACAGGAACGGCAGCTTCGGCCACCCGATGCTGAGCCGACAGCGCTGCCAGAGGGGTTCCATCCTGCGCATGAGCTGAAGGCGTGGAGCCGGCCTTGGCGGACTTCTGCTCTGGGGCTTCGAGTGGGGTCGGGGCTCCCTGCAGGGGCGTGCCGGGCTGGGTGTTCAAGGGTGAGTCCTGGGCAACCGGCACCGAAGGCAGCTGGGCTTGTCCAGGGGCTGGGATGGGTTCCCGCGCGGCTCCGTGGAGGTTGATACCACCGCCTGGCTTGAGGCCAGTCGTGGGCGCGTCCCCAGCCGGAGCATCAGCCGCTTGAAGCAGGGGCTCTGCGAGGATGGCCGCCTTGATCTGCGTGATGGGTTCGGCAACCCCTGCCTGGGGTGTGGGGAGGACTGGGGCCGGCTGCCATTCCTGAGTCGGGGGCAGGCTGACAGCGCTCAAAGGCAGCGGCAGCGCTGCGGGTGCCATGGGCAGCGCGACGGCTGGCGCTGCGTTGCCCTCCCCCGCTGACGGGGCGGGGAACGTGGTGGGCACGGCGGGCGTCGGGGTTGGCTGTGCCTGAGGGAGCGGCCCGGGCCCTGCCGTGGTGACCACTGGGGCTGCGCTGGCAGCCAGCAGCGTCGCCGGTAGCGACTCCAGGAGGTGGACCGGGCGTTCCTCTGGCAGAAGGGCGGTGTGCGTGGGTGCGTTCACGGCGCTCGCTGCACGCAGAGCTTGGACCTCTGCAGCAGTGAGAAGGGTGACGGGCCCCCGGGTGGAGAGGACCGGGCCATCACCCGTGGACCCCAGGGGCAGGGCGGTGACGGCCTCTGCCGCACTCGGTGTGGTGGGCACCGGCTGGCTACCGACGGTCACCGCGGGGGCCTGGGCTTGGGTCGCCGGAGCCAGGGCACGCAGACCTGGGAGCTGACTCGCCTCCGCCTCGATTCGACTCTGCGGGCCAAAGGTAGCGGGGGCAGTGGTGGTGAGCAGCACCACCTTGGGAGCGTGGGCAGGAGCGGCGTCTGGCTTGGCCAGAGACGCGGGCTGCGCCAGCTGCTGGAGGGGCTCGGTCAGCCTCCCGGGGATCCTGGAGGCCAGGCTGGCCGCCTCGGGCTGCGGGCTGGCCGTGGGCAGGGCAGAGGGCGCTACCACCGGTGTGGCCGGGGCCTCCCTGGGCACGGCGCTCTGAGGGGATTCAGGGGCAGTGGGGGCCGTGGCTGGGACCTGCAGCGCCTCCGCCCGGAGCGCCTGGGGAGCGCTGGGCTCTGGCCTCGTGAAGGGGGTGGCCGAGTGGGGCGGCGGGGCCGGAAGGGAGGGCGTGGGTGCCCCCTGGGGCGCTGCGGAGATGGCGGGAAGGGGTCCCTTCGGTGCCGTGCCCTCGACCTCCTGGGGCACTGCTGGTACAGAGGCAGGGACTGGCACCACGCCGGTGCCCAGGTCCATGGGAAGGAGCGGCGCCGGCTGCAAGAACAGGGGGGCAGGGGCCTCCATTTCCGGCTCTGGAGGCGGTGTGGTCGCTGTGAGG
>JBAXHE010000259.1:0-2205 GCA_037139055.1 Betaproteobacteria bacterium | reverse complement strand
GGCGACGCTGCCGATGGCAAGCAGGCTCATGGGCATTTTCCTCATTCAGCAAACCGGGGGTCTGGAGAATGAGCGCCGTTAAAGGCCGGCATATTGCCGGTTCCGAGCCTGGGACACATACGTGTCTCGCAACGCTCCTCGGAGCGGAAATTTTACCCTTAGGGGGTTGGTGGGGACAAGGGAAAGTCTTGGTGTTTGGCGGGTAAGGGAAGTGCCTTTAGCCGGGGATGGCATGAACGAGGATGGGAAAGATTACTGCGAACGGCTTTTGGCCGCTGATTTGAGGATTTTGGGGACAGGGCGGGGTGTTGCGCGAGCCCACCTGTGGCGGATTTATCACTGCAATCACCGGAATCAGCGGCTAAGTTCTCCTTGGCTTTCAGGCCGAGGGTTTAGGACTTACCCTGCCCAGCCTGCGGCCGTTTGAGATACCAGCGGTAGGTCTGATTTACGCCCTCTTGGATACTCGTCTTGGCCTTCCAGCCCAGGTCGGTTAGGCGGGAGACATCAAGCAACTTGCGGGGGGTGCCATCAGGCATGGATGTATCCCAGGTGATGCGACCGGTATACCCAACTTCCTGCGCCACTAGGTCTGCGAGGTCGCAAATGGCCAGATCTTCCCCAGTACCAACATTCAGGAATTGCTCTTCATCGTAGTTCTGCATGGCAAAGAGGCAGGCATCGGCCAGATCGTCCACATAGAGAAACTCCCGCTTGGGGGTGCCAGTACCCCATAGCACAACCTCAGATGACCCAGACTCCTTGGCATCGTGGAACTTACGTAGCATGGCGGGTAGCACGTGGGAGCTTTTGAGGTCGAAGTTATCCCCGGGGCCGTAGAGGTTGGTGGGCATGAGGCTGATGGCCGCAAAGCCGTGCTGGCGATGGAGGGCCTGGCACATCTTGAGGCCGGTAATCTTAGCCAGGGCGTACCACTCGTTGGAGGGCTCCAGGGCACTGGTCAACAGGCAGTCCTCTGTCATGGGCTGGGGGGCTAGCTTGGGGTAGATGCAGGAGGAACCTAAGTCCAGAAGCTTCCGGGCCCCGAACTTATGGGCGGCATCAATAACCAGTGCCTGAATCAGGATGTTATCCCGTATGAAATCTGCGGGGTAGGTCGAGTTGGCGTAGATGCCCCCCACCTTACCTGCCACAAGAAACACGTATTCCGGCCTCTCCTTGGCAAAGTAGCCGTTGATGGCCGTCTGATTCGTCAGATCCAGCTCCGCCCGGTAGGGTGCGAGGATTCGCTCGAACCCCTCAGACTGAAGTCGGCGCACCACCGCCGAGCCCACGAGGCCCCGGGCCCCGGCCACGAAGATCTTAGAATTCCGGTCCATGTCAGCCCTCACGAGAGTCGGGCGCGGCCTCGCAGGGCTTCATCGGTAGCCCCCCCGCTGGACATCAGCATGCCCAGCCTCTTGGAGGATCTGCTCACGCTGGGCGAGGTGAAGGTCAGAGTCCACCATCATGGCGGCCAAGGTACGGATGTCGGTCTTGGCTTCCCAACCCAGCAGGCGGCGGCTCTTGGCGGGGTCACCCTCCAGATGATCCACCTCGGCGGGGCGGAAGTAGCGGGGATCGATTTCCACGTACTGCTGCCAATCCAGGTCCAGATGCCCGAAAGTCAGACCCAGGAAGTCCCGGATACTGATGCTCTCACCCGTGGCAACCACATAGTCGCCAGGCTCATCCTGCTGTAACATGCACCACATAGCTTCGACATAGTCCCCGGCGAAACCCCAGTCCCGCTTGGCATCCAGGTTGCCCAGGAAGAGTTTGTCCTGCAGGCCCAGTTTGATCCGGGTGGCGGCACGGGTGATCTTGCGAGTCACGAAAGTCTCGCCACGTCGGGGGCTCTCGTGGTTGAAGAGGATGCCGTTGCAAGCAAAAATCCCATAGCTCTCCCGGTGGTTAATCACCTGATAGTGACCGTAGACCTTGGCACAGGCATAGGGACTGCGTGGCTCGAAGCGGGTCCCTTCGTGTTGACGAGGCTTGGCGCTGCCAAACATCTCGGAGCTGCCTGCCTGGTAATAACGAACGGTCTTGCCGCTGGTCTTCATGTAGCTACGAAGGGCTTCCAGCAACCGAATAACACCTAGACCGACAACGTCCACGGTGTATTCAGGCTGGTCAAAGCTCACCCTCACATGGCTCTGGGCCCCCAGGTTGTAGACCTCGTCGGGCTGAATCTCGTCAAGG
>JBAXHE010000258.1:0-2220 GCA_037139055.1 Betaproteobacteria bacterium | reverse complement strand
TTTTTTTATACTTTATATAGACTCGACCCCTTTTTAACCGTCTTGGGCCCAAGTAGTACCGCTCTATGGCTTCCTGGAGTATCCGCAGAACCGTTCCCTTTATCCGTCTATTTGTATTTCCATACCGACCAGAGAATGGAATCAGTGTTGAAAACTTGCCTCCAGAGAAGACGTACCGATCGACCCACCTCAGGAAGGTGGAGGTGTGGCACCCAGCCCGGCCTGAGATCTCCTTCAGGTCCGAGTCGTCCATCCGGGTACCAAGAAATTCTTGAACCAACTCAAGCCTGATTCGAGCTTTTTTGATCGCATCAGCCGGGATCTCCTCATGATGCTTTTGTTCGAAAGTTGATCTAATCTCCGAGCCTAAATGGAGGAGTTGTTTGCCCTCTACAGAGCGAATAGTTGCAGCGCCTGGGCGTAAAATCTGAACCAAGCCTCCTTCTGCCCTTCCCGCAACGCGCCAGATTTTTTTTTCAAAGAACACGACGGCGCCTGGTTCAAAGGTCACGAGGGCTAGTTTTGGCTTCTCGGGTTCAGCGCCCATCGAATGAGCCCTCCCGCATGAAGATTCTCTCCATTAGCCGCGCAGTGCCTGGGATCAGGAGGCCTGACCGATCCTTCTGGTGAACATCACCTGCTCTACCAGGCAGCGCCCCCCAAATAACTGGGCGAAGGGTTGGTCCTGCAATCGGAGTCGAGATTCGCAGATATGGACTGACCAGCCCCTTGAGTGTGGGTCGCAGACTGCGCACGCCTCCTGGTAGGAGATGGCGGTCAGTAACAAGCCGAAATTGCCACCCCATCAGACGTGCATATCTGCGAGCTGCCATCAGTTTAGGTTTCAGCTTCTCCCAATGCTCACAGAGATCGCCCTCATACTTCACCTCGACGATCGTCGGTGGCACACCAGGAGTCCAAATTAAGAAATCTGGCGTATATTTCGTACCCTTATAACCGAGGGCCCTAAGGCGAAGCCGCATGGGCTGTTCAAGGACGTATGGTAGTGGGACGAGATGCCGGAGCCCGAGCAAGAGCGACTGCTCCAGCAAGGACTCGTACCAGACGACCCGCCCATGCTCAGGGAATGGGACGTAGCCGGAAAAGGACTTCCTTTTGGGGGGTATTTTTCGGGTAGGAAGCAATAGACCGCTATCCGCCTGGACCTCCCAAGACGCGTAGGGATCATCTTTGGGCATTAGATCCGAAAAATGTATATAGCCTTGCTGTCCCCCCCGGAAGGGGGTAATCTGGTTTCTGGAGTGCATCCCAATTCTCCTACCGAACAGTTCCAAGAAGAGCGGGCCGCTAACCCGCTCTTCTTGCGTTATGTGGTGGAATCAGCACCCGTCCGCCACTGCGGTGGATAGCGCCAAGGCCAGATGTTGCAGGCCTCTTCTTCGACTATTGAAGATATAAAGGCACATACGAATGGCGAGGAACCCGTCTTGAGGGCGTAGCAGAAGCTGCTGTAGGGCACCCCCAGTTTCAGGGCCGCCCTTTTCTTGGTCCAGCCACGGAGTTTCAGTGCCAGGGCAAGCGATTCTGGGTTCCAACCCTCTGTGCTCATGCTTGCCCCTCCGATCTCGAACCAGAAGAGGTCCGGTCAAGGGATAATGCTGAAACAGATTGTGACAAAAATCAACCAATAATTATCAATATTCCCTTTGCGCAAAAGGTTTTTCATGGTAGCCTAATTAGGCGTTGAATTTTGATTTCTCCATTTTTTGCGCAATCGATTGATTCCCATATTAAATGCGCAATCCAATGTCAGTTTGTGTTTTGTTGTTTATTTATTTAAATATTTATTTAATTGTGTTTAGATCTAATTTATTTCGATCTTGCTCCCATGCATTGTGCGCAATCCCAGAACCACTCCGATTGCGCAATCAGATTGCGCAATTGGACAATTCCAGCCCTCATCGACAGGTATGACCCCACCCTTCTCCGTTCGAACCCCACTCAGACCTCAATCTGTGAGGTCCTGGGGACGCCTGATGATTGGGTAGCGGTTCACCCCGGGGTTTGAACTTAATTGATGGAAATGTATAGGGAGACGCCGTTGATCCGGGAATATGGGTCGGCAATGGCTATGGGCGTAATACTCAGTCCGAGGTCATCGGACTGGCCTGGGTTGTCATCCATTTCTATTGCGCCTTTGCGTTGCTTCACCGCTCTCTAAAACCTAGCCAGTTCTGCTCCGCAGAAGTAGGCCACACC
>JBAXHE010000257.1:0-2230 GCA_037139055.1 Betaproteobacteria bacterium | reverse complement strand
AGACGGCCTGGGCCATGAAGCATAAGATCATGCAGGTGATGTTGGAGCGGGAGGCCCGGACGGTCCTCTCGGGCCGGATCGAGGTGGACGACGCCTACGTGGGTGGTGAGCGCCACCTGGGGAAGCGTGGCCGGGGTGCCGCAGGGAAGACTCCCTTCGTCGTAGCCGTCCAAACCGACCCAGGGAATCCAGCCTCCGTCCTGCACCTGCGAATGAAAGTGCTGAGGCATGTGGCTGCCAGGGGCCTAAAACCCTGGTTCGGGCACGGGTTTGCCAAGGGGTCCACGATCCTGACGGATGGTTGGAAGGCCTACAACTTCCTGGACGAAGCCGGGTTCAAGCATGAGCCCCACAAGATGCCTGGCGGGTGGCGCTCATCCAAGCATCCAGCCTTCCCCTGGGTGAACACCGTCCTGGGGAATCTGAAAGGAAACCTCGTGGGCGTGACCCGCTGGGTCGGGAAGGTCCACCTGGACCGTTACCTGGCCGAGTTCCAGTACCGGTTCAACCGGCGCTTCGACCTGAAATCCATGCTGCTACGCCTGCTGACGGTGGCAGTGAGAACTCCGGCCATGCCGCAGCCAATCCTGGAACTGGGATGGATGGGGCGAACTTAACGGCTACTCGATTCATGTCTATTTATTAGTTCAAATACAAATGCTGCCACCATCTTGTTGCTATTTTGGTGGCAGTAATAGAATCAATGATTTAGAAGGTTATCGAGGCCATGGATTGTCCCGGGCATTTTTGTGGCCTGAGCCACCACCCGTTGCCGCCAGGATTCGCCCCGGGAGACAAGGTCTTCTACCGCCAATTCAATATCACCAGGTCGTTCTTGTTGCAGGTAGGACAGCAAATCAAAAGCCTGCTGTCGGTCCTTGATGATTTTCGTGGCGTGTCGAGCGGCTCGATTACTTGCAACCAAAAGTTTGTGGATAGCAAACCTGGCTGGCTCCGGCAGGTTCACAAGGGTAGCTCCCCTGTTGATCACAGAACCATGGAATGACTTTTCCATGAGATAGCTCATGAACTCCAACGGTTGTGCATAGGCATTAAATCGAGGCATCCTCACCGGGGATTCACGATCTCCCCCTTGGGGAGAGGTAACAAAGTCGATTCGAGTAGATGTGCCCCTTACAAGATAGGTCGTAGCTTTTGATGCAGAGTGGAGTCGCACATGGGGTATGAAACCCATACCTAACGCCTCAATAGCCGCTGGAATATCGGCTGAAGTAACCGGGCTCTGAGGCAAACCAATAGCGATAGTCCTTGGGGTGGCGAAATCAACGTCTTGAGTGTGAACACCCGAAGTCCACCTCACTCCTAACGCATTCCCAATGGCCACAAAGGCGTGGGTTCCTACGAGCACCCCACCAAGCCGAAACATACCAGCAGAGGCCATGCCTTGAATGATCTTCTCGGTTGTGAGATCAACGACCTCGATGCCCGATGTGCGAAGCATTGACGATAAGCGAACCGTTCGTTCATGGGTGGCAGCAGAAGCAGCGCGTTGTTGCTCGTAGTTGCGAATGAGCAACCGTGTTGGTTCGTTATCAGGGCCAATGTAAAATTCCTGACGCCCCTGCCCACCCTCCGAAGTGCGGAAGTACCAGTGATCTGCGCCGTCTCGATCTCGACTCACAATGTTGCCGTCAAGATCACCGAACGAGCGAACCATATCTGCGGCTTCAAGATGATCCATCAATTCGGCATAAATAGTTTGCGTCTCAAGAGGTATAGGACGAAATCGCGGAGCATCAACCTTGGATTCATGTCCATAGTCCTTCACCCCAACCGCGCCATCGGCCCTGGGTGCAAAGGCAGCTATAAGATCATCGCTCGGCGTGGCAGCTACAGGCGCGACCGGGCCTGCGAGGTCTGTCGAGGCTGACGCGGCCTTATTTACGATGGACTCCCCCAGCCTGGGGGTATCCGGGCTCTGCGCGGAGGGCTGGGTGGGCCTTGGGGAGCGACTCTTCACTGCTGTCTCCTGTTCTCCTATTTTCCACCTATTTGCCGCCATAGGTTATCAATTTTCAATTGAGGCACTTTTAGGCTGAGGGTCGCCGATAATCAGGTACTATTTATTTAGCTTGTCTTGAGCATAAGCACAGAGTCCTAACCTTACGGATTCAGGGAATCGTCGGGGTCTACAGAGGTTCTTGGCTCCCAGGGCTGAAGTTCCATATGGATTTCGTGGATTGATGCAGTGGTGGTAAGGTTTCATCGC
>JBAXHE010000256.1:0-2233 GCA_037139055.1 Betaproteobacteria bacterium | reverse complement strand
GTGACGGCGCCGCTCAGCTTGCTGGTGGCGATGGCGGCGTCGCTGGCCACATCGGCATTGGCGAGGCTGCTCTTGGTGGCGAGGCTGCCCAGGCCCAGGCTGCTGCGGGTGCTGGTGGCATCGGTAGAACCCAGCTGACCGCTGGCGTCGATCACCACGGTCTGGGTGGCGCCCGCGGGCGTGGCCCCGGAGATGCCGGCGATGAAGGTCTTTAGGGTGGAGGTGTTGCCGATGAGGGTGCTGTTGCTGCCCTGGCCCGTCGCCCCCTGGCCAATGACGATCTCATTGGTGACGGGCGTGCCCGAGGTGCCGACGCCTGAAGGAGCCGTGCCCTGGCCCAGGTAGATGTTGTTGGAGCCGTACACGAGCGTCTGCCCTGCTCCTGAGCCGAGGGCGGTGTTGTTGGAGCCGGTCATGGACCTGCCTGCGAACACGCCCAGGGCCGCATTGTTCGCGCCGGCGGCGTTCATCTCCAGGGCACTGTCACCGATGGCCGTGTTGTAGTTGCCGTTGTTGCCATTGAGTGCCAGCCGCCCCGTTGCGGTGTTGGCATAGCCCGTGGTGTTGCTCTGGAGGCTGCCAAACCCCGTGGCGGTGTTGTACCAGCCCACCGTGTTCGAGTTGAGGGCATACACCCCAAGGGCGGTGTTGCGAGAGCCCGTGGTATTCACGGGGAGGGCACCTATTCCAAGGGCCGCGTTGGTTTCCCCAGCTCCCCCGCCCAAGCCCACGGTCATGCCCTGGACCATCAGCCCCGCGCTGAAGGCCTTGGCGCCGCCGATGGTCTGGCCGGTGCTGAGGTCCACGAAGGTCTGGGTGGTGGACCCGGTGCCGCCATTATCGATGCTCAGGGGTGTGCCGGACCAGTTGCCGTTGTTGATGGCACTGAGGGTGGCCAGGCTGCCCAGGCCACTCACGTTGGCGGCCGGCACGGTGCCTGTGGCGATGGTGCCCAGGGTGGTGATGGAGGTCTGGCCCGCATAGGTCGCGGCGATGTCCACCGACGGCGTGCTGGTGCCATTGCTGACGGTGATCCGATCTGTGGTGCCGGTGACGCTGGTGACGGTGCCGCTGGGTAGGGTGGTGCCATTGACCCGGAAGGCACCACTGACATTCACATCGCCCGCCACATCCAGGAGGTAGGCCGGGGCCGCTGTGCCGATGCCGACCCTGCCGTCGGCGCTGACCCGCATCAGCTCGCTGAAGGTGGTGCCGTCGGTCTTCGAGACACTGCCGATGGCCAGGTGACCGTTGCTGGAGAAGAACTGGCGCAGCTCGGCGCTGCCGATGCCGAAGCCGTAGTAGTCCTTGAGGGCCGTGTCCTCGTAGATGAGCAGCTGCTTGGCATCGGCGGAGGTGCCGAAGGAGAGCCGCGCACCGGGTGTTGCCGTAGCAATGCCCAGGCGGCCGTTGGTGTTATCCCAGTTCAGGGCGGAGGGCTGCAGCACAGCGCCGGTGCCGTTGCCCACCAGGACACTGCCCGCGCTGAGGGAGGTGGCCCCGGTGCCACCATAGGGCACCGCCAGGGTTCCCGTGGTCAGGTCGCTGGCGCTGCCGCTGGTGGCCACGGCGGCCAAACCGGACACATGCGCCACGGGCACCGTGCCGGTGGTGATGGTGCCCAGGGTGGTGATGGAGGTCTGACCGGCATAGGCCGCGTCGATGTCCACCACGGGGGCGTTGCCGCTGCTGACGCTGACCCGGTTGGTGGTGCCGCTCAGGCCCGTCAGGGCGCCGGCACCGATGGCCGTGCCGTTCACCTTGAAGGTGCCGGTGATGTTGACATCGCCCGTCACCCCCAGGCCGCTGTCGGTGACCCGCATCCGCTCGGTGAAGGTGGCTCCGTCTGTACGGTTGATGGTCCCGAAGGTCAGGGCGGCGGTGGCGGGTGCGAAGGCGCGGAGCTCGCTGGCCTGGATGCCGAAGCCGTAGCGGTCCTTATTGCCGAAGCCGTCGGATTCGAACATCAGAAGCTGCTGGGCATTGGCGTTGGCGCCGAAGGACAGGAGGGCGCCGGGGGTCGTGGTGCCCAGGCCCAGGTTGCCTGTGGTGAAGACCGCGTGGCTGCCGCTCAGGGTGAAGGGACTGGCCCCCGTGGCCCCGGTCACGCCTTGAGGTCCCTGGGGCCCCGTGGCTCCGGCAGCACCCGCAGCGCCATCGACGCCGTTGGTGCCCGTGGCCCCAGTCGCTCCTGTTGCGCCGTTAGAGCCAGTCACGCCCGTCGCGCCGGTGG
>JBAXHE010000255.1:0-2274 GCA_037139055.1 Betaproteobacteria bacterium | reverse complement strand
GAACCCCCTCTTCCGGCGACGGAAGAGGGGGAGTTGAAGCCGGTGTTAGTTTCCGGCATGGAAGGTGCGGCTGATGACATCGAGCTGCTGCTCGCGCGTCAGTTTGACGAAATTCACCGCGTAGCCGGAGACCCGCACTGTCAGTTGCGGATACAGCTCGGGATGCTCCATGGCCTCGATCAGGGTTTCGCGGTCGAAGACATTCACATTCACGTGGTGACCGTTCTGGGCGAAGAAGCCGTCGAGCAGTCCGGACAGATTGCCGACACGCTCCTTGGGCAAGGCGCCGAGTGCGCTGGGAACGATGGTGAAGGTGTAGGAAATCCCGTCCTGCGAACAGTCGTAGGGCAGCTTGGCGACCGAGGTCATCGACGCCAGGGCGCCCTTGTAATCGCGTCCGTGCATCGGATTGGCGCCCGGCGCAAACGGCTCGCCGGCCTTGCGCCCGTCAGGCGTATTGCCGGTCTTCTTGCCATAGACGACGTTCGAGGTAATGGTCAGCACCGACATCGTCGGCGTCGCATCGCGATAGGCACGCTGCTGGCGCAGGTAACCCATGAAGGTCTCGACCAGCCAGACAGCGATCGAATCGACACGGTCATCGTTGTTGCCGTAGGTCGGGAAATCGCCCTCGATGCGGAAATCGGTGGCCAGGCCGCGCTCGTCGCGAATTACCCGCACCGTGGCGTGACGCATCGCCGACAGCGAATCGGCGACCACCGACAGACCGGCAATGCCGCAGGCCATGGTGCGCAGAATATCGCGGTCGTGCAGCGCCATCTCGATGCGCTCGTAGCTGTACTTGTCGTGCATGTAGTGAATCGCGTTGAGCGACTTCATGTACACCGTGCATAGCCATTCCATCATCGGTAGCAGCTTGGCGACGACCTTGTCGTAGTCGAGCACCTCGTCGAGGATCGGATCGAAATTCGGGGCGATCTGCTCACCGCTGATTTCGTCGCGTCCGCCGTTGATCGCATAGAGCAGGGTCTTGCCGAGATTGGCGCGGGCGCCAAAGAACTGCATCTGCTTGCCGATGCGCATCGCCGACACGCAACAGGCGATGCCGTAGTCGTCGCCCCAATGCGAACGCATCAGGTCGTCGTTCTCGTACTGCACCGAGCAGGTGTCGATCGAGGCTTTGGCGCAGAAGTCCTTGAAACCCTGCGGCAGGTGTTCCGACCACAGCACGGTGAGGTTGGGTTCAGGCGCCGGTCCCAGGTTGTACAGCGTGTGCAGGATGCGGAAGCTGCTCTTGGTGACCAGCGTGCGGCCGTCTTCGCTCATGCCGCCGATCGACTCGGTGACCCAGGTCGGATCGCCGGAGAACAGCTGGTCGTATTCCGGGGTACGCAGGAAGCGGACAATGCGCAGCTTGATCACCAGATCGTCAATCAGTTCCTGCGCCTGGACTTCGCTGAGGAAGCCGGCCTGAATGTCGCGCTCGAAGTAAATGTCGAGGAAGGTCGAGATTCGACCGATCGACATGGCCGCGCCATTCTGTTCCTTGACCGCGGCGAGATAGCCGAAATAGGTCCATTGCACGGCTTCATGGGCGTTGCTTGCCGGGCGGCCGATGGCGTAACCGTACTTGGCGGCCATCTGCTTGAGTTCGTCGAGCGCGCGCCACTGTTCCATCAGCTCTTCACGCAGGCGGATGACGTCTTCGCTGAATTCGCGGCTGTCGAGTTCGTGGAATTCCTGCATCTTGAAATCGCGCAGGGCATCGACGCCGTACAGGGCGACGCGGCGGTAGTCGCCGATGATGCGGCCGCGGCCGTAGGCGTCGGGCAGGCCGGTGAGAATGGCCGACTTGCGGCACTTCTGGATTTCCGGCGAATACACGTCAAAGACGCCGAGATTGTGGTTCTTGCGGTGTTTGGTCCAGATCTCAGAAATCGACGGATCGATCTTGAAGCCGTAGGCTTCGAGTCCGCCTTCGACCATGCGCAGGCCGCCATTGGGCATGATCGCGCGCTTCAGCGGCGCATCGGTCTGCAGGCCGACGATCAGTTCGGCGTCACGGTCGATGTAGCCGGCGTCGTGCGCGGTGATGCTCGAGGCACGGTCGGCCGAGACGTCGAGAACGCCCTTGGCCTGCTCCTGCTTCAAGAGCTCCTGCAGCTTGGCCCACAGCGCCGTGGTGCGGGCGCTGGCGCCTTCGAGAAAAGACGCATCGCCGGTGTAAGGGGTGAAATTCTTCTGGATGAAGTCGCGAACATCAACTTCGGCGCGCCATCTGCCATCCACAAAACCTTCCCATGGAATCAGGCG
>JBAXHE010000254.1:0-2276 GCA_037139055.1 Betaproteobacteria bacterium | reverse complement strand
CCCCGCATTGAGTCCCACCTCAACCATCAGCAGGCTGATCGAGGCCCCCGCAAACACCTCGCCGGTCAGCTTGAGAGCCGGCATCCGGTTGCCATTGGCATCGTTCGTAAGGATGTAGAACCCGTCGAGCAGGTCCACCGGATCCTTGTTCGGATCCTCAATGAACTTCTGAATGCCGTAGGTGTCGTAACCGAAACCGATATTGATCTCAGCACCGATCTTTCCACCAAATTGTGCATACAACGGCGGATAGATGGGAATCTTCTGCACGTAGGTGAACTCAAACTTGAAGGTCGGCATGCGCCATTCAACCAGGCGAACCGACTTGCCCACAAACAGATTGAACAACTCCGAGGGATGGTCGAATACCGGGATGCTGAAGTTGCTGAGGGCCCCAACCTTCCCGGCGAACCCGGAGGTCGAACTCTGGAATGTCGAACTGACCCCGGGCCCTGAGGCACTGGACAGCGCACCGGCGAAGTCTATGTTCGACAAATTGCTCAGAGGGCTGATCCTGCCCATGTTGCCACTGCCGTCGTCAGAAAGACTGAATGATCCAAACGGAATCAGGATGTTGCCTTCGCCAATGCCTTCCAGACTGTTGATCAGGGTGATCACCTTCGCCACGTCCTGAATGAACTCCACCGTTGAAGGCTCAAGCAATCCGAAGGTCTCAGCGAGAGTGAGCAGTGTGACATCCTCACCGGCCAGATCGGACAGGATCGGGATCCGGGCCTGAACCACATCTATGATCGGCTGGATCGGCTCGGTCACCTTCCGGATCTGCTCCAGAATAGGCCCGAGAAAGTCGCTGATGAAGCTGCCCGCATCCAGGGCCACGTTGTCAAAGTAGATCTGGGGATCCCCGGCCCCATTGGCCACATCAAAGTGCCAGATCAGGTGGAACTGGGCAACAACCCTCGGGAAGGCGGTGCTGCCACCAAAGCTGGCGGCCAGATCCAGATTCACACTGGCATCCGCCCCCAGTTCAGCCGCGATGATATCAGAGAGCTGCAGTCCGCTGGAGGTGAGCTCAGCCCACGTCAGCTTGCCATCGTTGTTCGGATCCTTGAGATCCACCTCGAAATGCCCGTCGAAGATGCTCGGAGAGGCCGCGTTATCCGCAATGTCCAGCTGCAGGAAGAGCAACTGACCGCTGAAGTGCAGGCTCGGAATCGTCACCCTGAAATAAATCTGCAGCTCAGGAGCCGAGGCCGGGGCTGAGGAGTCAAAATAGAACCCATCCTCCTTGTTCACCCCAAACCCGAACTTGAGCACAAACCCAATGCTCACGTTGACATTGCCATCCCCCTTGAGACCAAATCCAGGAATGCCAATGTCGAACTTGATGGGGTTGGCGGAGGTGTCCAGCAGCTTGATCTCCTTCTTGAACTCAAGCTTCACCGCAAGTCCGGTGTCGCAATCCAGCTTCACATCCAGCTGGCTGTAGCCCAGTGACGGATCGAAAGCCTCCTCAGTGGTTGGGTCAACCAGAATGTCGAGTCCCTCAGGACCGAGCGTTGTCCAGAACGCCTTCTTGATGGCGTTCTCCATCGCGGTTATGCCATTGCCCCCGGCGGCAGCAACCTCATCCCGCAGACTCTTGAGCAACCCCTCGCGGAAATCCTGAATGAAATTGGCCGCGCCGGCCAGACCATTCCCGATCAGCGGCAGGCTCGTGCTGCCGACAACGGAGTTCAACCCGTCCTGAATCTCCCCAAGCAGCTTGTCCAAACCGTCAAGCAGGGGCCCTGTGGCGTTGGCAATCAGATCGCACAACTCAAGCCCGTCAAACAGGCTGCCAAAGTCGGGAGCTATCAACGTCAGCTTCGAAACCGTCACCGTCCCGGCCCCGTTGTTGGGAAGCGTGGGATCACTGAAGGAAACAGTGAACTTGTCAGGATGGGAGGCGCTGTATGTGGTAACCGCTGTCTGCACCGCAAGGGCGGTTGTGGATCCACTGTGAATCTGAACCGTCAGGGTGTTTGATGCAAAACTCGCTGCGGCCGATGTCCCAAGCCCTGCATTCTCAGTGAACACCACCGAATAGTTGTTCGATGCCCCGGCTGTCCTCGTGAAGGTCAGATCGTTGTTGCCGCCCGGCACCCGCACCTGTGCAACCCCGGCCGTGGCCGAAGTCTCCGTGAACAACCGAACGAGATCGGGGATATCGACCACCAGATCGTTGTCGGGATATCCGTCATGGTTCGCGTCGGCCGTGCTGCCCAAAGCCATCGACTCCAGTGGCGCGAAGATAGGAAGGACCGCACCCACCC
>JBAXHE010000253.1:0-2285 GCA_037139055.1 Betaproteobacteria bacterium | reverse complement strand
TCCCATTGAAATTTGAATAGGCCGCACAGTGGAAGTCCGCATGCACATAGGGAAGACCGTACTGAGCCAGCCACTCGCTGGTGAGCGTCCATTTGGCTCCGCCATCGATGGTCTTGGCCGAGAGCAGGCTGCCTCCCAGGTAGACGGTGTCGCGGTTGGTATCCGAGGGATCCACCAGGATCATCTGATCGAACCAGGCATTTTCATGCATCAGGTTCATATCCGACTGTTCGCCGCTGGCGAGGAGGGCCGGGGTCATGTTGATGGCCTGCTTTCCCGTAATACCCAAGGGCACCCAGCTGGTGCCCCCAGTTGTGGAGCGGTAGAGGTCCTTCTGGGCATTGGGCGTAACGGTTGCGTCAGTCTCCGAATAGGCATAGACCGTGGCATCGCCTGGTTTCCCAACGGCCAGCGTGATCCGCGCGGAACCCGAAGGGAAGGCAGCGCTGATCCAGCCGGCCCCTCGGTTCGTTGACAGCCAGACCGACCCCTTCCCTTTCTTGGTCACGTCGGTGGAGGTATCCACCATGCTGGCAAGCCAGCCCTCCGAGGTGGAGACGATGCTCCAGACCTTCCCGGGCAAGGTGGCCACGGCCCCGAAGCTCACCCCACCATCCGTGGAACGGAAGAGACCTACGTCGGTGCCCACCAGGACCACCTCGGGGCTCTGAGTGGTGTCCACCTGGATGTTCAGCACCTTCTTGGCCATACCCAGGCTGAGGGCCAGACCCCAGGAACGCCCCCCATCGGTGGACTTGATCACAAAGCCCCCGATGCCCGAATCGAAAGGATCACCAGCCCCCACGTAGAGGGTGCTGGTACTGGCGCCGAAAGCCATGGCGCCGGACATGTTGCTGCCCACGAAGTCCGTGAGGGCGGTCCAGCTGGGGGTGGCGCTTTGGAAGTTGGTGGTCTTCCACAGCCCGCCCCCGGCAGCCAAGACATAGATCGTGTTGCCCGTGGCATCTGCGGTGTCGGGCAGGATGACCCGGAGACGCCCGCTGTCAACCTTGGTAAGCCTGATCTCTTCGTTCTGGGTGAAGTCGGACCGGGTGGGGCCAAGGCTCACCCAGGTGTTGCCCGTCGCGGCCAGCGGCAGCTCCACCGCCCCGGGGGAGGGGAACTGGCTGGGGTAGGTGGCGCGTTCCCGGGCGGCCACGTCCAGGAGGCGCCGGCCGAACTCAGGCGTCAGGTCCCCGCCCATGCGCTTGCGAAACCATTCCAGGCGGCCCGCAGCCTCATCCTGGATGGGCTTGCCCTTCCCCCGGGTAAACCGCTTGTAGTTGATCTTGTACTTATCAAGGGAAACGATGTTAGGGACCGACTGGGCCTGCACCACCGAGCCAGCAGGAGCGGGCCCCTGAGCCTCAGGAGTAGGTACTTGCGCCTGCAGGAAGAGATGAACCAGCGTCAGACCCAGAGCGGCAACGATTCGCATCACCTAAGCCTTTAAGAAGGGGCCTCTGGTTGTGAGGCCAAGGTTAGCGGTTGGATGAGAACCAGCCCCGACGTTGAAGATGTCGCTCTCAACAATAGGTGCAGGTACGATCGTAGATCCAATAATTTTAATAACAATACGCAAAACAACCTATGAAAACAGATTCCCCAAAGACGGCTTTTCCTCAGAATATGAATCCAGTGGACGTCTCGCCCTAGCACCCATTCGGTCCTGATGGAGATTGCATGTTCCGCAAAAGCCACTTCCCCAGCCTATGGATAAACGCTCTGCCGACCTTGGCACTCCTGCTCCTGGTTCTCGGTTGCTCGACGAAGGCACCCGTGACCATACCTGGCGTTGACTACACGCAGCGGCAAGCCTGGGCCGCCCTGCCCGGTACCGTCAGTCCTGCCTCCGCGGTTCCGGTTGGCAGCGGCCTGAGCAACCTCGAAGCAGCTGCCAAAGTCGATGTCTTCTACCTTCATCCGACCACGTATTACGGTACGGCGACCGCCAATGCAGCCTTCGATGACCTCAAGGCCGCCGCAGCCACGGACGGTGTGCTCATGGCCCAGGCCGCCTCCTTCAATGCAGTGGGCAGAATCCTGGCGCCCCGTTATCGCCAGATGGCGCTGTACCTATTTGATGGCAGCGAGGACGCCCTCCAGGCACCGCTCAATCTCGCCTATGAAGACATCCGGCGGGCGTTCCGCTACTACCTTAAAACCCTAAACCAGGGCAGGCCCTTCATCATTGCGGGCCACAGCCAGGGGGCCAACCACGGGCAGCGCCTCCTGATCGAAGAGGTGGTTGGAAAACCTTGTGCGGAGCGCTTCGTGGCCGCATG
>JBAXHE010000252.1:0-2301 GCA_037139055.1 Betaproteobacteria bacterium | reverse complement strand
TTAGGGGTGGCTTTTTCTGGTTCGCAGTTTTCCTTCTGTTCAAGTTTTAAACTTTAAAACTAATCTGATAGTTAACTAAATTATTAGTTAGCGTATACAGTGTTAGTGTAGAAGTTATCAAGACCTGTAGCTACATCATGAGGTGTTGAACCATCAATGTCTTTAAATGTAAGCTTTGTTATAGCAAATCTTGCATTTCCAGGTGTTGTTGTTGGGTTTGTTGTAGTCATTGTTACTGTAACTTCTGAACCATCTGATACTGTTGTATCAGGTGATACTGTGTAAGAAGCATTTGGAAGTGTGATTTCAGATCCAAGAGTTCCTCCAGCAGTTACCTTACCTAGAGCTACTATATTGCCAGCTGTTGATAATTTAGCTAGGTTTATACCATTTGCCTTTACCTTAAAGACGAATGTACCTGTAGCATAACCAGAAACTCCTGTTGTTGATGGAGTTGCTGTAGCTAATGCACTAAATAGGTTAACAACTGCACCTGCACTCTGGAATGTTTGTGCAAGACCTGTTGCTGTACCTGTCAAATTACTTCCTGAAATTAGAAGATTTGAGTTACTATCAATAGCAGTTACTCCAGCTGCAGCAACAGATATTGTCTGTGACTTGTTAGCTGTTAAAGCCATATTGAAAGCTGTTGTTGCTGAAACATCCATCTTAATACTCAATGTCTTTGTACTATTTGCTGCTACTTTGAAAGTAGTAGGCAAGTTGATGAAAGAAAGAGTTGTACTACTTGGATTTCCAAGTGAAGCGATTATTGTTGCACCATCGTACAAGTAGTAACCACTAACAACTGGGTTATTCTGATCAAGAGTAGCAGTAATTGTCTTTAGTGTTACATCATACTTACTTGTATTTTGTAAATCAAAAACAAGTGCTGGAATTCCTGTTGTTGCGTTTGTTAGGTTAGTAACAACATTTTGTGCTATTGGGTTTGAACCATTAGCAACTACTGTTACCTTACCTGTACCTGATGTTGAGAAGTTAACTATACGGTCGTAAGAAGTTGTCTTAGTTGCGTATTGTGAAAGACCCATACCATCGATACCACGAACTACATCTGATGTACTCATATCATTCAAACCAACTGTATAAGTTATTGATCCAGCTGGAAGTGTTGATACTACATCAGCTTTAACGATGAAGTTTGCTGTTCCTTCTTTTGACACAACAACATTCAATCCGTTGAAGATTGCTGTGTAGTTAGAACCAAATGTATTCTCTGTTAGACTTGTACTTGTTACAGGTAATGTACCTAGTAGAGTACCATCTTGGTAAAGAGATATATTTGTGAAGTATTTCCAAGGAAGAGCTGAAGCTGAAGAAGCCAAACTTACGTTTACTCTTGCAATCTTCATATCTGAACCTTTTGCTTTAACAGCGAAGGCCATGATACTGTCTCCTGTTTCTGATTGGTTAACTGTAGTAACAACTGAAACTGGAGCTGATTGTAATAACAATGAGCCTTCTGTGTTTCCTGATACTACTGGAGATACTACTCCTGTTGTACATGAAGCACCAGTTGTTGAACTGAACATTGCACCTGCTGCACAGCCAGCTACTGTTGAAGGAGCTACTGTTGCGCAAGGTGCGCCTGTTGTTGCATTGAATAATGCTCCTGCTGGACATCCTGCAGTTGCTACTGGAGCACCTGCTTGAGCAGCTTCAAGAGCAGCACGAGTCATAGGACCGATCAAACCATCAGCTGTAAGACCTTTCATTGTTTGGAAAGCCTTAACTGCTGCGATTGATTTTGCGCCCATAACACCGTCAACTGTAAGAGCTGGTGATGGAGTTACTACCATGTTTAACACAGTCTGAACATCCTTTTTTTCTTGTAGAGTGTCGATCTTGTTTGGAAATGTGTAAGCAGCACTAACTGAGCCTGCTACAAGTGTTGCCAATACAAAAATCGCACCTGCGAATAATTTGTTTTTTAACATAATCTTTTAATTAATTGTATGCACTTTTAAATTGATTTCGACTTATCCTCTGATGTGACTAATAAAATAATAATACACCGAGGAAAAAACCAATATGTGTGCATAATTTGATTACTCAATATTTTTTAATAATAATGAATAATCTTTTTTACTGAACTTCTAAACCTTGAAACTTTTTCTATACATCCCACATGAGAGCAAAGCTCCATACGGGACATGCTTCTCTCTATCGCTTACACAACTTTTTCTCTATCAAAAAAAGAAATTGCAATGGCAATAGAAAACAAAGAAACAAAATTTAGAATCGTAAACGAATTCCATGAACATAATCTGCTTGCTTCAT
>JBAXHE010000251.1:0-2306 GCA_037139055.1 Betaproteobacteria bacterium | reverse complement strand
GGGACCCTGGCGCTGCTCGACACGCCCGAAGTCTGCCCGTGTTGCGGCAGCCTGCCGGTGGCCAGCGTGGTGCGCATTTCCTCGGCGGTGAACAATCTGCGCTACCTGCACTGCTCGCTGTGCAACAGCGAATGGAACATCCCGCGCTCGACCTGTACCTCCTGCCGCACCGACAAGGACGTCAGCTACCAGCAGATTGAAGGCAGTAACGGCGCCGCCCGCGCCGAATGCTGCGACGACTGCCACAGCTACCTGAAGATCATGGTGCAGGAAAAAGACTTCGCCGTTGACCCGATCGCCGACGATCTGGCCACCCTGGCGCTCGACATGCTGGTTGATGAAGCGGGATATTCACGCAGCGGACCGAATCTTCTCTTGCTCGGAGGCGCGACTTAGGCTCACAATGACGTTTCACTTTCTGCCCGGTCGGGTGAATGCATGAACATCAAACTCCCTTCTGTTGACCGCCTGCTGCAACAGTTCGACGGTCCTATTCTTGAACATGGCCGACAGATCGTCACCGCCTGCGTCCGCGCCGAACTGGCCGCCGCCCGCGAAGGTGCTCTCGGCGGCCTGCCGGTCCCCGACGAAGCGGAATTAATCAGCGTCATCCACGCGCGCATTGCCCGTTCTGTACGTCACCGCTTGCGCCCGGTGTTCAATCTCACCGGCACTGTGCTGCACACTAACCTTGGCCGTGCCCAACTGGCCGAAGAAGCCATCGCGCTGATGGTCGATGCCGCACGTTCGCCCTGCGCGCTGGAGTACGATCTGGTGTCGGGAAAACGCGGCGACCGCGACGATCTGATTTCGCCGCTGCTGATTGAACTCATCGGCGGCAACCCGCACGAGCTGGCGGCGACGGTGGTCAACAACAACGCCGCCGCCGTGCTTCTGGCGTTGAACTCGCTGGCTCAGGGCAAGGAAGCGGTCGTTTCGCGCGGCGAACTCGTCGAAATCGGCGGCGCTTTCCGCATCCCCGACGTGATGCGCCGCGCCCAGGTCAAACTCATCGAAGTCGGGACGACCAACCGCACCCACGCCAAGGATTATGCTGAAGCCATCAGTGCCAAAACAGCGCTGCTGATGAAGGTTCATACCAGCAACTACGCGATCAGCGGATTTACCGCAACAGTCAGTGAGGCCGAGGTGGCGGCCATTGCCCATGCCTGCCACCTTCCCCTGCTGGTCGATCTCGGCAGCGGAACGCTGGCCGACTTCGCTGCCTACGGGCTGCCGCCCGAACCGACGCCACAGCAAACGCTGGCCGCAGGCGCTGACCTGGTCACTTTCTCCGGCGACAAGCTGCTCGGCGGACCGCAGGCTGGAATCATCGTTGGTCGCAAGGATCTCATCGAGCGGATCAAGAAGAATCCGCTCAAGCGCGCGCTGCGCGTCGGCAAGACCACGCTGGCCGCACTCGAAGCCACGCTGCGCCTTTACCTGAACCCGGAGCGGCTTGCCGAACGCCTGCCGACGCTGCGACTGTTGACCCGGCCCGCAGAAGATATCGCCGCCACCGCTTCGCGCCTCGCCCCTGCGCTGCAGTCCGCGCTCGGTGATTTCGCCACGGTCAGTTGTCACCACTGCCTGAGCCAGATCGGTAGCGGCGCCCTGCCGGTCGAGCGACTGCCCTCGACCGCGCTGGCCATTCGTCCACCGGCCAAGCGTCCGGGGAAAGCCTTGTTGGCACTTGAAGCGGCGTTACGCGAGCTGCCAACACCGGTCATCGGCTACCTGCGGGACGATACGCTATGGCTCGACCTGCGCTGCCTGGAAGCGAAAGACGAACCGGCCTTCGCGGGGCAACTCGATGCGCTGGCGCAACGAATCCTGACCATCCCATGATCATCGGCACCGCCGGCCACATCGATCACGGCAAGACCACCCTGGTCAAGGCACTGACCGGCGTCGACTGCGACCGCCTGAAAGAGGAAAAGGATCGCGGCATTACCGTCGATCTCGGCTACGCCTACAGCCCAATGCGTGGCAACGGCACCCTCGGCTTCATCGATGTTCCCGGGCACGAGAAGCTGATCCACAACATGCTCGCCGGCGCCACCGGAATCGACTTCGCCCTGCTGGTCATCGCGGCGGACGACGGTCCCATGCCGCAGACTCGCGAACACCTCGAAATCATCGAACTGCTGGGCATACGCCAAGGCGCTGTAGCGCTGAGCAAAATCGACGTCGTCAGCCGCGAGCGACTGGCCGAAGCTGAGAATGAAATTCGCGCCCTGCTGGCCGATACAGCACTTGCTTCGGCACCAATTTTTCCCGTCGACGCCACCCGCGCAAGTGGCATC
>JBAXHE010000250.1:0-2316 GCA_037139055.1 Betaproteobacteria bacterium | reverse complement strand
ATTCCCCTTGGGACTACCAGCAAACACCCTAGAGAAATCTAGGGTGTTCTTGTATATAGACGAGATTGACCGAGGCCAAAAAGCCCCCATCCTGCACACATCCTGCACGGATGCCCCTGGCCAAGGGTGTCCTGTCCTGACCTGTGCTGAACGGGTCCCATCCCTAGAGAGGGGGACGGCCGTAGGGGGATGGGGACGACTACGGCCATGCCAAGGGACCTGGTCCCTTGGCATGGCCTGGATGCCCGAATTGAGCATCCGCAAGACAGGTGCTCGGATAGGCCAGAAAACCCCGAGCTGGATCCGTATTGGTATTACCGGGCAGTCCCGCACGGACCAGGAGCAACGATGAGAACCACGACCACCACAGAGAAGAAGGTAGAACCCCCCCTCTTAGCACTCCGCGTTGAAGACGCCGCAAAAGCACTGGCCATCGGTCGGACCATGGCCTACTGGCTAATTGCCGAGGGCCGCCTCAAGGCGATTAAGATCGGCAGTCGTACCGTGGTCCCCGTGAAAGCAATCGAGGAGTTCCTTTTAAACCTCGGAAGTGCAGCATGAGCAACGGAAGCATCAATCCCTGGCCCACTCTGACCCGAGATCAGTGGGTCGCCGTGCTCTCCGTCTCGCAGGATGCCGATGTGGACCCCGACCTGTGGGAGCGGCCAGGAGAATACTTCGGAGCTAAGGTCATGATGTACCTTGAGGCCTCCTTGCGAGAGACCCTGAACCTTGGCGAGGACTTCGAGACCAGGATCAGTCTCCTCTCTGAGACGCTAGGAGACGCATTCCATCGTGGGGTCGTGCTCTACACGGGCACAGAGGTACTACCCTTCGGCCCCAAGATGTGGGCTGTGCCAGTTTCGGGGCTATGGGAATCGATTGATGGTTAGGCCTCGATAGCCATGATTTGGCCCTGACAATTACGAGCGAAGCCGAGTAACGGAGTTAAAGCCCGAGGTCTCGATACGTCTGCGGATTGTATGCAAGTGGAGAGCCCCCATTGAACTCACCCTTGTTAAACCGTTCTACATAGTCATCCAGCGCAAGCTTGATGATTCTTGGCTGAAACGACACATGCATTCCAGGTTGGTTCTTGAGGATCGGTGGGCAGAGGCTTTCATCGAAAATTCGTTTCTGGTTCAGATTCACCACCACGATGGGAAGGTTCATTTCCATAGCGAGGTCAATCTCCCAGCGAACGAACTTGTATAGGTTCTTCGTAGACTGGCCCACCAATACGATGGCCTGCTTCGCGTTGTTCATCCGCTCTCGCAATTTTCGCTTGATGGTCTCTTCGGAAGATCCCTGCCACAGATTGTTCAGTTCGTGTGCGTCATAGAAGTCGAAGTCGATATGATCATGGGCTTTCCAGGCCTGCATCAGCCGATAGGACCTGATGTCATTGTCCGCATCGAAGATTACATAGGTTTTGTTCCGGTAGGCCACGATCAATCCTTTGATGTAGGTTGGGCTGGTGAACCAAACATGGTGGACAGCGAAGCACTGACGATAATCGTCGCGAAGAAGAACATGTTGACCAGTTGACTGGTGCAGAGTGCTCTTGCCCCCAGGGTGCCTGGCTGTACGGAACCATAGCCAACTGTTAGTGAATTCGTGATGCTGAATAAAAGCGCTTCCATCCGAGGGCTGTCAACTGATGCAGACCAGGTCATGGACGCCCTGAATGGCCCGCCGTAGAGGTAGGCGAAGGCCACCATGGAATAGGCAACGGCAAGGATCGAATTGATCAGCCGCCTCTGAATTCGCTCCGCTGTCAAGTATCGACCAACCGACATGATCTTCCAGGCGTGGTAATGGAAGTAGGTAAAGACATTCGTGAACAAGAGGTAGGCCGTGATCCATGTCCGAATGGGACTGTAGGATTCGTGAACAAGCCACCAGAGCAACAAGACCCACTTCCCAATGATGAATAGGTCAGCCGTGAGAGGGTCCAACTGGGCGGCAGCGGCGACCGGAGATCGCTTGTTAAAGCGTCGGTAAGCCGCCTTGACTACCCATTTCAGCCACTCCACTGCATTCAGCCAATGAAGACATAGTGTGATGGCTTCGACCAAGCTGAAGATGGGGCTCTTTAGGTGATCTGCCTTCGTGCTTGTCATCGGCTCTGATCCAGCGTGGCAACGATTTGTCACATGAAGAGGTTACGACCCTTTAGGTCATGATTAACATCCTGTTCAATTACAGTAATTATATTGGGTGGCGTACAAAGCAAATGGCCCACCATTTTTAAATGGTGGGCCAACATCGGACGATCGTTGGAGGCAGGTGGGAGAGCAATATCCCGCACCGACC
>JBAXHE010000249.1:0-2317 GCA_037139055.1 Betaproteobacteria bacterium | reverse complement strand
CCACCACCGCCAGCTCCGGTGGCAACATCAGCGCCACGGGCGGGGCCACCATCACCGCCAACGGCGTGTGCTGGAGCACCACCACCGGACCCACGGTCCTCAATAGCAAGACCTCGGACACCCCCGTGCAGTCCGGCGCCTTCACCAGCAGCCTCACCGGCCTGGCCGCAGGCACCACCTACTATGTCCGGGCCTACGCCACCAACAGCGCCGGCACCGCCTACGGCAGCGAGGTGAGCTTCACCACCATCAGCATCTCTGTGCCGACCCTCAGCACCACGGCGGCCACCGGCATCACCGCCACCACCGCCAGTTCCGGCGGCAGCATCAGCGCCACGGGCGGGGCCACCATCACCGCCAACGGCGTGTGCTGGAGCACCACCACCGGACCCACGGTCCTCAATAGCAAGACCTCGGACACCCCCGTGCAGTCCGGCGCCTTCACCAGCAGCCTCACCGGCCTGGCCGCAGGCACCACCTACTATGTCCGGGCCTACGCCACCAACAGCGCCGGCACCGCCTACGGCAGCGAGGTGAGCTTCACCACCAGCGCCGCCCCCTCCGGCCTCCCGACCTTCAGCGGGGTCGGTTCCAATAACCAAACCAGCAGCACCACCATGGGCTTTGGCTCAATTCTGTCGGCAGGGGGATCTGCAATCACGGCTGAGGGGGGGGGCTGGAGTACTTCGCCCAACCCGACCCTGGCAGACAGCACCGCGCCCAGCCTTGGGCTGGTGCAAACGGGACCCTATCCCTTCAACCTTACCGGGCTGACTCCCGGTGCCACCTACCATCTCCGCGCCTACGCCACCAACAGCGCGGGGACTGCCTATAGCAATGACCTGACCTTCGCTGCTGGTATGCCGAGTCTCTCCACAATGCCGGTCACTGCCACCAGCCTCACCTCCCTCTCCACAGGCGGAAGTTCCGGCAATACTGCCGGGTCAACCCTCACGGCGGTGGGCGTCTGCTGGAGCACCACAGCCAACCCCACCGTTGCTGATAGCAAGACTTCCGATACGATCCCGAATGGCAACTTTCCCCCTTACAACTTTTATAGCAACATCACGGGGCTGAGCACAGGCACCACTTATCACATCCGCGCCTACGCAAGCAATAGCTATGGGGTCAGTTATGGCGATGAGATTCTCTACACCGCAGGGGTCGCGGGCCTAGGTTCGTGTGGTCTCGTCGGGGTTGGGACGGATGGCACTGCCGCCACGGCCACCAGCAGCATCATCAACAACTTTGGCGTTCCCATCAGTGCCATCGGCTTCTGCTACAGCACGACCAATGCCAAGCCGACCCTGTCCGACAGCCAGGTATCCGCAGCCCTGGTCCAGTCCGGCACCTTCACCGGCAGCCTCACCGGGCTGACCGTGGGCATCAACTACTATGTTTGCGCCTATGCCACCAACAGCAATGGCACTGCCTACAGTGCTACGACGACCTTCATGCCATCAATTCCCGCCACGGTCCCGACGGTCACCACCACCGCCGTGAGCAGCATCACCCGGACCACTGCCAGCAGCGGCGGATCTGTCACTGCCACAGGTGGGGCCTATGTCTCGGCCGTGGGCGTCTGCTGGAGCACCACCTCTGGACCCACCGTGGCACTCAGCACAAAGACTTCCGACACCAGCGTCCAGTCAGGCAGCTACACCAGTAGCCTCACGGGCCTGATTGCGGGGACCACCTACTTCGTGCGTGCCTATGCGACCAACAGCGCAGGTACCGCCTACGGCAGCGAAGTCACCTTCACGACTCCCGCCCTGGCCCTACCGACCCTTTCGACGCTCACGGCCAACAGCATCTCCAACACGTCGGCCTATTCCGGCGGAAGCACCAGCGCTACCGGTGGGGCCACCATCACCGCCAACGGAGTCTGCTGGAGTACCACCACGAATCCAACCATTGCCAATAAGAAAACAACCGATGGTTCCGGAATAGGTGGTTATGCAAGTGCCATCACCGGGTTGACATCCGGAACAACTTATTATGTAAAAGCTTACGCGACAAATAGCGCAGGTACTGCCTACGGAAACGAATTGACTTTCAACACCACATCAGTCACTGCTACTCTTTCTACCGCACCGGTGACTGAAACCACAACCAATTCAGCTGTTAGCGGAGGTTTTATTTCCGCAAATGGCGGGACAGCAGTAACCATCCGCGGAGTGTGCTGGAGTACTGCACAAATGCCAACTATCTCTGACAGCAAAACCGTTGATGGTGCGGGAGACGGAAGTTTTACCAGTACCCTGAAGGGACTGATTCCGGGAGCAACCTACCACGTGAGGGCCTATGCCACCAATAG
>JBAXHE010000248.1:0-2320 GCA_037139055.1 Betaproteobacteria bacterium | reverse complement strand
AATCTTCGATTTTAGGTGCTGCTGTCACAATTCCAATCGTGAACGGCAGGTTGCTATTGTCAAAAATGCCCAGCCAGCGTTTGTCGCGCGAAGCGGTTTTGAGTTCGTCCAGCTTCTCCATGACCACGTATCCGGCCTTGACGAATTCCCCCTTCAAGTCCCGCTTGTCGCCGCGCTGGCAGCAATAACTTCGGAGAACAGGCCCAAAGCTTCCGCGCGTCGCACGGATCCCACCAATCGCTTTTCTTCGAGAGTGTTGACCACCGGCACATTCTTTTGTTCGCTGGCCAGAAGAATTGGCAGCGCGTCGAGCAATCTTTGATGTGGAGTTAAAATTCCGGGTATCGGACGCATCACATCGTACGCAATCACCGCCCGCAATTCTCGTCCTGCGTTCAGATGTTCTTTTAAATCATGCAGCGATACCATCCCGATCAGGCGTCGTTCCGAATCCACTACGGGCAGGAAATTGTTCGTGCTGCCAAGAAAACGTTCCGCAATTTCCGGCAGGGTCGTGTTGTCACGGACCGGCTCAACCGGCGCATGCATCAGATCGCCGATGGCGCGCTCAGTGGCGGCGCCCAAGCGATAACTTTCGACCTCAAGGCTGCGCATTTTTAGGGACTGGGTATAAATCGAACTCGGATGCAGCCGCCGCGCCACCAATGTTGAAACAGCGCAGCCAAGCATCAACGCGGGCATCAGTGAATAATTCAGTGAGATCTCAAGAATAATGATGATCGACAGCAGAGGAGAGCGTGTGGTCGATGAGAGGACGCAGCCCATGCCCACGAGCGCAAAGGCGCTGGCCGGCAATTCCAAGGCAATGCCAAAATGATGCAGCGCGCCTCCAAGCAAACTCCCCAATCCGGTCCCTAAGAATAGAGTTGGCGTAAAGACACCTCCGATGGTACCTGAGCCAACCGTAATGATCGTCGCAACGAATTTCGCCATCACCACTCCCAGCAAGAGCTTGAGTTTAAGCTGATTTTGAAGAATTTCATTCGTTCCATAAAACCCGTTCCCGAGCACGACAGGGTAAAACACAGCGATGGCCCCCACCGCCAGCCCACCCAGAGCCATGCGCAGGCGCAAGTCGGGAACACGTTGCAAATACGCTTCGCCTTTTTGAAGGGATTTTAAAAAGACCGCGCCGACCACGCCGGCCAGCATTCCTAGGACGATGAACCATGGAAGTTGCGCAATGCTGGTGAATTCGTGGGGCGGAACGTGATACCACGGGTGAACCGCAAACAGGCTGCGCGAGAGCATCGAGGCGATGACCGAAGCGAACAACAGCGGCGCAAACAGGTTCATCGAGAAGTTGCCCAACACAACCTGCGCGGCGAATACCGCTCCGGCAATCGGCGCATTGTACGCGGCGGCTATGCCAGAAGCCGCGCCGCATCCCACCAGCAGTCGCAGTCGATAGGGCTGCCATTTTGCCAACTGTCCCCATTTCGATGCCAGCGTGGCGGTGACTTGGGTAATGGCACCTTCCCGTCCGATGGAAGCCCCGGAAGCGATGCTGACCATCGACGAAACCGTCCGTATAATGCCGTTGCGCAATGGCAAGCGTCCGTCTCCCGCCACCACCACTTCAATCAGGTTGCTGGTTCCTTTCTTGCGAATGAATCGCGTCCCCATGAATAGAATCCAGCCTGCCGCCAGTCCGCCCAGAGCCGGTATGGCGATCATCTTCCAAAATGGCAAATCCATTGCCATTTCAACAATGTCGGACCTGCTCTGGCCGAATATGGCCCATTCGACCGATCTAACCGCATGATAGAAAACGAGGTTCACCACGCCGCCGATGACTCCCACGCCTCCCGCCAGGAGCAGATGAAACGCCTCTTCCGTAAGCAGCATTTTTCTCGCGAATACGGATGGCTTTCTGCCAGTGTCGTCGCAAATAGGCGCGCGCCGCCCCGCCCCGCGAGGGTGTTGGCTTCAGCGGCAATGGTTCCATAGGGTGCCAAGCTACAGAAATGAGGCGAGTTTGACGAGAAGAGAGTTGAAATGAAAAAAGAAACCGTTTGATCGACTTGATTATTCCTTGGGTTGTGCGCAGACACCTTCTTTGGCGGCGGCATCCATAACTGCGAGTCGAATGACGCCAGACTCGCCCCGCGACGTTGGGCCAGCTCCAAGTATGCCACATCGTAAAGCGTGAGACGGTGTTTGCGTGCCAGGGAGAAAGTTCTCGCGGGAATCTGCTCTGCGGTTTCCTCATCCTCTTCCAATGACAGAGCGTCCAGGAGCGTTAATGCATGCGTGGCCTGTTCCGCCGTAATGCGACCGCGCCTCTCAGCCATCAAGA
>JBAXHE010000247.1:0-2350 GCA_037139055.1 Betaproteobacteria bacterium | reverse complement strand
CCTCCAGCCCGTGCTGGAGGAGCTGCCCGCCGAGCAGGAGGAGGCCGCCGCCTGCCTCGGCGCCACCCGGTTCCAGACCCTCCGCCGGGTGATCCTGCCCCAGGTGGCGCCCGCCCTCTTCTCGGGCTTCGCGCTCGCCTTCGCCCGGGCTGTGGGGGAGTTCGGCAGTGTGGTCTTCATCAGCGGCAACCTACCCTACCAGACGGAGATTGCACCGCTCATCATCGTCACCAAGCTGGAGCAATACGACTACCGGGGCGCCATCGCCCTGGCCCTGGTGATGCTCGCAGTGAGCCTCCTGGTGCTCACCTTCATCCAGGTGCTCAACCACCGCATGGGGCGGCGGGTGGCCCGTGGCTGACGCGGTTCGACGCTCCCAGCGGGCCTCCGAGCCCCTGTTCCTGCAGCGGGCCCTGGTGGCCCTCACCCTCCTCTTCCTGGGGCTCTTCCTGGTGGTGCCCCTGGGCTTCATCTTCGCCAGCGCCCTGGCTCAGGGCCGGCAGGTGCTGGTGGCCAGCCTCACCCATCCCGATGCCTGGCGGGCCATCAGCCTGAGCCTGCAGGCCACGGCCTTCTCTGTCATCTCGGCCACCGTGTTTGGCCTGGCGGCGGCCTGGTTCCTGGGGCGCACGCGCTTCCCAGGTCGGGACCTCTGGATCGCGATTCTGGACCTGCCCTTTGCCATCTCGCCCGTGGTCGCGGGCCTCATGTTCATCCTGATCTTCGGCGCCTCGGGGCTCTTCGGACCCTGGCTGGACCGGCACGACCTGATGCTGGTCTTCGCCAAGCCCGGCATCCTCATGGTGACGGCCTTCGTGACTTTCCCCTTCGTGGCCCGGGAGCTCTTGCCCCTGGTGGAAACCCTGAGCCCCGAGACCGAGGAGGCCGCCCACCTGCTCGGGGCCTCGTCCTTCCAGACCCTCTGGCGGGTGACCCTGCCCTCCATCAAGTGGGGCCTCTTCCACGGCGTGGTGCTCTGCGCCTCCCGCGCCATGGGCGAGTTCGGTGCGGTGAGTGTGGTCAGCGGCCACATCCGCGGCCTGACCATGACCCTGCCCCTGCACATCGAGGCGGTCTACAACGAGTACCAGTTCAGTGCCGCTTTCGCCTGTGCCAGCCTCCTCAGCCTGCTGGCCCTGGTAAGCCTCGCCCTGAAGGCCTTCATCGGCTGGCGGGCCCGCCAGGCCCGGGAGGAAGCATGAGCATCCGCATCGAGAACCTCACCAAGCGCCTGGGGGGCAAGACCGTCCTGGATGGCGTCAACCTGGACGTGCCGGAAGGCCACCTGGTGGCGCTCCTGGGCCCCTCGGGCTCCGGCAAAACCACCCTGTTGCGCCTCATCGCCGGCCTGGAGACACCTGACGCGGGTAGCATCCACGCAGGTCCCAGCACGGGTCCGGCCCGGGTGGGCTTTGTCTTCCAGCACTACGCGCTCTTTCCCCACATGACCGTGCGCCAGAACATCGCCTTCGGCCTGGAGGTCCAGCCCCGCAAGCAGCGACCCTCCAAGCAGGCCATCCGGGACAAGGTGGAGGACCTGCTGCGGCTGGTGCAGCTCGACAGCTTCGGTGGGCGCCTGCCCAGCGAGCTCAGCGGCGGGCAGCGGCAGCGCGTGGCCCTGGCCCGCTGCCTCGCGGTGGAGCCTCAGCTGCTGCTGCTGGACGAGCCCTTCGGAGCCCTGGATGCCCAGGTCCGCGCCGAGCTGCGCCGCTGGCTGCGCAAGCTCCACGATGACACGGGCCTCACCACCATCTTCGTGACCCACGACCAGGAAGAGGCCATGGAAGTCTCCGACCACATCGTCATCCTCAACCAGGGGAAGGTTGAGCAGGAGGGCTCGCCCGAGGAGGTCTACCACCACCCCGCGACCCCCTTCGTGTACCGCTTTATCGGCCAGAGCGTCCGCCTGCGGGGCGAGCTGACTGAGGGCATCCTGCGCCTGGGCTCGGCGGTGCTGCCTGCCGAGGGCGCACCCCAGAGCGTGGACGGCTACCTCCGGCCCCACGACCTGGAGATCACCCGCACGCCGGGGGTGGGTCGCTTTGCAGCCCAGGTCCTGCGCATCCAGGCGGCGGGGCCCGTGGCCCGGGTGCTGCTCCAGTCCCAGCACGATGGCCAGGAGGTGGAAGCCCACCTGCCCCTGGATGCCCACCAGGCCCTGGACCTGCAGGCGGGCGAGCAGGTCTACCTGCGCCCCCGGCAGCTGGCCATCTTCCCGCCCCAGTCCGACTACGTGATCTGAGCCGCTCATGACCCTTCCCGCTCTGCCGCCACCCACCAATACCTCTGCCGAAGCCCTGGTGGTCTGGGCCGCAGCCTCCTTCGGAGCGGACCTCGCTTTGGGCTGCAG
>JBAXHE010000246.1:0-2392 GCA_037139055.1 Betaproteobacteria bacterium | reverse complement strand
GTCCCAGGCTGGTTCCCCCACGCTGGACCCAGGGGTAGCCGATACTGAGGCCTAGGTACTTGTCGTGGACCTGCATGCCCAGCCAGCCGCCAGGACCTCGGCCCTCCAGGATGACCGGCTCGGGCTCCTGGGCAGACAGCGGCAGGCATGATGCGAGGCCCAACAAGACGAAGAGGACGGCGCTGCGCATGGGTTCTCCTATGGAAGCCGCTCGACTGGCGTGCCGGGAGCGAGGGGCGTTTTTGGCTTAGTCCGGGCCACGGCGGTCCGTTCATGGACTTCTTCCACAACGAGCTGACAGATCGGCACGGACAGGTCCTCGACGAACTGGTGGGTCACCGGGTGACTGATTCGCTCTCGTTGGAAGCTCTGGAGCTTGACCCCGCGCCTGAGGCGGTCCCGGTTCCCCATGTCGACCAGGACCCGGCCTTCCGGCAAGACCTTGATGACAACGCCCCGCGCTGGGTACCGCCTGGCGAGGTCTTCGTCGAGTTTCTCGGCGAGATCCTCCAGGGCGTCGGCCTGCGCCCGCTCGAGACTGAAGCTGCCGCCGCGTCCGACGAAGCGGAGGGATTCAGAGACCTGGCCCGTGCGGACCTGGATCACCCGGAGGGTCAGGTGGATGTCAAAGGCGCGCAGGCCAACAAAGACCTGGGCGCTGCCGAGCACGGCCACCTCAGCCCCCAGCAGACGACCCAGCTCCTGGATCGTGTCCGGGTCCACCAGGCCCTCTCGCTGGAAGCGGAGCTCTCGGATCACCACGTTCACCCGCGGCCGCTCCACCTGGGTAAACCGGCGGGTCTGGAGGAAGGCTGCCCCCACCAGATCCTCCAGGGCCTCCCGGGGTTGAGCTGCGGGTTCATTGGTCTTCACCGAGATCTCGAGGACGGCCATTCGGGGCAGGTGAGGCAGATCCGGTATGAAATCCCGCGGCGTCCCTAGCCCCTGGGCCGTGAGGGTACCGAGAGCCAGGGCCACGGCCCCGAGGACCCGGAGGCTACGTGGCAGGAAGTTCATCGGGGTGCCTTCCGGGATGCGTCGAGGGCTACGTCCATGCGCGAAATAGCATCCTGGAGTTCGGCCTGGCCCAGCCCCAGGTCCGTAAGTTCCTTGCGGACCCGATTGCGAAGGGTGTCCTGGGCCGTCTCGCCATCAGGCGTCACCAGCACCCAGAGTCTTCCGGTGGGGTCGGTATAGAAGCTGCGAGCATGGGTCCCAGTGAGGACGACGTCGGTGAGCTGGCGGGAAGCGTCTTCCTTGACGACCTGCCCGCTGGTGTTCTTCAGCTTCTCGCTGACCGCCAGGGAGGCCTGCCCAAGCTCTTGCAGCATGGCCTTGACCCGGAGGTCCATGTCGCGCGCCATGGCGGTCCTGGCATGGGCGACGGCAAAGGTTCTCTGGAAGGAGATGTCTCCCATGGGGTTCGGCGCCTCGTTGCCCACCCCGCTGAAGGCCGGCGGGTTGTCGATCCAGCTCGGCGCGGCCGGGTCCAACTTGGCACCGGGGGAGGTATTGGGGAGGATGGGCAGGGGCTTTGGGGCAGTGGTCTCAGCCCGGTTGCAGGCCAGCAGTCCGGCAACGAGAGGAACAAGGATGAGGGCGATGCGTCTCATGACGCCTCCGTGGGAGATGTGGTTTGGGATGGGGAGTGAAAGCCGAACCAGCGGTCCAGCGCTTCCTGCACCCGGGGGAGCAGCATTCGGGTAAGCCGTTGCAGGGCCTCAGAGCGGGAGGCACCGACGGCCTGGTCCTCGAAGGTCCAGACCGCCAATTGATCCCCTTCGGGGGAGGTGAGGACCAGAGTCCACTGAGCTCGGACGCGATCCAGATCCATGAGCCGGGACCACCCCGAGGTCGCCTTGGTGGAGAGCCTGAGCGGTGAAGGCGTGGGCGTTCCCAGGCTTCTCCGTGACCGCCAGGCATGCAGTCCCGTCACCAGGTCGACCGGCAGGTCCAGAGTTTCCTCAAGCGAAAGGCTCATTTGGGATCGCTCCCGGAGTTGCCGTAGCTGCGCCGGGTTCGGGCCTTGAGGACCAGGGGGGACGCCTGCTCCGGACAGGAGCCACCGTGTATCGGCCCAGGTAGCGAGTCTGTCTGCCAGGGCCTGAGCTTCCATGAAGCGCCGCAGATGTTCCTTCCAGCCATTCCCAGGGGGCTCTGAGATGCTGGCGGCAATTTGAGTCTGGAGGGCGCGACCCTCCTCCGAGTGGGCTTCCCGGGCGCGGATTAGGTCCAATGACGCCAGGGCGAAGACCTGCCTCCGAACTTGATCCACCCATACCTCCTGGACCCCTAGACCCGGTAGGGCTTCCGCGAAGGTCTGGAGGTCCATGCGAGTCCCGAAGGTCCCGACGGAGGACTGGCTGCTTTCGCTACCTTCATCCCAGGCCCG
>JBAXHE010000245.1:0-2415 GCA_037139055.1 Betaproteobacteria bacterium | reverse complement strand
ATTGAAAAACATAAACTCCGGGAACCAGGCCTGCAACTTCAACCACATTTGAACCTGTTGCAGGAAGATTGGAAGGCGTAGTTGGCCCACTTATGTATGACCAGGTACCCCCTGTTGAGATATTTCCGGTAAGCGTTGTAGTTGTAGCATTACATAATGTCTGAGCAGAGCCTGCATTTGCCGCTGGAACTACCTGGATATTCATAACATCGGAAGATGTTGGGCAGAAAGGGCCGCTGTATATATTCCATCCGAAAGTATAATATCCTGTTGTTAAGCCTGACAAAGTTGTAGTAGCCAAAGCAGAATTGGTAATGGTAGGAGTATTTGGTCCGCTGATCAGAGACCAGAATCCTGTTCCACTACCTGGGGTATTTCCAGCCATAGTAGCGGTTGTCCCGTTGCAAATGGACTGATCAATTCCAGCCAAAGCTGTAGTTGGAGGAACAGATACGTTGATCTGAACATCATTTGAACTGCTTGGACATGCGTTGTTATAAACAGTCCACCTGAAGCCATAAACGCCATCAGACAAACTGGTAACGGTAGTATTATAGGCAGCGGTATCAGTGATTGTTATTCCACCTCCGCCGGAAATCTGTGACCAGCTTCCGGTACCTACCGATGCTGTATTACCGGCTAGAGTAACCGCTGTTCCGCATATACTCTGGTCCGGTCCGGCATTGGCCGTACTGGCAGCCGCCGAAATAGTAACCGTCATCGCATCGCTCGATACTATGCAGGTTCCATAAGATAAAGTCCATAGAAAAGTATAAGTTCCATCCGACATGCCAGTCACAGTTGTTGTTGGTGAAGTGGCATCTGTAATGATGGCAGCACCTCCTGATTCTTTTGTCCAAAGACCAGTAGCCCCTGATGGTGCAGGAGTATTACCTGCAAGGGTTATGGATGTGGTACCAGCACTTTTACATTGGTCAATACCGGCTACCGCCTGCACAGGTCCGTGAGTGCTAGTGGTGGTAACCACACACGTATTGGAGGAAGAACTACATCCGTTAAATATCGTCCAGGTAAAGGTATATGTTGTTGAAGCCTGAAGCCCGTTTACAACTGCGAACCTATTATGATTATCCGAAAATGTAACTCCACTGCTTGGCGAAACTGTCCAGGTACCTGTTTCATTTAACACAGGTAAATTTCCGGCCATGGAAGTGGGACTGCCATAACAGATCAAAGTCTGATCAGGTCCGGCATCAGCAACTGTGGGTGCCACGGTGGCTACACGTACAATAACGTCCGATTGTTGGGTGGAACAGGCAGGACCGCCCGAAATAAGCCAGCGGAAGGTATAAGCTCCGTTGACAAGGCTTGAGATATGAGAGTTAAAAATATCAGTGTTTGCAAATACGGCAGTATTCGGTCCACTCACCTGTGTCCACTTCCCTGTACCTACCGTTGGCAGGTTACCGGCGAGTTCAGTTTGGATAATGTTGCATCCCAGAAACTGAGAAGATCCTGAATTCGATCCGGTTGGGGATTTCGAAACAATTACGGTAATATCTTTATAATCAGTATTACAGGCCGATCCTGCACCCTCTACTTTACGGAAACGGATTACATAAGTTCCAGGAACAGTGAATCCTGGTAATAAGGCTGGCTGGGCCACTACATTCGCCCATGCAGTTGGAGGGGTGAAGGTGGAGGTGGCCGGACCGGTCAGTATACTGTAACTGATGGTTCCAGTCCCGGTTTGCGAATAACTGATACTGGCCTGTGAAGCACCACAATCGAGCATGGAGGGGCTTGGTGTAGTTAAAGTAATCGTTGGAGCTGTACCATATGAAATAGATACGTCTTTGGTGCTTGTACAACCTGAGCCTCCGCTTGAAATCGTATAACGGAAAGATGCAGCCATTTTGGCTATTGCTGCTTCAACTTCTTGCGCACTGTAAATTAGCTCTGCTGTTTCCTGAACAGTTTTGATTTTATCAATCATTGTTCGCTTAATTCCTTAATAAGCAATGATGTTTGTTGCCATTTTTCCATTACCTTATAATTTAACCCTAATTGGAGCTTACCTTGCATACGCATCATTCGTTTTTCTCTAACCGGGTCTTGGGTAATGGGTAATGACTCAAGTACTTGTTCGGCAGCAAGCGGATTATTACAGACTAGCAACATATCGCAGCCAGCTTGCTTTGCTAATTGGGCGCGTTCTGGATAACCCCCAGCAAAAGCGGCACCCATCATGCTTAAGTCATCACTGAACACTGTGCCATTAAACTTTAATTCTTGGCGTAAAATTTGTTGTATCCAGAAGGATGAAAATCCGGCTGGATTCGCGTTAATATTGGGATATAAAACATGGGCTGGCATAATGCCTTCCAGGCCTTCTTCGATTAATTGTTTGAATGGCAGAAAATCTTTTGCGCGTAGAGCCTCTAAATGTCGATT
>JBAXHE010000244.1:0-2421 GCA_037139055.1 Betaproteobacteria bacterium | reverse complement strand
GCCGGGAGGCTACCTTCTCCGACCTCACCGTGGCCGCCGTCGCCACTGTCTCCGCCATCCTCCGCGACGCGAACCGTCGCCGGGCCTTCGTGGCCCACCTCAACACTCCCGCCTACGCCGCGCCCGCGGCCCCTACCAGCGCCCAGCGCTAAAGGACCTCCCCATGGCAATCCCTATCTATGGCATGAACGCCGACGCCCTCGCGAAGACCTCCACCGTGGCGAAGACCTCCCGCCGCGACTTCCCCGTGAACCCCGTCAAGTGGGCCCGGTTCACTGGCGCCGTCGAGGACGTGATGATCAAGATCCTCGGCGAGGACGAGAAACTCTCCATAACCATCCGTAACGGGGACTGTGTCGCCGAGATCCTGGTCGGCCTCGACATCCGGAAGCTCTTCGCGGACTCCACCAAGCCCGCCGAGGAACAGATCCAGGACAATCTGACCCGCCTCCTCCTGGCCGCCAAGGTCCTCGATATCGCGCTCCCGGACGGCTCTGGGATCGACGATAAGAAGTTCAACAAGGCCCGCGGGAAGCTCGTCGCCTTCTCTGGTAAGCAGAAGGGGACGCGCGTCTGGGAGGGCCGCACCTTCCCGAAGACCTCGTATTTCCTCGACGGCGAGGCCTCCGAACTGTTCCCGGTCACGCCCTGGGGCGATGACTCCGCTTCCCTCGTGTATTCCGGAACCGCCACGCCTGCGCCTGCGCCTTCGGCCGTTCCTTCGGCGGGCGGTTTCGACTGCCCCTTCTGATCATGGCCGCCGAGGTCCTCATCTTCTCCCTGGCGGGGATCGGGCTCTTCTACGTCGTCCAGACCATCCACCGGGCCAGCTCGGCCTGGTGGAGGTCTCCGGCCCGGGTCCATCGCCGCCGGCGGATCGCCCTTCGCAACCCTCGCCCCTAATCTCTCAAGGTTCCCCTATGAGCATCCGGAAGGTCTACGTCTCCGCGCCCTACACCGCGCCCACCCCTGAACAAGTCCAGGCCCACGTCGACGCCGCTACGGCCGTCGGCCTGCAGGTCCGGGCCGCGGGTTTCGTCCCCGTCGTCCCCCATATCGCGATCGTCCCCTCGCCCGACCTGACCTGGGACCTCGCGATGGACGAGTGTCTCGCCCTCCTGGCCGACTGCCACGCCTGCCTAATGATCGGAGACTGGCACCACAGCAAGGGCGCCCGTGCCGAGCTGGCCTTCTCTGAAGGCTCCGGCATCCCCGTTTTCTACAACCTGGCCGATCTCTGTGTCTCCCTCGAGGCGCGCCCATGATCGAGACCTATTATTTCTGCTTTCTCATCCTCTTCGCGGGTGTCATCGGCTACGCGATCCCCCTCGATAGTGTCCGACGAATGAAGGACCGGCTCCACCTCGCCGAGCGCTCCGAGGACGAGCTCCGCCGCGAGCTCGCGGTCTGGCGCGTGAAGGTCTCCGAGCGGACGGCCAAGATCGACCAGCTCGCCCACGAGATCGCGACCAGGTCGACCGCGTCCGAGGACCAGGCTCGACTCGGAGCACTACTCCACAAGGTCGCCGAGCTGCTGGGCGTCCGGGAGGAGGCCTTCGGAGGCATCGCCGAGGAGAAGATCCTAGGCGCCGCCGCTCGGGCCAAGGTCGACCTCGCCGGTATCCCAGTCCTCCAGGACGAGCTCGCAGAGGCCGAGGGCGACCTGACCAGGATCCACCGCCTCTGCAATTCGCAGAACATCCCTGCGGGCCCGGCCTCCGCTCGTGTCGAGGCGATCCTGTGCTCTCTGGTCAAGGCCCAGCATGACCTGGCGGTCCGGGAGGGCAGATGACCGCCCCCGAACGCCGCACCCATCGCCGCCTCCGGATCCTCTGGATCGACCTATCCGACCTCTGGAACCGTGTCCTCGTGGCAGTCCTGGCAAGGGGGGAGCGATGACCTTCGACCTCCTCCCCCGCCTGATGGCTCTCCAAGCCCGGAACAATATCCTCGAGCATCTCGTATTTCTGGACCGCGTCGCCCTGGGCCTCGTCATCTCTGACCCCGAACGCGGCGCCCTGGTCGCCCGTGAGGCTATCGCCAGGATCGACCGCTGGAACGAGGGCAGGGCATGACTGACGCCGAAGCTCTCGCCCACCACCTGACACTCCGCCCCTTCATGCCAGACGCCTCCGATAAGAGCGTCTCGCTCGAAGCGTGGGTCAAGGCCCGGAAGGCCCTCGAGACCTGGGCCGATCACCGCGACCGCCTGGTCGTTCGGGTCGAGCACCCCGATCTATTCGTGGTTTCCCTGGACCCCTGGAAGGCCCCTATCGCCCTCCCCAAGATCCAAGAGAAGGACGTCCCGGCCGACTTCGATATCGATGTCAAACGTCGCCCGGTCCGCTCCTGGAACCAGGTCCGAGCCTACGGGTCCGAAGAGGAGCGCCTCGAGGCCAGGCGTCGCGCCTACCGCGAAAG
>JBAXHE010000243.1:0-2432 GCA_037139055.1 Betaproteobacteria bacterium | reverse complement strand
CCGACGATCTTGCCGCGCACCACGCCGTGCCGATCCACCAGCCAGGTGATTGGTAAGGCCTTAACGCCATAAGCGCGAGCCGTTGCGCCGTCGGTATCAAGTAAAACCGGATAGTCGATGCCGAGCGGATCGACAAAGTGCCGCACGGTGTCGACGTCCTGCGCCACGTTGACGGCCAGAATCTCCAGCCCACGTTCGTGCAGACGCGCATACACCGGCTGCAACCCGGTCATTTCCTTGCGGCAGTAGGGACACCAGTCGGCCCAGAAGCGGATGGCCACCACCTTGCCGGCAACGCCGCCCGGTACGGCCAGCGTACCGCCGGAAAGCCGCGACAACTCGAACGGGGATGCGGGCTGGCCGTTTTGTGCTGCGGGGGTATCCGATTTGCCGCACGCGGCCAGCAGCAGGATCAGAGCCAGACAGGAAAGAAAGCGCATTACAGCACCAGATTCGAACGTTGCAGGTAGATCAGCACCGCCAGCCCAAACAGGCCGAGTGCTGCGACGGAGGTTTTCGCCAGACGCCGTGCCACGCGCGGTGCGGCGGCGCGCAGGCTGTCGGCGCGCACAGCGGCGGCCAGCCCTGCGCCGATACCGGTCGCCGTGCCGAGAAACAGCAGTGGATACAGCACCCATCCGGCATAGCCGTGCTCGGCTTGCAACAGGCAGAACGGGCAATGATGATTCGGCTCTTCGTAGACATAGGGCGAGATGAAGGCCACCACTGCCGCCAGCGCCAGCGGCAGATGCAGCGCTGCGAGCAGGCCGAAGCTGCGACCGAAGCGACCGCGAGCGATGAACAGCGCGCCAACCTCCAGCGTCAGCAACCCGCCGCCGAAGAAAGCCGGGCGGGCAATGTTTAACGGCAGCGCCACCAGTTCATGTCCGACACCCTCGGCCGCCGGACCGAACAGGCTGCCGCAACAAGAGGTGATAACGGCCGGGTTAAGATTCGCGTAATACAACCAGAGCAACACCGCCTGCACCAGCGCCAGTGGGGCCAGCCATAGCAGGAGGCAGTATTTGCTGCGCATCAGTGGCGTATCCCAGCCCAGGCTGTCGAGATGGTTCAGCACCAGCCAGGCGGCGGCGAGGAAAAAGCCGGCGAGCAGGGTCAATAAGGCCGGCATACCCCAGGCATTGACCTTTAGGCTGCCAACGGCGCACATCGCGCCGGGGAAGAACGGCGCCATCGCATCGGCGTTGTGCACAAACAAGGCCAGCGCGGGTAGCCCGATCAGCAGGGAAAGGCCCACCAGCGTCGACACCAGATAGGTGCGCCGCTCCAGCGCGATCTGGCGTTCGCTACCGCAGGCCGGATTCCAGTGTCGCAGCAGATACAGCGCGAATGCGCCGGAAGCGAGCAACATCAGCGCATTCAGGCTGGAGGCCAGCAACAGAGCGAGTGCGGCAGGTTGCAGGATCATTGTTCTGTCACCTGCCCATCGCGAATCTCCAGCACCCGTTCCACCAGCCCGAATTCGAACACCAGCGGATCATGGCTGGACAGGATGATGCTGCGGCCTTGCGCGCGCAGGTCGGCGAAGATGGACAGGATCTGGCGTGACAACGCGCTGTCGAGATGCGCGGTCGGCTCGTCAGCGAGGATTACCTTGGGGTCGTTGATTAACGCACGCGCGATGGCCACCCGTTGTGCTTCGCCACCGGACAGCCATTGCGCCTTGGCTTCGGCACGTCCACCCAGGTCAAAGTCGTCCAGCAATTGCTGCGCCCGCGCCCGCACTTCCGCGTATGGACGCCCGGTCGGCGTGGCCGGCAGCATGACGTTTTCCAGCACCGACAGGCCGCGAATCAACTGGAACTGCTGGAACACGAAACCGAAGGTGGCGCGGCGCAATTCGGTCAGGAAGCGTTCCGGCAAGGCCGAAATGTCGCGCCCGTCGAGACGCACACGGCCACTGCTCGGCCGCGTCAGGCCGCCGATCAGACCCAGCAGGGTGGTCTTGCCGGAACCACTCGGCCCGCGTAGCGCGGTGACGCGGCCGGGTTCGATCGCGACGCTGACCTCGCGCACGGCCTCGAATGAATTCGGCTGGCCGGGATTGAAGGTCTTGCAGACCTGTAGCAGTTCGATCATCGCCCTCTTACTCCCGCATCACTTCATCCGGGTCCAGCGTCGCCGCACGCCAGACCGGCGCGACCGTGGCGGCGACATAGGGCAGGACGGTAAGGAAGAACAGGGTGGCAATCTGCGCCACATCGACCTGCGGCGCCAGTCCGAACTTCGGATACAGCACCGACCAGCCCTTCAACAGGGCCGTGAACAGTGGGGCGTCGGCATAGAACACATGCAGCCAGGCCAGCCCGTAGCCGGTCAGGAACGCCGTGATCGAAAGCAGCGCGCCTTCCCACAACTTCAGCCTCAGCACGTCGCCCGTATCCCAGCCGACCGCCTTCAGGATGCCGATC
>JBAXHE010000242.1:0-2436 GCA_037139055.1 Betaproteobacteria bacterium | reverse complement strand
CAGGCCATCAAGCTGGATGGCGACTCCCCCTGGGCTTATGAGGTGTGGCTGCTGTTGGGCCGCCTGCGCCTGAGCAACCCCGCCTGGTCCACCCGCGCCGTCGAAGCTCTGCAGATGGCCTCCCGCCTCAATCCGCGCTCAGCCGAGCCCTGGGCCCTCATGGGTGAGCTCTACCACCGCAAGGGCTACCGAGCCAACGCCCAGGGCTGCTTCCGCCGCGCCCTCGAGCTCGACCCCAGCGTCGCCGTCCCCGCCGGCTGGGTCCAAGACCCCCTCCCCGGCGCCCCCGCCCCCGACGCCCCCAGCCTCATGGGCAAGATCAAGGGGCTGTTTGGAAGGGAGAGGGGATAGGGGGCTACGCTTCAGCTCACCCCACGAGAAGCAGCAAAGGTTGTTTTTCTGTAGCCGCCACAGGCCCGCTGAAGATAGCCAAAAAAATAAATAAAGGTTCTCGATCAGAAACCCGAAAGAGAAAAGGTCGGGGGATTCCCCCCCCCATCAACCCGGCAGCACGGATGCTGCCAAGGCACATCACGGAGGATTTATGCCTAGTATTCTCAATAACGTCACCGCCATGTCTGCCAGCCGACAGTTGGGCGTCACTCAGATGGGCCTGAAGCAGGCCATCGAGCGTCTCACCACCGGCAAGCGCATCAACCGCGCTTCGGATGATGCTGCTGGCATGAACGCCGCTAACACGGCGGAATCGGCGGCCCGAACGGCTGGTGCGTCCGTCAAGGCTTGGCAGGCAGATTACTTTAACCTGTCGGCCGCTGACTCCTATCTGGAAGAGGCCACCCAGTTGGCCTACCGCATGGCCGAGCTGGAAGGTGCTGGAAGCCAGGCTGGTGCTGGAAAGTCCGAATACGATGCGCTCATTGTGCTCATCGGCACGACCAAAACCAGTGCCGACAACGCCGTTCTTGGTACGACGAAGAGCGGCACTGTAACCCTAAACACGGCGGCAACGACCTCTTCGGTAACCCTCGGCTTGATTCAGACCGATCGACAAACGCTTGCCGGTTTGATGGCTACCGCCAAGACCTCAGCCAACGTTAAAGGGATCGAGGCGGAGAACAGCTATGCCATCTCCGATACCTGGATGGGTGCTGATATCGGTGCTGAAATGGTGAACCTCACCAAGTACCAGATCATGATGCAGGCGGGCACCAGCGCCCTCAGCAATGCAAACCAGGCCTCCCAGACTGTCCTCGGCCTCTTCCGGTAAGTGGTTTTCATAGACTTCTGGAGGGGGCAGATGATTCTGCCCCCTCCTTCGTGAAAATTTAGGGGGAAGGAGGGATGTCATGGCCGAACAACTGAGTGCGATTAGCGGCTTGATGCAGGGACAACTGGCTTCCATCGTTGGCCTCTCCTCGCGGCCTGCTTTAGAAAAAGGGGTTCCGGTCAGGATTGCCCAGCCCTCTTCAACCAAAGAGGCTGGCACCGCCTCACCTGAAGCAGTGGGATCCCCTGAGGCAGCCCTGGGTCTGATTAATGCCCACATCCAGCAGGCAGGCTCAGAGGTCCGCTTCCAGAGGGACGAGAGCACAGGACAGGCCGTTTTTAAGGTTGTCGATTCGACCAACGGTAAGGTCCTGCTCCAGGTTCCCTCGGAGGAAATGCTGGCCATGGCCCGGAACTTGCAAGCCATGGCAAGCCAGCAAGCGGCGCCAGGCGTCCTGCTGAACAAGGAGGGATAGGCTCTCCAGGCAGTTTTCCGAGGTGTGTCATGGCGACCAACAGCTCCGCCGTTAGTTTTCAAGGACTTTCCTCGGGGATCCAGACTGACGCCTTAGTCAGCGCCATCCTTGCCCAGGAGGGGCAGGGATTGACCCGTCTTCAGACTCGCCAGACGGCCAATACGGCGAGGAGCGCAGCGCTGTCTTCCATGAAGACAAGCATGAACAGCCTGCTCACGAGCTTGGCCGTGCTCAAGGACAAGTTCAACCTGCAGACGGTCACCAGCACTGACACGAACAATACCAACATTACCGCCACAGCTACTTCGGCAGAGGCCGGCAATTACGACCTCAATGTGGCACAGACTGCGACCAAGGCGAGAATCGCCTCAACGCTTAACAACTACACAGGCGTCTCGTCCAACACCGATGTGCTTACCTTCACCTCGTCCACAGCGAAGACGACCACAGGGACCGTGGCCTTCAGCATCGATAGCGCCAGTGTCCCTGGTGGTGCGGTTTCGGGTTCCTTCACGATCGGGGGCACCAGTTATACGCTGTCTGGGACCAATGGGGTCCTGACTGGAGGGGTGGGAACGCCGCTGGAGGGGCTTTCGGTCACCGTTGCGGCAGCCGGTGGCGGCAGTGGAACCCTCCGGCTCGCCACAGAGCCCTCAAATCTTGCCGTGGCAGATCCAGCCCAGGCGCTTTTCACCGGCCAGAGTCAGGCCCGCTTGGCTTTGCGTGGCCCAGA
>JBAXHE010000241.1:0-2454 GCA_037139055.1 Betaproteobacteria bacterium | reverse complement strand
ACCGCCCCGGTATTCCCTTGGACACCCAATTGGGGACAATCCCCTGAGAGGTGCCCATGAAGAAGAAGGAAGAAACCCAGCCGGGCTATGTGCAATACGGGGTTGAATCGGGTGGCCTGGGCTAGGTGAACTCGCCCGCCTCCGCTGCCGCCGCCAAGGTTGAAATGTAGGGTCCGTATTCGATGACCTTGATGGTCTCGCTGGTTGAAGAAGGGCCAGAGGGGAGCCATTTGGCCATCTGGATCACCGAACCGGCACTGGAACTGGGGGTCGGGTCTTCCTGGACGATTAAACGCCGCACAGACCCAATCTCCCTTGCCAGCTTGTGATACAGGACCTTGGCGCGGATCACTTCATAGCTATAGCCACGCCCGGCCCTGTTCGCCACCTTGGTAATGCCGTTCGCGGCCTCGGTGTAGGCGTTGGTGATCCTGGTCGGGGCATCCCAGTAGGCGAAGATGTCCTCGAAATGGTTGTGAACCGTCTTGGCCAAGGACGCGAACATGGGCATCTTCGTCGGGACGGACTTCTCCCAGTCCTTGAACGCAAGCATCGCGTCCGCTCTCGTGTCCTGGTCATAGATTTCGTAGAAGGACTCTTTCAGGTCGTAGGCCAGGGCCAGGTCGGGAAGGTTCTTCTTCACGATACCCAGGGCCACCGACTCCTCTGGAGTGAGGGTGGCATTGCGTTTGAGGGTGAGCCACCGCACCGACTTCTTGATTTGAAGGCGGGCGTCCTTCTCCAGGTCCTTCTGGTACTTCTTCCGCTCCGTTTCCAGGGCATCGGAAGCCATCCTGACAACGTGGAACTTGTCGATGACGAGCTTGGCATTTGGGAGGAATGGGGCGAAGGAACGCTTGAACGGACGCCACATATCGGTGCAGACCCACTCGACCTTTTCGCGGTCGTTCATGGCCTCGAAGTAGGGCTTTAGAACGACCTGAGTCCTCTCCTCCAGCATGTCAAAGATGCTCATGGTGGCGAGGTTGGTGATGATGCACCGCATCCCACCCGCCAGCTTCAGTTCGTCGATGCCCATGATGCTCGGGGTCTCGAAGCAAACCTGCTGATCGAGGTCGCTGATCAGGTCATGGGCGATGTTCTTGATGGTGTTGACGGCCAAGCCGGTGTCTTCAGACAGGCTGTGGAAGGTTTTGCTGAGGCACCGCTCTCTCACGGAATCGACCAGGCGGCGTGTGGCACGGCGCTTGTCATCCAGGAAGGGAAGCTCCATGGTGACGAGCTTCCCGCAGGTGCCGCAGCGGAAGCGTTGACGGGTGATCTCAATGCGAACGGGGCGCATCTCAATAGGTGTGTCCGTAAAGACGTGGACGCGCTTCCCATGGCGGAACATCCCCTTCCCGCAGGTGGGGCACGGCGGGACCTGTGAGTCCTCCGCCACGGCCTGGATCACGAGGGTATTCTCGTCGTCGCAGAAGTTTGTGGGGATGATCCCTGGGAGCCGAAGGAGGTCGATCATGAGGCCTCCAGGTCGATCCCTTGGCCAGCCTTCAGGATGTCGTAGATCAAGTGGGTGAAGGCAGACATGGACTGCTGATCCGACTTGAGCAGCAGCTTCGCAGCGGCCTGGTGGGAGGTGAGGGCTCGGACTACGGCCTGCTCAATCGCTCCAGGGAGGTTGCCCTTCATGGTCTGGTCCCGCGAGTTGTTCTCGACCTGAGCCATGACGGTGTCGTTCTCGCGGGCGATGGAAGTCACCTGGTTCGTCAGTGCCACAAGGTCCTTGATCGGCGCCACCTTACCGAAGATGGCGTTCATTCGCTTGATGATCTCTGCCAGGAAGTCCGGGTCGTGGGCTTTGCCCTCACCGCCAGGCCCCACCGGGGGGAGCACCAGGTCCTCCTGGGCGGGCTTCACGGGCTGATCCTTGCGACCGAGGATTTCAAACCCCGTCAGCAGCATCCCCTTGAGGTCCACCTCGTCAGGGGAGATCCCGTCCAGACGCTTACTCAGCAGCTTGGCAAAGGCCGCGTAGTTCTCAAGCTCCGGATCCCCGAAGTCAATGAGTTGGGCCACGTAGGAGTAGGTCCGGCAGAACCGCCCGAGGCCGTTCTTGAAATTGACCAGGGCCGTCATCTGCTCCGCGTAGTCCGCCCGCTGGTGGTCGGCGGCCTTCATGGCGTCCTTGTTCTTCTTGGCGCGAGCGTCCTGGTAGGCCGCCTCGCTGATCTTTACGGCATCCCGCAGCATCTTCAACTTCTGGTTGTAGAGGTCCGTGGGGTGCTGGGTGGCAGCGTAAAGCTCCTTGTGGGTCGTGGTCGCACCGGAACTCAGGCCCCTGGCAGCCTTGAACCGGGCCTCCCGGAAGGCGTCCAAGTCCTTCTCGTCATAGATCCCGGCCTTGTCCAAGGGGGCCTTGATCTCGTAGACCACGTTCAAGTCTTGGACATCAATGATCTGGGCCCCGGAATCGTACTTGGCGAAGGCCAGGCG
>JBAXHE010000240.1:0-2459 GCA_037139055.1 Betaproteobacteria bacterium | reverse complement strand
CATTCTCTTGATTTAAGTAAGCTTAAAATATCTCTTCTCAAAAAATATATAGTATTAATATTTTTTGCTATAATAGTGTTGATTTGTATAATATTTTTTGCAGAAAATGAGTGTTTATTTCAAATACCACTTCTTCATGTACAGCAAGTAGTTATACTTCTTTTAATAGCTTTTTCCCAAGATGAACTGTTAAAGGATGTCAAATATGGTCGATTTATACAGATATTCGTGATAATAGCATATTCTGTAGTAATATCCAGCATTAGTTCGGATTTCGGTTCATTAATTTATACTTTATTGGCTTTTTTGTTAGTTGAATTAGTTGGCAAAACTATTAAACTTAAATATATACTACTATCGGGTGTGCTTTTGACAAGTTTGCTGTTTGCGGCGTATAATAATTCACCTGACCAATTCTCGGAAAGAAAATCATATCGACTCATTGCTCCTTATATAAATCCTGAATCAAATCATTTATCAAAGATTAACGAAGCTGATAGAGAGTCATATAGCACAATATTTCTTAATTTAAAAAATATTGTTGATGGTAAAGCGCCTCGTTTTAATGACGTGATAATTCCGGCAAGTATGCGAAGCACCTGCCACAGTGACTTTGCATTTCTTTGGAGTCTTACATTTGGCGGTATTATATTTTTTTTAATATTTGTCCCGGTACTTATAACATTAATTAAGGATCTTGTATTTCTTCTCTTCTGCTCGATCAGAGAGATTCAAATCGATAAAGAGACAAGTTTCGCATTTCCAAAATCAAGAGAAGCTGAATTAGTCAGGTATTTGTTAGCATTTGTAATTATTTCTTTTATTTATCCTATTGTTTCCAATTCAGTGATTATACCACTCACTGGACAAAGTATACCCTGTTTAAGTATCAGTACTATTGAAGTTATATTTTTGATTATACTTATGGCTTTTTTAAGTAGCATATTTACCAATGATAAATATTATAATAAACGCTCTAAAATTCATTATTTCTATTCAGATGTACAAGGAAGTATGCGTTATTCATTATTCTTTGTTTTTGCATTGCTTGCTGTTTTCTTTTTAATACGAGGAGTATTATTACTCGGTTTCAATGATACGCTGTCTTGGAAAAAACATCTTTCAGATGAACGTATGAAATTTGACAAACAAATTCCTGATTATTGCGATAAAAAAGGGCTGGTTAAGTTTGCAAAAGTAGTGATTGGTGATGATGATATTACAAATATAAATAAATCTAAAAAGCCAGTATTAAAAAATTTGGCAAGTTTATACTATTCTAACAAGCCATATTCTCAAACCATGTACGAATCTAAAGAGTTTAACAATAGCACAGATAAACTGTTAAGACAAATGACTGTTGATTCAATATTTGCTACTCAATCAAAAACCATTAGTGGTATTCACCATCCTTTCGGTACAGTATATTCATTCAATCAGCAAGTCAATAATAAACAGGTTGTTAAAGTTTCCAATGATTATTATAGATCCATTCCTTTTAATTCACAAACTTTAAATGCCGATTTAACAGCAGAGTGTTCAAAGGCACTCGAATCTCATTTAAGCCTAATCGGAATAAATAGCAATATTGGTTCTGTGATGATTGTTGAAAACAAAACTGGAAAGGTTCTAGCGAATAGCTCATTTCCTTTACTTGCAGCGACCAACAGTAACGAACACTATTACTTTATAGGGTCACTAAAGAAAATACTTGTCGCTTATGCTGCTCTGAGTATAGATTCTTCATATCGCTCTAAAATATACGGAGGAAAATCATTCCAGGAATTTCTTCAATACTCTGACGATTACTATGCTGCAGCGTTGTTAAGAGATCTTTTGAAAAATCACAGGGAGAAATTAGGCAATGTTCTGGAGAATGATTTTGACCTGCCACTATACTCATTAACTGATGATGCTTACTTGGACGCTCTTCCTAATAGCATTGATTTTAAACATGAGCTTAATCGCAACAGTATAATCTATAGGGAATCTATAGGACAACAGAAGCCATACCAGTTTATTGATGTTATGCAGTGGTATGCCAGAATAGAAAGTGGTTTAAAAGTAAAGCTTCATGATCATAATGATACAAAAACCTATGATTCTCAGTCATTAAATGATGTTGATAGAAAATTTATGTTAACCTGTTTAAACAAAGTGTTATATGGTACAGCTTCGGTTGTTCGTTATGCCCTTGAGAAAAATCATATTAAAACGAACAACATTATTTGCAAAACAGGTACATCCGAAAAATCAGATCAAAACTCCAATTCAGCAAGTTCATTTATTTTATCCAACCACAACTATACTGTCGGTATTATGTTAAATGGAACAATCCCAGAGAATATGCAAAACTTAGCCGCTAAAGACTTATTTGTCACTTTGATCCCGATTTTGATAAAATATAATATCTTACAATAATTTTCTTGTATCCAGAGGTTTAATAACGCCTTTCCTGC
>JBAXHE010000239.1:0-2463 GCA_037139055.1 Betaproteobacteria bacterium | reverse complement strand
CCCAGAGCCGGACTCACCTAGAAGGAGGACACGAGGGAGATTCGTACGATCAAACTTATGAAATTCATTGAGTCTCACTTGGTCGCGCAGCAACTCCTCGGACATCCGGTTCGGATTATAGAGGTAGTCATCAAGGGCACTGTGAACTCGTTTCCTGCCGTCTTCTAGATCAGCGGGAGACATGCCCCTGAACGTTCGTCGAACTGCGTCTAGCCTTTCAAGAACTGGTGCGAGCTGACCATCTGGAGGCACAGTAAGGACAAAGGGTTCATAGCCCCGCTGGCTTCCTGTCTTTCCACCTCGTGCCTCGGGAGGCGGCACCAAGACGAGTGACCCGACTTCGAGGCCAATGCCCTCGTTCTGAGGTGGCGGTACAAGGCGCAGAACATGCGGGTCAAGCCAATTCTTCCACCCCTGACTGGGTGGCTCCGTTGGCAACAGTAGGATGCTAAAAAGGCGTGGGGGGTGGAGGGCCGCTAGCTCTTCACGCCATTGCAGCATGGTGAATGGGTTCATTGGATGACTCCCCCACAGCACTAAGACTGCCGCTGGAAGTAGACTGGGCTGGCCGCCTCCTTTATTAATCCAATCTTCGTACGCCAGATTGTCATCAACTCGGATGACGGCAATTCCTTGATCGGCCAACCCCTGAGCCACAGCGAGAAGGTCCGAAGGCTCAAATTTAGCCGGCCAAATTGTTGTCATTTGTTTCCCATCCTCATCAGTCAAAGCTTTACCACTCCGAATTGAAGGGCACCCCAGACGCCGCTGCCAAAAACAATTCACTTGCGGCCACATGAAGTTCCTTGGCCAGCAGGTGGACCCTCACGAGTGGGTCGAGGGTCTTCACAGGCTGAGACATCTGATCCTGACGCCAGGTACTGTACGTTTTTTTGGGGGGGGTCGAAAGTAGTTGAGGCCACACATCCACCACCCCCCGACTGAGCCCAGCTGCAACATCGAGTTGAAATTTCCGTTCGTATATCGAGGAAAGCGGCATCGCTATCGGCACCTGGGTTACTGAAGCTTCGCTGGGTGCCAGGAGCGGGTCTGGCCACAACAACCAGATACGGGGAAGTAACGCCCCCAACGATGGCTCGTCAATGCGTTCAATGGCGTCGACCAAAGCATTAAGTCGTTCCATTAGTCCCTTGCGAAGGATGGCACTCTTACGGAATGAAAACCTGTTTTCTGCGAGGTACTTCCACTCACACCAGCTAAAACTGGCCGGGGTAGGGTCCCCAAGGAAGACAGCAAACTGCTCCGAGAGCAACTTTGCGACTGCGCTCACCACGCACGAGAGTCGTTGAACGGCGTCCTGCCCGCCCTGGCTACGAACGCGCCCGAACCAGGCGGGCGGCTCAAATTGACAATGAGCGGATTCGCCGTTGCGCTCGGGAATGACGGAGATCGCATAAACCAACGACAAGTCTAGGAAAGGTCCTGCGTGGTCTCGCACCTCTAGCGACCCACCCGAGCCCAAGTAACCCATATGCTCGGCCGCCCCCTTGTTCTCGCCAGGACTCTCCTCGCCGTCCATCTCCTCGAAGGCGGGGTCGTCATCCTCGGGACCTGTGAGATCGGCTTCGTCCTCGTAGTCCAGAATCACCGTGTGGGCTTGGGCAAGTGCCAGTGCATTTCGAAGCTCCGCTGGGCTCTTGCGAAGGGCTTCATTTCGGCCGATCTGGAGTGCCCTTCTGACGCCGGCATCAGACTGCGGTTTACGTGCGATATGGGGGCTACGTACAGGAGTTCTGCTATGCGTTGCCATATTGTAAGGTTCCTCATCATATATGAGACTACATCGACCCGGCCATGACTCTCACAACTGGATGCATCAGGTCATCGCTTGTTCCGATTCCTGCAATGAGACTTTTCAACTGATCGGTGCCGGCAAGCCTGCCTATCGACCCGGCACTGTCGGTCCAGGCGCTAGTCAGGGTCTTTCCGGAACTGCGGTGAATGGCTAACCAAACCATCTTGAGGTGGATCTCGTCGAGATCCTTGAAAGCCGAAATATTGCCCTTAATCCACATCACGAATTCGGAAAATCCGGCTAGGTCATCGAAAACCATACTTCCCTTCCACTTGCCTCTGCGCTCGAACAAATCGGTAACCATCCGGGGAGTAATGGCGCGTACACCGGTGTGAAAGCTCTGCATGGAAAGTTGGGTGCCACGTTCACCGATGGACTGGGCCGCAACGAGTCCGACCGGAAAACCCTTCGGTGGTGGTCCTCCCAGCGCAGTTAAGTGGCCGTAACACGCCGCACAGGCCGTGTATCCTGCACCAAGATCGTTGCAAGTAAGGGGAGACCGTGAGGGACCGTCACACGCGCAATCCTCTCGTCCAATACGCCAGGGCCAGCACGCCAGAACCAGTCTGCGGGTGAGCGCCCCAGCTTGTGCGACAAGAAGCTTCTTGTCGACCATCGAACTCCGGGCGTTGAAGGGGGAGAAGAAG
>JBAXHE010000238.1:0-2469 GCA_037139055.1 Betaproteobacteria bacterium | reverse complement strand
TGCTGAGCCCTCGCCCCATGGCCTCCCCCTTTGCCACAGGTGCCTTCATGCAGAGTGGAGGAGCCGAGGGGTTGTGGAAGCGCTGGGAGGGGGAACATGCCGCGGTCTTTGTGCGCAACGGCAGGACCGAGATGCTCATCAACAAAGGCAATGCCGACTGGCTGGGGGCCCATGTGACGCTGATCCATCCCCAGATCGGGGTGATCGGTGTTTCGACAGAGTCCTTTACTGGGGCACTAAAGACCACCTGGGAGGTCCCTTGGGATGACGATTTCCTTTTCAGGGGCACTCCTGGTTGGCACTGGCAGGTGGAGGGTGCGACGCCCACTGAAAGCCAGCCTATGCATCTGAAAAAGGGTCAACTGACGTTGCAGGGGCAGGGGCCTGGTTCAGGTAGGCTGCTGCTGATCCTGGCCCCGGCAGCAGGCAAGCTTCCTGCTCAGCCACCGTTGGCCCAGCCCTTCTACCTTCCATTTCAGCGCAGCCTCCTGGGGCTATGAATGTACAGCCCAGGCAGACCTTGTCGAAGCAACACCGCAGCGGTGGTCGTCGCCTATTTCCCTGCTGCGGAGCTGCTGGACCACCTGGATGCCATTCTCGACGAGGTCCCCGAGATCATCGTGGTCGACAATGCCTCGGAAGGCGAGTCCAGGAAGGTGTTGGATGCTGCTCAATCCAAACCAGGGGTTTCTCTCCTCCAGCACCCAGAGAACCTGGGGCTCGGAGCCGCCCTGAATGCCGGGATTCGGTGGGCCGAAAGCCGGGGTTACGGATATGTGATGACCTTTGACCAGGACACACATCCGGTGAAGGGACTGCTAGAAACCTATGCAAGGATCTACGATGTAGTCGACAAGCAATCTCTGGGCTGTGTTGGCGCCAATTACAGGGACCCTCACACGGGGGCCCAGCTCATCCATGAGGGTCAGTGTGTCGGGAAGTCCTTTGCCCCAGTCGACCTCCTGATTACCAGCGGGACACTAGTTCCCATAACTCTTTTCGAGCGCGCGGGTGGATATCGGGAGGACTACTTCGTGGACCTTACTGATCACGAAATGTGCCTTAGGACCCAGTCCCTTGGCTACCACCACTATATTTCGGTACCAGTTGGACTCACCCATTCCTTGGGCTTCCCCACCATTCATACCTTCATGGGATTCCACTGGATCGCATACAATTATTCCCCCTTGCGCTACTACTACATGGCAAGGAACTTCATGCTTATGTTCCCGATGCGCCGGTGAGAGGGACATGGCGGTAACTGGGGCTTGTCCATGGTAGTCCCTGTGGTACGGAGGTTACTCACTTTCATGCTTAGCGAATCCTCTAAGATTAAAAAGGTCTATGCCATGGTTCTAGGAATTCATCATGCAATCCTAGGCAAGACGGGAAGGCTGGAAAGTCGAATCCTGAATAGGCGCGGCCTGGATAGATAGGAGAAAATAAATGAGTAGTTGTTTCAATGAATTAGATATCTTCATGGAGGCACATGCGCGCTCTTTCTTTCTAATTTGGATCTGGGGTGAACCATTATGCCTGAATCGCGGGTGGTCAAGGAGGGCGGGACTTATTCGATGGGCAGACTTCATCAGTTGTTGTCATCGCGGGCAAACCGTGCTGATGATTCCCTTGTATCGCTGAATAAATCTATTAGCGTAGCTGGTTTGTCTCGGTATCTGGGATTGTAGACATGTCTTCAGCATCATTCAAAGTGGCCGATCCGCTTGCTCGTTGGACATTGGTCAAGAATGCGGTCGCGAATGTCGCTAGTGGTGCTTCGGGGGCCATACTTGCGGTGGTTCTTCCACCGATCCTGGTCCGTTATTTGGAGCAAGATACCTACAGCACATGGGTATTAATTCTTCAGGTTGGCGCCTATGTGGACTTGCTGAATTTTGGTCTACAGACTGCGGTTGGGCGATTTGTGGCCCACGAACAGGAAGGAGGTGATAATCGCCAACGCGACAGAATCGTCTCCACGGCGATTGCCATCCTAAGTGGGGCGGTCATCCTTGGATGGTTACTCATCATATTTGTGATCTGGGAATTTTCCTTCTTCTTCCCAAAAGTTCCCACAGCTTTGTACCCTCAGGCCCGAATTGCACTCGCATGGGTCGGGGGTTCGATGGCTCTGGGGCTCCCATTTACTGTATTTAGTGGCATTTTTATAGGCCTTCAACGAAATGAAGTCCCAGCTGTTATTCATCTGACAAGCCGCCTCCTCATTGGAATGGGCATAGTGATAGCAGTCCTTGCTCGGGGGGATCTTGTAGTAATTGCAAAAACCTTTGCGTGCGTGAACCTCATAACTTATGCCGTGCAGGCATTTGTCGGAATTCGCTTTGGGGGTTCACTCCGCCTATCTACCGCATGCATTGACCGTGGGGCATTCCGCACCCTATTGAATTTTTGCGCTGCACTAACTGTATGGAGTTTTGCCCTGCTCTTGGTGTCCGGCCTTGATCTGCT
>JBAXHE010000237.1:0-2494 GCA_037139055.1 Betaproteobacteria bacterium | reverse complement strand
GCTAAACCGCCGACCCCGGCTTCAGGCCTGGCGTTGCTTGAGCCAGCCGATAACGACAGGGATCAGCGACACGGCGATGATGCCGAGAATGACGGTGGTCAGATTCTTTTGCACCCACGGCAGATTGCCAAAGAAGTAACCGGCCAGGGTCAACGAGATCACCCACAGGCAGGCGCCGATCAGGTTGAAAAAACTGAAGCGGGTGTAGTTCATTTTCCCAACACCGGCAACAAACGGCGCAAAGGTGCGGAACAAGGGCAAAAACCGCGAGATCACCAGCGCTTTACCGCCGTGCTTTTCGTAAAAGGCCTCGGTCTTGTTTAATGCCGCTTTATTGAAGAAGATCGAATCGTCCCACTTGAACACCCGCGGCCCGATGAAGCGGCCGATCTGGTAGTTGAGCATATTGCCGAGGGTCGCCGCCACACACAGCGACGACAGCAAAATAAGAATATCCATCCCGCCCAGCGCCGCCAGAGCCCCTGCCACAAACAACAATGAATCACCGGGCAAAAAAGGCGTCACCACGAAACCGGTCTCGCTGAAGATAATGGCAAAGAGGATCGCGTAGATCCATACGCCATAGTCCTGAACCAGCATGGCAAGGTGTTTGTCCAGATGCAAAACGATGTCGACAAAGGTGGCGAGATATTCCATTCAAGAGCACTCGAAAGATCAAAGTCGGGATTCTACCGGAAGCGATGGCAAACCCTGGAGAGGAATTGCAGGCCATAACACATGAACATGAATGTTTCATGAAACTGATGCATAATCTTTGGGCATATATTCGTCCCACTCTGGAGAAACACATGAATTTCCGTGGCCTACCGCTTGCCCAGCAACTGGGTGCAGTCATCCTATTGGCCACGCTAACGGTATTTGCTGCCCTGGTCGTCACCCTATCGTCGATATCCAACCGCTCAGCCATCAGTCAATCTGAAACCCGTATCCAGGAAAGAGTCGACGCCCTGAGCATGGCCATCGGTGACAATTTCGACGCCACGCAAGACACCGCCAAGCAGGGGATGGACGTTTTCAAGAAGATGCTGCCCGGCCCGATCACGCTTTCCGACGACAAGGCGCCTGCCGTTGACACGCCCGACGTTCCGGTACTCAAGGCAGGTTCAACGACCCTGAACGGCAACCTCGAACTGCTGGGCAAGGTCCGCAGTCTGCTCAACTCGGACCCGGCGGTGATGGTCAAGGTCGGCGACCGGTTTATCCGCGTCACCACCTTCCTGAAAAACAGCGAGGGCAAATCTCAGGTGGGCGTAGCCCTGACTCCCGACGGTCCGGAAACCCAGGCGCTCAGCGTCGGCAAACCCTACATCGGGCTGGTCAACCGCAGCGGCACCTTTTTCGTATCGTATTTTGAACCGCTATTCCGTAACACAGAGGTCATCGGCGCTATTTCGATCCGTATCAGCGTCGATAGCATCATGAAGCGGATGATTAACGGGGTCAATAACATCAAGGTCGGCGAGACCGGTTACGCCTTCATTGTCGCGCCGGGGAAAACCGTCGAAGACAGCATTTTTCAGGCCCACCCCAACGAAAAATTTCATGGAAAATCGCTGAAGGAAATCGCCGACCCGCATCTTACTGCGCTCATCAAACAGATGATCGACAAGAAAACCGGGCCGCTTTATTACGAGTGGGAAACGCCAAACGGCCAGTCGGGGAACAAGTTGATTTCCCTGGCCGGTCTGCGCGGCACCAACTGGATTATCGGCGCAGGTACCTGGGTCGATGAAATCACCGTCGAGGCGCGACGCATCCGAACCATCATGATCGGCATTCTCATCGCTGCGGCGTTTATTCTGATCAGCGTGGTCGTTCTGTTCACCAATCGCAGCCTGGCACCGCTGGGGAACATGGCCGAGGCCCTGCAGGCCATGGGCAACGGCAATCTGCGCCAGCAGGTTCCTGCCGCAGACCCAGACAGCCGTGACGAAACGGCCCGTCTGGCGGTCGCCCTGGTCAAAATGCGTGACGGGCTCACCCAGATGATTGGCCAAATCACCACCGCCACCCGTGAAATGACCTCTGCTGCTCAATCGATGACTGAAACGGCGCAAAGCGTGATGGACGGTTCCGAGCAGCAAAGCCAGTCGGCCTCAAGCCTAGCCTCGGCCGTTGAGGAAGTCTCGGTATCCATCTCCCACGTCTCGAACAACGCCGCCGAAGCGCAACAACTGGTCACCCAAGCCTCCCAGGCGGCACACACCGGCAATCAGCGCGTCGGCGAAGTGGTCAACGAACTCAACGACATTGAAACCTCGATTCGCGAAACCGCCGGGGTGGTGCACCAGCTTGGAGAACGCACAGCAGACATCACCAAGGTCATCCACATCATCAAGGAAATTGCTGACCAGACCAACCTGCTGGCCCTTAACGCGGCCATTGAAGCGGCTCGCGCCGGCGAGACCGGGCGGGGCTTTGCCGTCGTCGCCGACGAAGTACGCAAGCTGGCCGAACGCACCGCACTCTCAAC
>JBAXHE010000236.1:0-2510 GCA_037139055.1 Betaproteobacteria bacterium | reverse complement strand
GCCCAGCCGGGACGACATTGCTGAGCGCTATACCAAGGCCTTTGGCAAGGCACTTTGGTAGGCGATTGAGCGATGAGTCTGGTGAGGCGAGAGGGCTTTTCCCTAATTCTGGGAGACCCGGCTTGTGTCCTGAGCGCATGCGGATCGATTCGCGTCGCCCATTAATCTGACAGCAATGGGACATACCTCTGCGACGCCTTACCTGGTACGCCTGTTTCGCTGCCTGAGACTGGCACTGCACCTGCTGTGGATGGGCATCGGTACAGCGCTGATTTATCCACGGGCCAGCCCCGAACACCGAGCACGTCTCAAGAAACTTTGGTCTTACCAGCTTCTGCACATTCTTTCCGTCAGGGTAGAGTGCGCCGCATCGGACGCCCCACCCGGCAGTCTAATCGTTGCCAACCATATTTCCTGGCTGGATATTTTTGCCACCCACGCCTTTCGGCCGGCAGCGTTCATTGCCAAGGCCGAGATCCGCCAATGGCCGTTCATCGGTTGGCTGTCCGAACGTAATGACACTGTCTTTCTGCGCCGCGGTAGCCACGGACATGCGCGGACCGTGAACGCCGAAATCGATGCACTGCTCAACTCCGGCATCGATGTCGCGCTGTTTCCCGAAGGCACGACGACCGACGGAACGCATCTGCTCGGATTTCACGCGGCCTTGCTGCAACCAGCCATCGAAACGCAGCGTCCGATCCTGCCGGTGGCGATTTCGTACCACGACCCAAGTGGCGAACTCAGCCTGGCACCTTCATTCGCTGGAGAGATTACGCTGCAACAATGTTTTCTGGCCATTCTGGCGAGTCGTTCGCTGACCGTTCGCCTGACGCCTGCTGCGCCCATCGAGACGGTAGGCAAGACCCGGCGTGAAGTCTGTCAGGCGGCACACACGGCCATTGCAGCTATTCTTGCACGCCAGCCCGGATTTCATCCGGCGCACACGGCACCTGGAAAACCACCCGGTCTTCCAGGCGAATAGCCGTCAGCGCACCGCCCCACAGGCAGCCTGAATCGATCGCCAGCAGATTGGGCATGATCTTCAAGCCCAGCGCCGACCAGTGCCCGGTAATCAGCACAGAGTCGGCACTCCGCCGTCCGGGCACCTCAAACCAAGGCATGAAGCCTTTAGGCGCTTTTTCAACCTCGCCCTTGACCTTGAAATCCATCACCCCTTGCGGCGAACAGAAACGCATGCGGGTCATGGCGTTGATGATCACCCGTAGCCGTGCCCAGCCTTCCAGAGAATCCTGCCAGGAAGCCGGCTCACTGCCCCACATCTGCGCCAACAGCTCGCGCCATTGCGAACCGCGCAGCACAGCTTCGACCTCGCTGGCCAAGGCCCGCGCTTGGCCGACACGCCATTGCGGCAACAATCCGGCATGCACCAGACAGTATCCGCCTTCAAGGTGACACAGCGGCTGCTGACGAAGCCAGTCGAGCAGCTCGTCGCGATCCGGCGCATCGAGGATATCGTCGAAGGTATCGCCCTTGCCGCGCTTGCCAAACCCTTCAGCGGCCATCAGCAGGGAAAGGTCATGGTTACCCAGAACGGTAATTGCCGCATCGCCCAGGTCACGAACAAAGCGCACCGTTTCCAGTGAACGCGGCCCACGATTGACCAGGTCGCCGACCAACCAGAGCTTGTCCCGTGCAGGATCAAAGGCACAGCGCTCGAGCAGCCGCAGCAAGGAGCCAAAGCAACCCTGAATGTCGCCAATTGCGTAAGTGGCCATCAGATTGGCTTATTTCTTCGCCTGCGTCTGCTGCCAGCACCAGGCATCACGGCACATTTCGTCGAGGCCGCGCCGGGCTTTCCAGCCCAGAAGTTGCTCGGCTAGCGCCGGATCGGCGTAACAGGAGGCAATATCACCTGCCCGGCGAGGAACAATCGAATACGGCACCGGTCGTCCACTCGCCTTTTCAAAAGCACGCACCATGTCGAGAACGGAATATCCCGTTCCGGTGCCCAAATTAACAGTGAGCAAGCCTTTCTCGCGAAACAGGTAGTTCAGGGCATCGACGTGCCCTTCGGCCAGATCCATGACATGAATATAGTCGCGCACACCGGTCCCGTCGGGCGTCGGATAATCGCCGCCATAGACACTCAGTCGCTCGCGCTGTCCATTGGCCACTTGCGCGACATAGGGCATCAGGTTGTTCGGAATACCGCTCGGCGCCTCACCGATCAGACCGCTCTCATGCGCACCGACCGGGTTGAAATAACGCAACCGGGCAATCCGCCATTCGGCATCGGAATTTGAAAGATCGGCAAGGATGTCTTCGATCATCAGCTTACATGAGCCGTAAGGACTCGTCGTCGCACGAGGGGAATCCTCGCGAATCGGCACCGACGCTGGGTCCCCATAGACGGTTGCCGACGAGCTGAAAACCAGGGCTTTGACGCCGACTTCAGCCATCACGCCGCACAGCGCCAGCGTGCTACCAAGATTGCAATCGTAATACTGCAGCGGCAAGGACACCGACTCGCCGACCGCCTTCAGGCC
>JBAXHE010000235.1:0-2526 GCA_037139055.1 Betaproteobacteria bacterium | reverse complement strand
TATATACATGCTAAATACAACTTGCACTTCATTTAGTTTGTTATTTTTGCTGAAACCAAAATCTTTTAAGCTATCTTTTTTTACGCTTTCAAAATGAAAAGTAGTAACATCATAAAAGACTACGTCTACCTGCATATTATATAACTTACGATTCATGTTAAAAACATGTGATTCAATAGCATTTTTTTCTGCACATAAAATATCTAAAGAGCGATATAGATGATTTAATTGTACTTTTGGTAAATTTATATAATTTTGTTGTTTATTAAATGTTGCTAATTTGCTAGATGGACATAAAAGGTGTTGTATAACCATCAAAAAACTGGAGCTGTTTAAGTCAAATTGAAGTTTGTTGTGTTTAGTTTGAATTTCTTCTTTAAGAATTATGTTTAATTTAAATTTTTCCCACAATTTTTTATATATTAAATATCCCCAATTTAAAATATTGGCTTCAGAACAACCTTCAGTATCATTAAATTGTTGTAACCCGGTAAGTTTTGCAAAGCTAATTGCGATTTTTTGCCAAGCTTGGTTATCTGTCAGTTGATCTAATCTTCCTAAATTGCAAAGTAAATCATGTTTCGTTTTACCATTTGAACGGTACGATTTTACTATTTGCACATATTGCAAACCTTTTGATTTTGTAATTTTTATAAACATAACTTCAGCCAATTATTTTACAATAAATTACTTGTACCACACGTTAACCTTGTAATGCAAGTGTATTTAAGAGTGAAATACGTTTCCTTCACAGCAAGTTGCCACTACAATGTTCTGGTTTAAAAAGCTATTTGTTGATTTTTACAGGAAAGTTTGCAAACAAGTGATAAAGACGGGAGCTACTTTCATTAGCCATAATTATACCTGATCCCATAGTCATTATATAACTGTGTGTATTGGTATATTTGCTGTTTACTCCATTTCTTCCAACCAAAACCACGTTGCTGTTTGGCTCTATAGATATGTCGACGTACTTTCTTTTCCTGAGTTTATCACTTCATAATCAAAAACCCTGAAAAAATCTTATCATAGATAAATTTTTTGGTGCAAATTGCCACCACAATATATAATTGTAAATTTAGTTGTGCACATAAATAGTGCGTTATATGTTTAAATTGGTAGATAGTGTAATATTTTTTGGCGGTGGTATTTTTAAATTACGTAAAATCTTAGAGGCCAATTCTGTATTTTTTGTTTTAATGAAAAATTTTTTCTTGTTAAATTCTACTTCAGCAAACTGTAATGAGTTAATAGCATCGCGTATATTTTGAACAGAAGCTACAATTTCAGCGTGCTTTAGTTTAAGTTCTAATGTTCTTTCTAATAAAAATGCTAAAAAACAAATCACAAAGTGTCCTTTGATGCGGTTTTCTGTCCAATGAAAAATTGGTCTTACTTCTAGTGTGCTTTTCATGATTTTAAAACTTTCTTCTATTTTCCATAACCCATGATAAGCGTCTAATATTTCTTCTACGGATAAATTTGTTGTGTTGGTTTGTATTCCATAAAATCCATCAAACTGTTCATCTTTAGTTATTAATCTCGAATCTAACACCCAATCAGTTTTAGAAGTTTCTTTTAAATATTTTTTACCACCACGTTTGCTGCTACTTTTTATTAGCGATTTGTTTTGTAATAAAAAATTAGCTTTATCTAAAAATCTCTTTCTGTCTGCCTTATCTTTGCGAGCTCTTTTTGTTGAGTATGTAACAATTAATTTTTCTGGCAATTTTATTTCACCATCAGTATCTTTAACTTTATTAATATAATCAATAATTTTATAACAATATTTATCTTCAGGGTTTTTAGATAACTCTACATATCCATTTTTATTGAAAATTTCTTCTTGGATAATTTTAGACATGTTTTTTATGCGTGATGAGAAAATATATCCATATTTTTTGTCAACAATTTTTTTCAAATTAAACTTGCTATTTATACCTCTGTCAGCAACAATAATTACGTTGCGTATGCCAAATTTCTTTTCAATAGCTTCTAGTGCACACTCTAGAGTTTTACCTTCAAAAGTATTTCCAGAAAATAGTTCATAGCCAACTGGACGACCATCACGATCTATATACATGCTAAATACAACTTGCACTTCATTTAGTTTGTTATTTTTGCTGAAACCAAAATCTTTTAAGCTATCTTTTTTTACGCTTTCAAAATGAAAAGTAGTAACATCATAAAAGACTACGTCTACCTGCATATTATATAACTTACGATTCATGTTAAAAACATGTGATTCAATAGCATTTTTTTCTGCACATAAAATATCTAAAGAGCGATATAGATGATTTAATTGTACTTTTGGTAAATTTATATAATTTTGTTGTTTATTAAATGTTGCTAATTTGCTAGATGGACATAAAAGGTGTTGTATAACCATCAAAAAACTGGAGCTGTTTAAGTCAAATTGAAGTTTGTTGTGTTTAGGAATATGCACGAAATAACTTCGACATTTCAACATTAGGGATGCGCACGAAATAACTCCGGCATTTCCAATTCTCTAAATTCTAAAACACC
>JBAXHE010000234.1:0-2536 GCA_037139055.1 Betaproteobacteria bacterium | reverse complement strand
TCCTGCTCGGAATACAAGCGGATGCAGACGCCGGCAGCAACCCGCCCGCAGCGTCCGGAGCGCTGGTTGGCAGAAGCCTGCGCTATTTTCTCAATCTGCAGCTGCTCGACCTTGTTACGGTACGAGTAGCGTTTAACCCGCGCCAAACCGGTATCAACAACATAGCGGATGCCCGGAACGGTCAGCGAGGTTTCGGCGACGTTGGTCGCCAGCACGATGCGCCGTCCGCTGTGCGCCTTGAAGATGCGCGATTGCTCCTCGGCCGACAGACGGGCGAACAGCGGCAGGATTTCGGGGTGCACGCCGCCACGCCCGAACGCATGTTTGCGCAAAGCTTCGGCGGCATCGCGGATTTCGCGCTCGCCGGGGAGGAATACCAGAATGTCACCCGAACCGACGCGATGCAGTTCGTCACAGGCGTCGACGATGGCGTCGTAAAGATCGCGCTCGTCGTCATTTTCGGCTTCTTCATTCTGTACCGGGCGGTAGCGCACCTCGACCGGATACATCCGGCCGGACACCTCGATCACCGGCGCATTGTTGAAGTGCTGGGCGAAGCGGCTGGCGTCAATCGTCGCCGAAGTAATGATCAGTTTGAGATCGGGGCGTTTGGGCAGCAACTGCTTGAGGTAGCCGAGCAGGAAGTCGATGTTCAGGCTGCGCTCGTGCGCCTCGTCGAGAATCAGCGTGTCGTACTGACCAAGCCACGGATCGCCCTGCGTTTCGGCGAGCAGGATGCCGTCGGTCATCAGCTTGATGTACGACTGCGGCGAAGTGCGATCGGTAAAACGGATCTTGTAGCCGACCACGCGGCCGATTTCGCTCTCGAGTTCCTGCGCGATGCGTGCCGCCGTCGAGCGCGCGGCAATCCGGCGCGGCTGCGTATGTCCGATCAGGCCGGTGGTTCCGCGCCCGAGTTCAAGGCAGATTTTGGGAATCTGCGTCGTTTTGCCGGAGCCGGTTTCGCCGCAAACAATCACCACCTGATGCTTGGCAATCAGCTCGGCAATTTCCCCGCGGCGCTCATTGACCGGCAGTTCTTCCGGAAATTTCGGTCGCGGCAGGCCGGCGCGACGGGTCGCGACCGCCGCACGGGATTTCTCCAGCAGCTTGTCGTAGTCCGCCTGCAAGGCATCGCGCTTGGCGCCAAACAGATGGCGCAGATCGCGCGCCATCGAGCGCAGACGGCGCTGGTCGACGGCAAGGCAATCGCCATAAACCGAAGCGCGGGGAGAAGAAGCAGGTTTCATGAACAACCAATTTACAGCCGGAGAACCCGGCAGTTTAATGCATTGCCACGCGAAGCCCCAGCGCCGAGATGAAATCGCCCTTGATGGTGCGCAACAACCAGACGGAAAAGCCCATCGATAGGCGCATACAGGACTGCCCACCGGCCTCCGGTATAATTCGCGCCTGCCTTACCTTTCCCGCTGCATCAAGCGCACCTAACCTCATGCTCTCTGCCATCCTTTGGGACAACGACGGTGTTCTCGTCGACACCGAACGTTACTACTACCAGGCCAACCGCGACTACCTGCGCCGACATGGCATCGAGCTATCGGAAAAGCAATTTCTCGACTGGTACCTCAACAACAACTGCGGCGCCTGGCACATTCTCACGGATCGCGGAACCTCACCTGCCCAGATCGAAGCCATGCGTCACGAACGCAACGTCCTGCACCTTGAGTTGCTGGCGTCTGCAACCGAGTTGCTGACACCCGGCATCGACACCCTGCTCGAGAGCCTGGCCGGCCGGGTCGAGATGGGCATTGTGACCAGCGCGACACGTGCCAGCTTCGAGTCGATTCATTCGCGCCTCGATATCTTGCGCCACTTCCGCTTCGCGCTGACCTGCGAAACCTACACGCACAGCAAGCCTTCGCCCGAACCTTACCTGCTCGGCATCGAGCGCATCGGCCGTCCGGCCGAGGAATGCCTGGTCGTCGAAGATTCACCGCGCGGTCTGCAAGCCGCTCACGCGGCGGGTCTGCGCTGCATCGTCCTACGCAGTGCCCTGACGCACGGGCACGATTTTGCCGGCGCCTGGCGCGTGGTCGACACGCTCGCCGAGCTGCAGAGTGAAATTGAAGCCTTGCTGAACGAAGCGTGATGACCGACCTCGCCCGTCTCCATACCGATATTGACGCCCGCGTAGGCACCATCCGCGAACAGCATCCCGAGTGGCCGTGCAGCAAAGGTTGCGACAGTTGCTGCCGCCAACTTGCCGCCCTGCCGCAACTGACCGCCGACGAATGGATGCTATTGCAAGCGGGGCTGGCCAAGTTGCGGCCAGAGCAGCTCGCAGCGATACGGCAGCGAATGAGCCTGCTCGGCGACCAACCACGCCGCCCGGTGACCTGCCCGTTGCTCGACCCAGACACCGGTGCTTGCCCGGTCTATCTCCAGCGGCCAATCGCCTGCCGCACCTACGGATTCTATGTGCAGCGCGACAAAGGACTCTATTGCCACGAAATCGAAACGCGTGTGCGCGAAGGCACGCTGGCCGAAGTGGTCTGGGGCAACCACGACGTTATCG
>JBAXHE010000233.1:0-2558 GCA_037139055.1 Betaproteobacteria bacterium | reverse complement strand
AAAGCAGGTTTGAAGGGTTGCCATGTCCCGTGTAATCCATACCCATTCGGCATGACGATATTGGTTTTATCCCAGATCGCTTTGCCATCGGAATAAAACAACAGATTTCCAAGGGAATCGGCCAGACTAATCGTTCCCTCACCCGTATTCATATTGTTATTAGCAACTTGCACTGGGTTGCCTGAATTAAAATCAAGTGAAATATTTTGCCCAAATCGCCACTGGTTCCATTCGCCCTGGGCAAAGCAAGACAGGTAAGAGAAAAACAATGAAACTATGATTATCGGAATTTTCATTTTGTTTTCATTCATTTTTCAGTTACCTGCCTTGTATTGTTAATCCATGTTTTTATCATCAATTAACCGTGACAGCTATGGACCAACTCCCCTGAAGTTGAGCAGTGGTCTTAGGGCCAACAGTATTGTCCCCAGAACAGATCGGATTGTTAAACTGATTATATCCGATAACACGAACATATACGTAGAAAATCGGGTCTCTTACATCATTAACATTAGCAGTAAAAGGAATGAGTGTTGGCAAGGAGAAGGGAGAAGGAATCGGATCAGAATAATGGTCACATGTATACACCGTATATGGGTTTAATGAAAAAACAGTCCAGGAAGCGACATAATGATCCACTGTCAACCCGGAATTGTTGGTTACTGTAAGATACATGCTTTGTCCTTGAACATTTGTAAACCCTGCTAAAGCCAGCGTTATGATGGATGCAAAGACCATTTTCAAAATGATGTTTTTCATATCACACAAATTTAAGGAATATCCCAATGATTTCGGATGGAAGAACCGGGATAAGTTTCATCCTCCGGGTTCATTTTTTTTGCTACGAAATAAAACGTAGCGAACCTTCATCACGATTCCCTAGCTCTTGTCTCCTGAAGGATAAGACAAGAGCCGGGTATTGCCAGGTTGCTTTTACCCAATAGTTGAAGTGAAAGTTTTGTCATAGGCCGGTAACCTATAAGAGAACTGCATTCAAATGAAGAGCTTTTCCTAGGCCTGATTGCTGAAAAGCACATCGAGGATGACCCTATAATCCGATTGAACGAGGTCACCCCATTCGCGCTCATCGTTATGCGAATGATAAGGCAATTATATCTAACCAGGTTAAACTCACAGGGTATACCGAATTTGCAATGCCGGTATTTCATGCTGGTTTTGGCTATAGTTATGCTAATCCAAAACGTAGTACTAAGTTTACACCTAACAAAAACCAAGCCATCACATTAATGATTTGATTTAGAAATAATTAATATTTATTTATGTGTAAAAAACTGTAAATGAGTAGTGTGCATGTGTAAATTGTGTAAAGGAAACCTTTCGAATAAGGGATTGATATAAATGGGGATATGGGAATATGAGATTAAGAGTTTGTGAAATTTGCTCGGTACTTTTCACCCTTTAATTTCCACTCAATTCTTTAAATTGAAATTCTACTTCAATAAATCCCCTGCACTTTCTAATCAATAGTTCCTTATAAAAATTGTCCTTTGTAATTTGTTTCAATGAGCTTTCCTTTGCTAAATGCAAAACCCCCAACCCAAACTTTCCGAACGTGAAATAGCCGAAGCCTGGGCTAAGATCACCATTCAACTATGGAGAAAAAACCTGACCCGAATGAAGATCGGCCAGAATTCCTCCGGTGACCTCAATCGAAGTTTCAAGTATAAAGTAATCGCCGCTTCACGAGGAAACGTGGACCGGATTGAATTTGCTTTCAATTATTACGGAAAGTTCCTGGATATGGGTGTGGGCAAAGGAACCAAACTCGGAGACCGACCTGTTTCACGAGGCAGTAGGGTATTAGCTGATAAAATGCTTGGACAGGTCCGTAAACCTAAGAAATGGTATTCCCGGACTTTCTATGGTGAAGCGCAGCGACTGTTTGAGATACTGCAAAAGGAATACGGCCGAAAAGCCCAGGTAGTGATTTCTGAAAACATCAATGACAACTCAATAAAGTAAGGCGATGGCAAAGATGACAGAAGAAGCCAGGGCGACCGTGATTCTGAACGGTCAGCAGGCCAATGCAACGCTGAAGGAAATTGAAGCATCAGCCAGGGCCCTGAATGCTGAGCTGAAAGGACTCAAGACCAATACCCAGGAATTTGCAGATAAGTCAAAGAAGCTTCAGGAACTCAACACCAAGCTGGCTGATATCCGCAGCCAGACAAGAGCTATTGGCAATGAAATGAAAAAAAATGCCGGTGGCCTCGGAGGTCTTTTCGATTCTTTGAAGGGAGCTGCATTGAATTTGGGAGGAGCAATGGCGGCTGCTTTTTCGGTAACCGCCATTGCAAACTATGTCAAAGGCGGAATTCAGAAGGCCATTGAACTGAGGGATGCAGAAAAACTGCTCCTTGAGGTATTGGACGGTAATAAAGCCACTCAACGGGAATTGATCACTCTTGCCAAAGAACGATCCGGATCAACCAAGGATAGCCGTCTGGAGATCGAACAGGCTGAAAAGTTCCTGGCCATCCAGGGCAGGACCCCGGAGCAAATCCGGAAAACCATTTTAGCAGCCCAGGATCTGGCAG
>JBAXHE010000232.1:0-2565 GCA_037139055.1 Betaproteobacteria bacterium | reverse complement strand
CGCCGCCCCCACCCGCGACGTCAACACCGTCACCACCTTCAGCAGCACCGTCAGTGGTGGTGCCACCAGCAGCGTCAGCTGGTCTGCCAGCGCGGGTACCTGGGCTGGTAATGCTTGGACCGCCCCGGCCACGGCCCAGACAGTGACCATCACGGCCACGTCTGTCGATGATCCGACGAAATCCGCCAGCACCACCGTCACTGTGGTGGGCCTCCCCGTGGCCACCGGCCTGGTGGCCACGACCAATCCCGTGCCCTTCGGTGGTACCACCACCCTTACGCCCACCTTCAGCAACGGCACCGGCCGCGTCGATAACGGCATCGGTTCCGTGACCAGCGGCACGGCCTTCGGCAGCGGTGCCATCACCGCCGCCAAGACCTTCACCCTCGCCGTGACCAATCCGACGGGTTCAGCCGCTTCGACCTTTGTGACGTTGACCCCCCAGACGGTGGCCGTTGCGGCCATCAGTCCCGTGGGTGGCATCCGCACGGCCAGCACCAGCACCACCTTCAGCACCACGGCCTCCGGCGGCGCCACCAACGGCATCACCTGGTCCGCCTCGGCGGGCACCATCAACCCCGCCACCGGGGCCTGGACCGCACCAGCCACGACCCAGACGGTGACCGTCACCGCCACCTCCACCGATGACGCCACCAAGTCCGCTACCACCACTGTGTCGGTTGTGCTCCCGGCCAGCGCCCCCACCGTGACTGCTCCGACCACCGTCACGGCAGGGCAGGTGGGTTACACCGCCAGCATTGTGGCCCAGTCCGGCGTGACCTACGCCTGGACCATCAGCGGCGGCACCATCAACTCTGGCGCCGCCACCAGTGCCATCAACTTCACCGCCGGGGTCTCGGGCACCGTCGGCCTGAGCTGTGTGGGCACCAACGCCGCGGGCACTGCTTCTGCGGCAGGGACCGCCTCCGTTACCATCGTCCCGGTGCCCGTGGCTACCAGCCTGGTGGCCGTCACGAACCCCGTGGGCTATGCCGGCGCGACCAACATCACCCCGACCTTCAGCAACGGGACCGGCGTCGTGGACAACGGCGTGGGCACCGTCACCAGCGGCACGGCCTTCAACAGCGGCGCCATCACCGCTGCCAAGACGTTCACCCTGACTGTGACCAACGCGGCGGGCACCACCGCCACCACCCCCCTGACGGTGACCGTCAATACCGTGGCCCTCACGGCGGTCTCGCCGGCAGCAGTCACCCGCAGCATCAGCACGAGTACCACCTTCAGCAGTACCGCCAGCGGTGGCGCGACCAACGGTGTCACCTGGAGTGCCAGCGCAGGGTCCATTAACGCCAGCACCGGCGCCTGGACGGCTCCGGCCACCGCCGGGTCTGTGACCATCACGGTGACGTCGAATGACGATCCCACCAAGACTGCCTCGACCACCGTCACGGTGGTGAGCCTGCCTGTGGCCACCGGCCTCTCGGCGGCCACCAACCCCGTGGCCTACGGCGGCAACACCCCCGTGACCCCAACCTTCAGCGGCGGCACGGGTAGTGTGGACCAGGGCGTGGGCACCGTCACCAGCGGCACGACCTTCCCCAGCGGCACCATCACTGCAGCCAAGGCCTTCGTCCTGACCGTGACCAACGCTGCGGGTACCACCAGTACCTCAAACCTGACGGTGACCCCGCAGACCGTGGCCGTGGGTGCTGTTTCCCCGGCCGGCGCCACCCGGTCGATCAGCACGGCCACCACCTTTGGTGCCACCGCCACGGGCGGCGTCACCAATGGCATCACCTGGTCCGCCAGCGCCGGCACCATGACCCCCGGCACGGGCGCCTGGACGGCTCCGGCTGTGGCCGGAACGGTGACCATCACAGCCACCTCCGCCGACGACGCTACCAAGTCCGCGACCACGACGGTCACGGTGATCGCACTGCCCGTGGCCGGCGGCCTCGTGGCCGCCACCAACCCCGTGGCCTACGGCGGCAGCACGACCGTCACCCCGACCTTCAGCAATGGCACGGGTTCCGTGGACCAGGGTGTGGGCGCTGTCACCAGTGGCACCCCCTTCTCCACCGGCACCATCACGGCCGCCAAGACCTACACATTGACCGTGACCAACGCCGCGGGCGCCACCTCGTCCAGTGCGCCTCTGACCGTCAGCCCGCAGACCGTGGCCCTGACCGCCGTCACCCCGGCCGGCGCCACCCGCTCCATCAGCACCAGCACCACCTTCAGCTCCACGGCCACCAATGGCGCCACCAACGGCGTCACCTGGTCTGCCGGCGCCGGCACGATCAACGCGAGCACCGGTGCCTGGACGGCCCCGGCTTCGGCGGGGACGGTGACCATTACGGCCACCTCCAATGACGATGTCACCAAGACCGTCAGCACCACCGTCACGGTGGTCAGTCTCCCCGTGGCCACCGGCCTGGTGGCGACCACGAACCCCGTGGCCTATGGCGGCAGCACCACCATCACGCCTTCCTTCAGCAATGGCACGGGTTCCGTTGACCAGGGCGTGGGCGCCGTCATCAGCGGCAGCGCCTTCACCAGCGGCACCATCACGGCCTCCAAGACCTTCACCCTGACCGTGACCAA
>JBAXHE010000231.1:0-2592 GCA_037139055.1 Betaproteobacteria bacterium | reverse complement strand
TTTCCATTCGCGCCTAGCTAACCTTAATAAACTCCTCCGTTACTCTTTAGGAGGATACCGCCCCAGTAAAACTACCCACCAGATACTGTCTCTCTAAGTTTTTGCCTTAGAGATTAGAATATGTCCTCACAAAAAATGGTATTTCACTGACGAGTAGATCAGAGCCGAGACTCTAACCATCAAACCTCTCCCATCTATTCTACGTAATGTAAAAACATATTCAATATCAAGCTGCAGTAAAGCTTCTAGGGTCTTTTCGTCTATCTGCAGGTAACCGGCATCTTCACCGGTATTGTATTTTCACCGAGCAGGTCTTCGAGACAGTTCTCCAGTCATTACACCATTCGTGCGCGTCGGAACTTACCCGACAAGGTATTTCGCTACCTTAGGACCGTTATAGTTACGGCCGACATTCACCAGGGCTTATATCAGCCAGCACTACATCTTGCGACATAGCACCACCGATATTTGACCTTCTGGCATTGGTCAGGTGTCACCCCCTATACATCCTCTTGCGAGTTCGCAGGGAGCTGTGTTTTTGATAAACAGTTGCCGGAGATACTTTCGCTGCGGCCACTTTAATAAATTAAAATGGCAAGCCTTATTCCAAAGTTACGGCTGCTTTTTTGCCGAGTTCCTTGAAGACCTCTCACTCGTTCGCCTTGGTCTACTCGACCTGATCACCTGTGTCGGTTTGCGGTACGGATTCTATTATATTAACCTTAGATACTTTTCTTGGAAGCGTGCTTTATAAAATCTATGGAGACGAATCCCCACATTTATGCTTTGCTTGGATGTTACTTTAACGTCAGCTTCCGGATTTTCCTGGAAACCATCCTTACTAACAAACTCAAATCCAATAATGAGCTTTATATACTACACTCCGTCCTATCATCGGATATAACAGAAGTCAGGGAATATTAACCCTGTGCCCATCGGATGCGGTTTTCACCATCTCCTTAGGACCGACTAACCCTGGGTTGATCACCATTGCCCAGGAAACCTTGATCTTTCGGCGGGAAGGGATCTCACCTTCCTTGCGGTTACTTGTGCCAACATTCTTACTTCCATACGCTCCACCATGGGTCACCCCTTTGGCTTCGATGCTGTATGGAATACTCTCCTACCGCTCCCAATTTAAAAAAAATGGAAGCCCTCAATTTCGGTACTATGCTTAGCCCCGATTATTTTCGGTGCGAAATCTCTTAGTGAGTGAGCTGTTACGCTTTCTTTAAATGATGGCTGCTTCTAAGCCAACATCCTCACTGTCAGAGAAATTTCACCTCCTTGATATGCACTTAGCATAGATTTGGGGACCTTAATTAGAGATCTGGGCTGTTTCCCTTTTGGCTGATGGAGCTTCGCCCCCATAGCCTAACTGCTGTGTTTTTAATTCTTGGTATTCGGAGTTTGATAGATGTCGCGAGATTGCTCCCTGTCGAAATCTTCCAGTGCTCTACCCCCAAGAGGAACACACAACGCTAGCCCTAAAGCTATTTCGGAGAGAACCAGCTATTACGAGGTTCGATTAGCTTTTCACTCCTTACCACAAGTCATCCGAGACTATTGCACGGGTCACCGGTTCGGACCTCCATCTATCTTTCGACAAACTTCATCCTGCTCATGGCAAGCTCACCTCGCTTCGGGTCTTATTTATACTACATTAATTTTTCGCGCTATTAACACTCGGTTTCCCTAAGGCTCCATTGTTCTAACAACTTAGCCTGCAGCATAGATAAACTCGTTGGCTCATTCTTCAATAGGCACGCCGTGACGGATCGTATAAATACGTCCGCTCCGACTCCTTGTAAGTATATGGTTTCAGGTCTATTTCACTCCCCTCATCGGGGTTCTTTTCACCTTTCCCTCACGGTACTAGTTCACTATCGATCTAAAAAAGTATTTAGCCTTACCAGTTAGTTCTGGTGGATTCGCTCAAGCTATTCGTGTCTTGAGTTACTCAAGAATGACAATAAAGAAGATATGAAATTTTCGATCACCGGGCTATCACCGTCTACGGCACTCCTTTCCAGAAGTTTAATCTAATAACATATTTTGTAACTTCTCTAGATAAATCTACATTGTCACCTTACAACCCCGCAAATATTACTATAAACGGTTTGGGCTCTTTCCTTTTCGCTCGCCGCTACTCAGAAAATAAATATTTTTCTCTTTTCCTCAAGGTACTGAAATGTTTTACTTCCCTTGGTATGCTCCTTTACGTCAAGCGCAAAGGTCTCTGAGGTATACTCAGAGGGGTTTCCCCATTCAGAAATTTCCGGATCAAAGGTTGCTAGGCACCTCCCCGAAACTTATCGCAGCCATGCTACGTCTTTCATCGCCTTTTTTAGTCTAGGCATCCGCCATATACTCTTAATTTCCTATTAGGAAATCTGAAAACCATCGTGCACAACCATATAGATTGAACATGATGCGATGTAAGCATTCTCAGGAACCGCTTCCTTCTATGCTTATACATCTTTAATTATTGTTGTGTTCTGTTTCCGACTCGATTGAAAAGACCCTCTAAAATTAAAGGATAACAGTGAGTCGGAACAGCATTCAGTTTTCAAATATCATGTTCAATGTCTT
>JBAXHE010000230.1:0-2600 GCA_037139055.1 Betaproteobacteria bacterium | reverse complement strand
GGGGGAGTCTGACTACTACCGTCACGACTCACTTCAAGGGTAGAAGTCCACTCAGGACGAGTGCCCCAACCCCTAAGCCCACAGAAACGAAGGCTGCGCCCAGAATCCTCGCTCTCCTGATTGCATTCGGACGGTGGATGTAGGCAAGCAACCAACCCGTTCTACCCGGGAAGGAACTTTCGAACGGGTCGCCATGCTTCAGATACGACTTCCAAGTCTTCCAGTAGTGCTTAGGAAAGATGAGCATCCAAAACCCAAATCCGAGCGCCATGCCCACCCACACTGTCATGAAGACTGCGGCTCCAGGCGATTGCATAACTCTCCGGGGATGTAGTCATGTTGCCACAGTGTCCCAGGTAGCGCTGAACGCAGGGTAGCGAGAAGCCCTATCAGGGCACCTTGGTACGACCTCGGCTCAGGGCAAGGTGATGGGCTTGTCCGGCAGCTTCGTGTCATCGAATCTGAATGCCAAAGTCCCATCCTGCACCCGGACGATGCGAGTTGCACCCTCAGGACAGGTGATACGCCTAACATGCTTCTCTAGGAACCCGTCAGCCGTGATCTTGGTGATCCTGTAGAGGTAACACTCCCGCCCAATCAGGACGGCAAGTTGAGGGTTGCCTGTGACGCCCTTTAGGTTTCCAACTTCAATGTCTGACGGCTTCGAGAATTGGATAATGGGGTCAACCTTTTTGAGATTCAGAACGAGGGAGTAAAGATCCTCTTCTCTCAGGACAGCAAGATCCTAGAACTCGGCGAGAAAATCATCAGGGACTACTACAAGGTCGAAGCCACTGCTCCTATCGAAATGTATGAGGGGCAAGGCTAAACCGAGGGTTCCCTAGGTGTCCTCTGTGAGTTCCTCCGCATGGCTTTCCTCAAACACCAGGGCAGCCAGCGATGCCCGGGTGATCCACCGGATGCGTCCGCATACCTTGACGGCTTCGAGCCGCCCCTGGCGGATCCAATTCGCCACAGCGCGGGGCTTCGCATTGAGCAAGCGGCACACCTCCTCCACCGAGTAGAGAGTGCGGGTGCCCATGTCGTTGAGGTCGAGTAGGTCTTCAAAGGTCATCTTGGACCCTCCTTACCTACTAGTAGGGGACAGTATCTTTCCCTCTGTAGTTACCGTTCTGTGAATCCCGAGCTAGCCCCGTGGATGCTGCGTAATAGAGCTGCCGAGGTTCAAGGGCATCCCTACCGAAATTTGAGCGGGCTCTAGCTAGATGCCATTCCCACTTGTAGGAGGCGACGCTACTTATCCGTACAAGCGTTCAACCTCAATATTTTTTAATTTACTACTCCTGATTGGCTCTGATCATCAATTCCTGGAATAGTTCAGTCAACATTTCCTGTGATTTTAATGTTTTAAGTGCTATTGGAAACGACTTAAAATTGATCCCGAGATCTGATTTAATACATTCTTCTTCGTTCATGCCCTGAAGAATGACGAGATATACAAGCGGTTTCCCATCTTTTTCAAGATGATTGGTGGTCATGATTATTCGTGATATAGGAACTAAATATTTAACGACGCTATCAATTTTGTCTGGACCATTTGGATCCAAGCCCCATTTTTTCGATGTATTTTCTATTTTACTTGATTCAATAATTTCTGCGATTCTTCCATTATTCATTAATTTAATTGATGAAACTCCTTTGAATATTGGTTGAAATCTAAAATCGGCGTCGAATAAAAAACATTCTTGCATTAAAGATTGAATTTTTTCAAATGATGATTTGATGTATTTCCTTGCACCAACATTAGCACCTAGTCCAACTATTTTTTTCATAATTCTATCTTCTTGATTTTCGGCAATTTCGAACATGGGCAGCGCGAAATTTAAATTTTCGCCATCTTTAAGTTTAAATGTTGTAATTCCTATTAATTCACCCTGGTCATTGAACAGACCACCACCACTATTTCCTGGAGATATCGGAGCCGAAATTTGGACATAAGAAATTCCATCTAAAATTCTAATCTGACTTATCATACCATCTGTCATGCTGCCTTTAAGTCCCAGTGGATCACCGATTGTATATATTTTGTTTCCAACATCGTATAACGCCGCCCAATCAGGCGCTTCAATGTTTAAATTTTCGCATAATAGTAATGCATAATCTTTAGATGATTTGGACACAACATAATATTGTGGCTTCCATATTTTTCCATTTTTCGATACTTCAATCAAAATTGCATCTGAAATAACATGTGCATTTGTAACGATAATATCTTTTCCAAAGACCACGCCACTTCCAGTAATTACTTGTCCATCATTTTTGGTGGTCCTTATAGAGACGACAACTTTGTTGGCTTTTTCATATATTCTTTCTGCCGAGACAGAGTGTCGTTGAGCAAACATCCCCGTGGAAAGGAATAAACAAAAAATACCTTGAGCAAATTTCACACTCACAGCGTCTCCTCTCGGGGCAGGATTAAAAAAACGATCCTTAGATGACAACCTAATCTTATATATTGTGCCCTGTCAAGCAATGAGATGGACAGATCTCTCCTTGCACGCAACTTTGACGATGGTTCCCGTCCGCAGTTGTGTCCATCTTTTTCTGTAAGTTCGTTCCGGTAGGTGGTTGATGACGAT